>NZ_JBEAJG010000040.1:0-331796 GCF_040065235.1 Klebsiella sp. GB_Kp047 | reverse complement strand
GGGGTACAGGGGGCGGCGGCGACTGGCCGCCCCCTGTGCGCTCCCTGCGCCATGAGAGACATAACGCAGAAGACTTACCGGGAGCGCGATGCCCGCTGAAGCCACAGATAACATAAAAGACTTCCCAGCAGTGCTTTCCCTCACCCTAACCTCTCCCGGAGGGAGAGGGAACCGTCCGGCAGTCGTTTCCGTGGCCAACATATTGCCGGGCAAGGGCAGCGGGCGCGGAGCCGCTTTTGTGCCGGGTGGCGGCTGCGCCTGACCCGGCCTACGGAGGCCTCCCGTCAGCTTATATCCCCCAGGCCCGGCAAGCGCAGCGCCGCCGGGCAAAAGATATAGCACCGGGCCAAACGAAAAAAAGCCGGAGGTTTCCCTCCGGCTTTTCTCATTCAGATCACGCTACGCCTTACGCCACGTCTTCGTACTGCGGCACCGGGTTGCGGAAGCTTTTGGTCACGCAGGCCAGATAGACCAGACCGATACCGGCCCAGATCAGGCCCAGAATCATCGAGCTCTCTTCCAGGTTGACCCACAGCGCGCCGACGGTCAGGGCGCCGCACATCGGCAGGAACAGATACTGGAAGTGGTCTTTCAGCGTCTTGTTGCGTTTCTCACGGATCCAGAACTGCGAAATCACCGACAGGTTAACAAAGGTAAACGCCACCAGCGCACCAAAGTTAATCAGCGCCGTCGCCATCACCAGGTCGAAGTTAATCGCCAGCAGGGCGATAGCGCCGACCAGGATGATGTTCATCGCCGGGGTGCGCCAGGTCGGGTGGACGTAGCCGAAGAAGCTTTTCGGGAATACGCCGTCACGACCCATCACGTACATCAGACGCGCCACGCCAGCGTGCGCCGCCATACCGGAAGCCAGTACGGTGATGGTGGAGAAGATCAGCGCGCCCACCTGGAAGGCTTTACCTGCCACGTAGAGCATAATTTCCGGCTGTGACGCATCCGGATCTTTAAAGCGCGAGATATCCGGGAAGTACAGCTGCAGGAAGTAGGTGGCAAAGATGAAGATCAGGCCGCCGATCAGCGCGGTCAGGAAGATCGCGCGCGGAATGACGCGCTCTGCATCTTTGGTCTCTTCAGACAGGTTGCTGATGCCGTCGAAGCCGGTAAACGAGAAGCACAGGATCGTCGCCCCGGTAATCATCGGGATCACGTGCGCGTCACCGGACCAGAACGGACGGCTGCTGGCCAGCGTACCGGCGCCTTCGCCTTCAAACACGCCATAAATCACCATGCCGAGAATGACGGCAATCAGCACCACCTGCAGCACCACGATCACGGTGTTGAAGTTGGCCACGGATTTAATGCTGCGCAAGTTAAAGGCGGTCATAAAGGCGACCAGCGCGATAACAAACACCCACGACGGAATCGAAGGCACCAGCGCTTCAAAATAGATTTTCGCCAGCAGAATGTTGATCATCGGCGCGAACAGGTAGTCGAGCAGCGAGGACCAACCCACCATAAAGCCAACGGTCGGGCTGATGGATTTCTGCGCATAGGTATACGCCGAGCCGGCGGACGGGTAACGACGTACCAGCTTGCCGTAGCTCAGCGCAGTAAACAGGATAGCGATTAACGCAAAGGCGTAGGCCGTCGGCACGTGACCGTCGGTCATACCAGAGACGATACCAAACGTATCGAACAGCGTCATCGGCTGCATATAGGCCAGGCCCATCATTACAACCGGAACTAGCGTAAGTGTTTTACGTAATTCCACGCGAGAGGTATTTGGAGTAGCGTTATGCGACATAGTTATCCCCTTTTACGGTGAACGCCAGCGCGTAAGCAAAAAATTGCCCCATTTCTTTCTATTCCTCAGCGACAACGACTGTCGGTTTTTAGTAAATATCTATCCGGTACGAAGCCCGGCCTCTTGGTATTGAATGATGTGTCTTTCGACCAAAAAAATAACCGACACTTTAAAAAAAAGCGTCGGCTAGTCTCTGGTTTTCAGGCCGCATATTTTGCAACAAATTCAACGGCGTTGACAAGATGTTATGAAGTTCATTGCGTAAGCATATTTTTTAACGTGCTAATATCTATACGGTTTCCATATGATAAATTGTAAAAATAGCACTATTTGCTAATAGCGTTTCCCGCCACCATTTGCCAGCCAAACCGCAGGTAGCGTCATTCCAGCCGATCCACGCGTGCTGACGAGGCGACTGCCCGCGCACGGTCAAGCTGACCAGTTCGCCGCTCTCCAGCAGCCCCTGCACCTGGTAACGCGGCAGGCAGCCCCACCCCAGTCCCATGCGCAGCAGCGCCAGCTGCGCCGTAACGTCACATACCGTCAGGGTCTCCTGATCGCCGAGCAGCGCCCCGCCCTCGCCGGTGGCGACCGCGCGGTAACGGCGCAGAGTTCGCCAGCTCAACGGGGCGCGACGCTCCGCCAGAGGATGCTGCGGGGAGACCACCAGCTCCAGATCCAGCTCGCCAAGGGGAAGATAATCATAGCCGCTCAGCGGCGGCGGCTCGCCGAGCGCCCCCAGCAGGAGATCGGCCTGCCCTTCAGTCAGCGGCCGCCAGTCCAGCAGCGAGGGGTTCAGCGTGAAGTGCAGCCGGGTCAGCGGCTGCTGTTGATAAAATGCGGCAATCAGCGGCGAGAGTTGCGCCACGGGAAAGGTGCTGTCCACCGCCAGGCGGAGGGTATGCTCCCACCCCTGCTGCAGCTTAACCGCCCGGATCTCCAGTTCGCGGGCGATATGCAGCACTTCCCGTCCTTTCTCCAGCAGCATCTGTCCGGTGGGGGTAAAGCGCGCGCGGTGACCGCTGCGGTCGAGCAGCTGAATATTGAGATCGCTTTCCAGCCGGTGAATGGTGTAGCTCAGCGCCGAGGGCGTTTTAAAGAGCCTTGCCGACGCCGCGGCAAAGCTCCCCTCTTTTTCCAGTGCGTCGAGGATCACGAGGACATCCAGCAGTGGTTTCATCGCTACCCCCTTACGGTATGCGAATCACCGCTGGCGAATCACTCCATCGGCATCACCAGCGGATCGGGGTACTGGTACTCAAATCCCAGCTCATTGCAGATTCGATTGCCATCCACAATCTTGCCCTGGCCGCCGTCCGGGCTGTCACTGAACACCGGCGGCGGCAGCCCCAGCTCGCGGGCCATCTGCGGATAAAAGAGGCCGCGTGCCGGATGGCGGGGCGCACATAGATTATAGATGTGCCCGCCCTTCGGAGCCTGCAGCAGCAGTTCGATGGCGGCCACCACATCCTGCAAATGCACCAGATTGACCACATGCTGGCCATCCGGCGCCGACTTGCCGGCGAAAAAACGTCCCGGATGACGGGACGGCCCCACCAGCCCGGCCAGGCGCAGAATATCCACCGACGTCCCCGGCAGGTTGTGCAGCCAGTCTTCCAGCTCCTTGAGCACCTGCCCGCTGGCGGTCTCCGGCAGGCGCGGGGAGTTCTCTTTCACCGTGCCGTTGACGTTGCCATACACCGAGGTGGAGCTGGTGAAGACGATCCGCGGAATATGGTACGCCAGCGCGGTATCGACGATCTCCTGCACCGCCTGCAGATAAAACCCTTCCCCCGCGCCGGTCCGCCGGGCCGGCAGCGTGATCACCAGCGCATCGACGTTCATCAGCGCGTCGAGGTCCTCGGTATCACAGACCAGCTGCGGCTCCAGGCGCAGCGGATAGCTGTCGATCCCGCACATCCGCGCCGCCTCCACGCCATCCTGCGTGGTTTTACTGCCGGTGACCTGCCAGCCTCGCGCCGTCAACGACAGCGCCAGCGGCATCCCCAGCCATCCCAAACCGACTATCGCGACCTTTTTCATCCCAGGCTCCTGACTCTTTCGCTGTGCTGATTACAGGCTACGCCAGCCAGCGGCAACTGACAATTTCTTCGCTCAATGTGAAATGAATTAATGATAGAAAAAAGCCCTTGCTTTCTGCGGCGGAAGTGGTTTAGGTTAAAGGACATCAAATGCATAGTCATTCACAGAGAATTTTATGAACCGCGTTCAATTTAAACACCACCATCATCACCATCATCCTGACTAGTCTTTCAGGCGATGTGTGCTGGAAGACATTTGGATCTTCCAGTGGTGCATGAACGCGCAGAGAGCCCCCGGAAGATTCACTTCCGGGGGCTTTTTTTTGGACCAAATTCGGACAGATTCAGACAGGTATTCAGAGGAAAAGAACAATGTTAGACAACACCCGTTTACGCATAGCTATTCAGAAATCAGGCCGTTTAAGCGAAGATTCACGCGAATTACTCAGCCGCTGCGGCATTAAAGTCAATTTGCACACCCAGCGTCTGATTGCGCTGGCGGAAAATATGCCAATCGACATTCTGCGCGTGCGTGATGACGATATCCCGGGCCTGGTGATGGACGGTGTTGTCGACCTCGGCATTATCGGCGAAAACGTGCTGGAAGAAGAGCTGCTCAGCCGCCGCGCCCAGGGCGAAGACCCGCGCTACTTCACCCTGCGTCGTCTGGACTTCGGCGGCTGCCGCCTGTCGCTGGCGACCCCGGTGGATGAAGCCTGGAACGGCCCGGCGGCGCTGGACGGCAAACGTATCGCCACCTCTTACCCGCACCTGCTGAAGCGCTACCTCGATCAAAAAGGTATCTCCTTTAAATCCTGTCTGCTGAACGGCTCCGTGGAAGTGGCGCCGCGCGCCGGCCTCGCCGACGCCATTTGCGACCTCGTCTCCACCGGCGCCACCCTGGAAGCCAACGGCCTGCGCGAAGTGGAAGTGATCTACCGCTCCAAAGCCTGCCTGATCCAGCGCGACGGCGAAATGGCCGACGCCAAACAGCAGCTGATTGACCGCCTGCTGACCCGTATTCAGGGCGTGATCCAGGCCCGCGAGTCGAAATACATCATGATGCACGCCCCGACCGAACGCCTTGAGGAAGTGGTTGCCCTGCTGCCGGGCGCCGAGCGTCCGACCATTCTGCCGCTGGCAGGCGACAAGCAGCGCGTGGCGATGCACATGGTCAGCAGCGAAACCCTGTTCTGGGAGACCATGGAAAAACTGAAGGCGCTGGGCGCCAGCTCCATTCTGGTGCTGCCGATTGAGAAGATGATGGAGTAATCGGCCAGCCGGTCACGGGACACACAGGGGAAAACAATCATGAGCTTCAACACAATCATCGACTGGAACGGCTGTAGCGCTGACCAACAGCGACAACTCTTAACGCGCCCGGCGATTTCCGCCTCCGACAGCATCAGTAAAACGGTGGCGGAGATCCTCGATAACGTTAAAGCCAATGGCGATGCGGCGCTGCGCGAATACAGCGCGAAGTTTGATAAAACCACCGTCGCCGCGCTGCAGGTGAGCGAGGCGGAGATCGCCGCCGCCGGCGAGCGCCTCAGCGACGAGCTGAAGCAGGCGATGGCGGTGGCGGTGCAAAACATCGAGACCTTCCACAACGCGCAAAAGCTGCAGGCGGTGGATGTCGAAACGCTGCCGGGGGTGCGCTGCCAGCAGGTCACCCGCCCTATCGCCTCCGTCGGGCTGTATATTCCGGGCGGCTCGGCGCCGCTGTTCTCCACGGTGCTGATGCTGGCGACGCCGGCGCGCATCGCCGGCTGTCAGCAGGTGGTGCTCTGCTCGCCGCCGCCTATCGCCGATGAGATCCTCTACGCCGCGCAGCTGTGCGGCGTGAAAACCATCTTTAACGTCGGCGGCGCGCAGGCCATCGCCGCCCTCGCCCTCGGAACCGAGTCGGTGCCGAAGGTGGATAAAATCTTTGGCCCGGGTAACGCTTACGTCACGGAGGCCAAACGCCAGGTCAGCCAGCGTCTGGACGGCGCGGCCATCGACATGCCGGCCGGCCCGTCGGAAGTGCTGGTGATCGCCGACAGCGGCGCCAATCCGGACTTTGTCGCCTCCGACCTGCTGTCGCAGGCGGAACACGGCCCGGACTCGCAGGTGATCCTCCTGACCCCGGACGCCGGGATGGGCAACCGCGTCGCCGAGGCCGTGGAGCGCCAGCTGGCAGCCCTGCCGCGCGCCGAAACCGCCCGCGTGGCGCTCTCCGCCAGCCGGATCATCGTGGCCCGCGACCTGACGCAGTGCGTGGCCATCTCCAACCAGTACGGTCCGGAGCACCTGATCATTCAGACCCGCCAGGCCCGTGAGCTGGTGGACAGCATCACCAGCGCCGGCTCGGTTTTCCTTGGCGACTGGTCGCCGGAATCCGCGGGCGACTATGCCTCGGGCACCAACCACGTCCTGCCGACCTATGGCTATACCGCCACCTGCTCGAGCCTCGGCCTGGCCGATTTCCAGAAACGGATGACCGTGCAGGAGTTGTCGCGCGACGGCTTTGCCGCCCTCGCCTCGACGATTGAGATTCTGGCCGCCGCCGAGCGCCTTGACGCCCACAAAAACGCCGTAACGCTGCGCGTTGCCGCCCTGAAGGAGCAAGCATGAGCATTGAAGATTTAGCCCGCGCCAACGTTCGCGCGCTGACCCCGTATCAATCCGCTCGCCGCCTGGGCGGGAAAGGCGATGTCTGGCTGAACGCTAACGAATTCCCCACCGCCGTGGCCTTCCAGCTGACCGAGCAGACGCTGAACCGCTATCCGGAGCCGCAGCCGAAGGCGGTGATTGAGAGCTACGCCCGCTACGCCGAGGTTAAACCGGAGCAGGTGCTGGTCAGCCGCGGCGCCGACGAAGGCATTGAGCTGCTGATCCGCGCCTTCTGCGAGCCAGGCGAAGACGCCGTGCTCTACTGCCCGCCGACCTACGGCATGTACAGCGTCAGCGCCGAGACCATCGGCGTCGAGTGCCGCACCGTGCCGACGCTGGCCGACTGGCAGCTCGACCTGCCGGGCATCGAGGCGCAGCTGGGCGGGGTGAAGGTGGTCTTCGTCTGCAGCCCGAACAACCCGACCGGGCAGATTATCGACCCGCAGTCGATGCGCGACCTGCTGGAGATGACCCGCGGCAAAGCTATCGTGGTGGCCGACGAAGCCTATATTGAATTCTGCCCGCAGGCGACGCTCGCCGGCTGGCTCAGCGACTACCCGCACCTGGTGGTGCTGCGCACGCTGTCCAAAGCCTTCGCCCTCGCCGGCCTGCGCTGCGGCTTCACCCTCGCCAATGCCGAGGTGATTAACGTGCTGCTGAAAGTGATCGCCCCGTACCCGCTCTCCACGCCGGTGGCCGATATCGCCGCCCAGGCCCTGAGCCCGGAGGGGATCGCCGCGATGCGTCAGCGCGTGGCGCAGATCCTCGACGAGCGCCGCTACCTGGTGGAACAGCTGCGCGGCATTGCCTGCGTGGAGCAGGTCTTCGATTCCGAAACCAACTACGTCCTGGCGCGGATAACCGCCTCCAGTGCAGTGTTTAAATCTTTGTGGGATCAGGGCATTATCTTACGTGACCAGAATAAACAACCTTCATTGAGCGGCTGTTTGCGTATCACTATCGGTACCCGTGCCGAGAGCCAGCGCGTGATTGACGCCTTGACTGCGGAGAATGTATGACCCAGAAGTATCTCTTTATTGACCGTGACGGCACCCTGATTTCCGAACCGCCGGTGGATTTCCAGGTGGACCGTTTCGACAAGCTGGCGTTTGAGCCGCAGGTGATCCCGGCGCTGCTGAAGCTGCAGCAGGAAGGCTATAAGCTGGTGATGATCACCAACCAGGATGGTCTGGGCACCGACAGCCTGCCGCAGGAGGCGTTTGATGGCCCGCACAACCTGATGATGCAGATCTTCGCCTCGCAGGGCGTTAACTTTGAAGAAGTGCTGATTTGTCCGCACTTCCCGGGCGACAACTGCGCCTGCCGCAAGCCGAAAACCCAGCTGGTGCTGCCGTGGCTGGAAGAGGGCGTACTGGATAAAGCCCACAGCTATGTGATTGGCGACAGGGCCACCGACCTTGAGCTGGCGGATAACATGGGGATTATCGGTCTGCGCTATGACCGCGAGACGCTGAACTGGCCGACCATCTGCGAGCAACTGACCCGCCGTGACCGCTATGCCCACGTCGAGCGCATCACCAAAGAGACCCAGGTGGATGTGAAAGTGTGGCTGGACCGCGAAGGCGGCAGCAAGATCCACACCGGCGTCGGCTTTTTTGACCATATGCTCGACCAAATCGCCACCCATGGCGGCTTCCGCATGGAGGTCAACGTCGGCGGCGATCTGTACATCGACGATCACCACACGGTGGAAGATACCGGCCTGGCCCTCGGCGAAGCCCTGAAGCTGGCGCTTGGCGACAAGCGCGGCATCAACCGCTTCGGCTTCGTGCTGCCAATGGACGAGTGTCTCGCCCGCTGCGCGCTGGATATCTCTGGCCGTCCGCACCTGGAGTATAAGGCGGACTTCACCTATCAGCGCGTCGGCGATCTGAGCACCGAGATGGTGGAACACTTCTTCCGCTCGCTCTCTTACACCATGGCGGTGACGCTGCACCTGAAAACCAAGGGCAAGAACGATCACCACCGCGTGGAAAGCCTGTTCAAAGCCTTTGGCCGTACGCTGCGCCAGGCGATCCGCGTCCAGGGCGATGCCCTGCCGTCTTCCAAAGGGGTGCTGTAATGAATGTGGTGATCCTTGATACCGGGTGCGCCAACCTCAATTCGGTGAAATCGGCGATTGGCCGCCACGGCTATGAGCCGGTGGTCAGCCGCGACCCGGAGGTGGTATTGCGTGCCGATAAACTGTTTCTTCCCGGCGTCGGCACCGCCCAAACGGCGATGGACCAGCTGCGCGACCGCGAGCTGATCGACCTGATCAAAGCCTGTACCCAGCCGGTGCTGGGGATTTGCCTGGGTATGCAGCTGCTCGGCAAGCGCAGTGAAGAGAACAACGGCGTCGATCTGCTGGGCATTATCGAGGAAGAGGTGCCGAAGATGACCGACCACGGCCTGCCGCTGCCGCACATGGGCTGGAACCGGGTGTATGCCAAAGCAGGCGATCGTCTGTTCCGCGGCATTGAAGAAGGGGCTTACTTCTACTTCGTGCACAGCTACGCCATGCCGGTCAACCCGTACACCATCGCCCAGTGCAATTACGGCGAGGCGTTCACCGCCGCGGTGCAGAAAGATAACTTCTTTGGCGTGCAGTTCCATCCGGAGCGCTCCGGGAGCGCCGGGGCGCAGCTGCTGAAAAACTTCCTGGAGATGTGATGATTATTCCTGCTTTAGATTTAATCGACGGCACCGTCGTTCGTCTCCACCAGGGGGATTATGGCCAGCAGCGCGACTATGGCAGCGATCCGCTGCCGCGCCTGCAGTCCTATGCCGCTCAGGGAGCGGAAGTCCTGCACCTGGTCGACCTGACCGGGGCGAAGGATCCGGCGAAGCGCCAGATCCCGCTGCTGAAATCGCTGGTCGCCGGCGTTGACGTCCCGGTGCAGGTCGGCGGCGGCGTGCGGACCGAGGCGGATGTCGCGGCCCTGCTTGAAGCCGGCGTCGCCCGCGTGGTGGTCGGCTCCACTGCGGTGAAATCCCCGGAGGAAGTGAAAGGCTGGTTTAAACGCTTTGGCCCTGAGCGGCTGGTACTGGCCCTCGACGTGCGTATCGACGCCGACGGCAATAAGCAGGTGGCGGTCAGCGGCTGGCAGGAAAACTCCGGCGTGACCCTGGAGGAGCTGGTGGAGAGCTATCTGCCGGTCGGCCTGCAGCATGTGCTGTGCACCGATATCTCCCGCGACGGCACGCTGGCGGGCTCCAACGTCTCGCTGTACGAGGAAGTCTGCGCCCGCTACCCGCAGGTGGCGTTTCAGTCGTCCGGCGGCATCGGCGATCTCAATGATATTGCCGCCCTGCGCGGCACCGGGGTGCGCGGCGTGATTGTCGGTCGCGCGCTGCTGGAAGGCAAATTCAACGTAACGGAGGCCATTCAATGCTGGCAAAACGGATAATCCCCTGCCTCGACGTCCGCGACGGCCAGGTAGTGAAAGGCGTGCAGTTCCGTAATCACGAGATCATCGGCGATATCGTCCCGCTGGCCAAGCGCTATGCCGACGAAGGCGCCGACGAGCTGGTGTTTTATGATATCACCGCCTCCAGCGACGGCCGGGTGGTCGACAAGAGCTGGGTGTCGCGGGTGGCGGAAGTAATCGATATTCCTTTCTGCGTGGCGGGCGGGATCAAGTCGCTGGAAGACGCGGCGCAGATCCTCTCCTTCGGCGCCGATAAGATCTCGATTAACTCCCCTGCTCTCGCCGACCCGACGCTGATCACCCGCCTTGCAGACCGCTTTGGCGTGCAGTGCATCGTGGTGGGGATCGATACCTGGTTTGATGCACAGACCGGCAAGTATCACGTTAATCAGTACACCGGCGACGAGAGCCGCACCCGGGTGACGCAGTGGGAAACCCTCGACTGGGTGGAGGAAGTGCAGAAGCGCGGCGCGGGCGAGATCGTCCTCAATATGATGAACCAGGACGGGGTGCGCAACGGCTACGACCTGCAGCAGCTGGCGAAGGTCCGCGCGGTGTGCCATGTGCCGCTGATCGCCTCCGGCGGCGCAGGCACCATGGAACACTTCCTCGAAGCCTTCCGCGACGCCGACGTTGACGGCGCGCTGGCGGCCTCGGTATTCCACAAACAGATTATTAATATTGGCGAACTGAAAGCGTACCTGGCGGCACAGGGCGTGGAGATAAGGGTATGTTGACTGAACAGCTGGACTGGGAAAAAACGGACGGCATGATGCCGGCCATCGTGCAGCACGCCGTATCCGGCGAAGTGCTGATGCTGGGCTACATGAACAAGGACGCGCTGGAGAAAACCGAAGCCACCGGCAAGGTCACCTTTTACTCACGCACCAAACAGCGGCTGTGGACCAAGGGTGAAACCTCGGGCAATGTCCTCAACGTGGTGAGCATCACACCGGACTGCGACAACGATACGCTGCTGGTGCTGGTGAACCCGATCGGGCCGACCTGCCACAAAGGCACCACCAGCTGCTTCGGCGACGCCGGACACCAGTGGCTGTTCCTCTATCAGCTGGAGCAGCTGCTGGCTGAGCGTAAGCACGCCGACCCGGAGAGCTCCTACACGGCGAAGCTGTATGCCAGCGGCACCAAGCGCATCGCGCAGAAAGTGGGAGAAGAAGGCGTGGAGACCGCGCTGGCCGCCACGGTGAACGACCGCTTCGAGCTGAAGAATGAGGCGTCGGACCTGATGTATCACCTACTGGTGCTGCTGCAGGACCAGGGGCTGGATCTCGGGGAAGTGATTGATAATCTGAAGAGTCGTCACTAACGCGTTGACCCCCGCCGCAACGGCGGGGGTAGCTAGCCTCAGGATTTGCTTTCCAGCAGAGTAGTGTAGAGATTGACGTAAGCGTCAATCATATGGTCGGCAGTAAACATCTCTTCAAAACGACGACGCGAGTTTTCGCCATAGCGGCTGGCGGTTTCATCGTTATGCCAGAGCTCATTCATCGCCTCCACCAGCGCCCGACTGTCATTCGGCGGGATCACGCAACCATTCACTTTGTCCTGGTTAATGAACGAGGTCCCGGTGCCGATCTCACAGGAGATCAGCGGCCTGGCGAAGCGCGCGCCTTCCAGTAACGTAATGCCAAACGCCTCGGAGCGCAGATGCGAGGGGAAGACCACGCCACGGCAGAGCTGGAAGAGAATGTATTTATCTTCGTCGTTGAGCATGCCGGTAAACACCACATTGCTCAGCCCGCGCTGCTGCGCTTCACGACGCACTTCCGCCTCCAGCGGCCCTCCCCCGACGATCACCACCGGCAGCCGGCTACGCTCGGCGGCATCCAGCAGAATGTGCAGCCCTTTGTAGTAGCGGAAAGCGCCGACGAAGAGGAAGAAGTTATCGCCGACGGTTTCCCGCCAGTGCGCCACCCGCTGCGGATCGTGCTGCACGTCATGCTGCTCCAGACCAAACGGGATCACCACCGTTTTATCCTGATATTTTTTCAGGGTCTGGCTGGAGGCCACGTAGTTGGGCGACGAGGCGACGATGCAGTCGACGCTGGCGAGAAATCGCTCCTGCAGCGGCTGGTACAGCTTCATCAACCGTTTTTGTTTCACAATATCAGAATGATAGGTCACCACCGTTCTGGCGTCAGGCCGCGCCGAGAGATGCAACATATCCATGAATGGAAACGGAAAATGGTAGTTGATGATGTCGTAATCATCTTTAATCTGCTTAAAACGCGTTAACGCTTTCAGCGAAAACGGCGTGGAGGCAATTTCAAAAAGCTGCTTATTATAAATGACCCGATGGTCTTCGTAGGCGACAGGTCCTGTCTCTTTGTCCGGGCTAAAAGTAAAAACATCGGCTGCGATTCCCCGGCGGGCGCAGCCCTGACTGAGCTGATAAATGACCTGCTCAATACCGCCGTAGGTATCGGGATAGTAGGTCTTATAGACGTGTAGAACTCTCAACTGACACCCTTAGAGTAATTTATAGGCGTTAATGGTCTGGGTCGTACAGTTCTCCCACGAAAACTGTTTCGCCTGGGCAAGACCGCGCGCGGTGGCGATTTCCCGCCAGCTATCATCCTGCAGGCTCTGCAAAATATGCGCGCTAATCGCGTCTACATCATTAGGATCGGCAACGAGGCCGGCATCGCCAACCACCTCAGGCAAAGAAGTGACATTGGAACATACTACCGGCACACCGCAAGACATCGCTTCAAGAATAGGTAAACCGAATCCCTCGTAGAAGGAGGGATAAACAAAGGTTCTGGCCGCCGCGTACAGATAAGGCAGGTCTTCATCCGGGACATAGCCCAGGTAACGGATCCACCCTTCTCGCGTACCGCGCTCGACTAACTGCCACAGCACATCGTCTTCCCATCCACGATAACCGCTGAGGATCAGCGGGTAGCGCATGCGGGTCTCCATCGGCAGCAGCTGATAGGCCTGCAGCAGACCGCGGATATTTTTACGCGGCTCCATGGTGCCGATATACAACGCATAGCCCTGCCACGCCAGCTGATATTTCTGCAGGACCGGCAGGCACTCCGCCGGGCTGCGCGGAATATAGTCGCTGCTGCAGGCCAGCTTGGTGGTGACGATCCGCTCCGCCGGATAGTTGAACAGGCGGATGATTTCACTGCGCGAGAAGTCAGAGACGGTCAGGATCAGCTTTGCCGAATCCAGGCTCTCGTGCAGGGACTTCTCCATATAGCGAACCCGATCTTTTGGATGATATTCCGGGCAGGTAAATATAGAGATGTCATGAAACGTGGTTACGGCGCGTTCCAGGCGATGCGGCAGATAGAAGTTAGGGCCATGGTAAATGTAGTCTTTGTAATCGCGCAATGCCCACGCCTGGCGCCGCGGATGCAGCAGGCGATACGCCTCAATCAGCAGCGGCTGGCGGCGCAGAAACGCCGACAGACGACCATGATTGCTGGCTTTGGTATCGCTTTTATTCTCAACCTGGGGGATCTGGTCGATAAACGACGCGCCGTGAAACAGCTTCAGCTCTTCGATTTCACGAGCAACCGCCAGTCGCTTAACCAGTTCCAGGGAATACCGACCGATGCCCGTTAACGGGTATTTAATTGGCTCAGTAGCAAAAATAATTTTCATAATAAATGACACATCATCATCTAGCTCCCCTTGTATTCAAAGGCAAAAAATACAAGGGGGAATATTTTTATTTAAAATATTTAGCTTTAGCTAAGCCTTGACACATATTAACCAGGCGGCGTGAAACAGCATAATAATCATGTTGTTCACGCCATGCATCGGCACGTTGTTGAGTCCTGGTAGCCCAGGCGTCCTGTTCACGGATGGCATTCAGGATCCGGTCAATCCCCTGACTGATATCGTCGACGCTGCATCCATCAAATTTAAAGACCGCATCGTCCAGATCATCAAATATCGCCAGGGGTGTTACCGCAACAGGTTTTTGGGTTGCCATGCCATAACGTACCGCTCCGCTAGCTGACTCACCCGTATTCTGGTAAGCAAAAATCAGTAGATCAGCTTCTGAGAGCAGCCGCAAACTTTCCGCATCAGGCAGGAAATCATTATGCATCTCAATGAGATCGTTAACACCTAGCCGCTGAGCTGCCGCTTTAAGTTCTGCCACCAGATCGCGTGATTCTCCAACCGGATACTCCGCGTTAACCAGACGCAAACGAACCGGTTTCCCCGCCTGCTTTAGGCGATGGACGGATTCTACCAGCTCCATCAGGCCCTTATGCGGTAAGCAGAAGCCATAGCTCGCAATTAACGGTAAAGCCTGCTGTTGACGCGCGGCGCTCCCAGCAGCGTAGTTGATAACACCATGCGGAAATAAAGCAACATTATCGGTTAAGCCTAAATCTTTAAGGCGGTTCATATCGGCAATTGAATGCACCAACAATCGGTCACAAAGCGCCAGCGCATCCGCCATTTCGGCAAGGCGGAAATTCCAGGTCGGCTCTTTTTCCAGCGGATCCACAGTTGAATGCATCGTCATGACAACCGCTCGACCGGCGTCATGCTGACGACGAATAAAGGCCGACAGTTCGCGATGATTAAAGAATCCATAGTTAAACTGGATCACGATGACATCAAGTCGCAGAGCATCAATTTGTGGCTGGAGATTTTCAAGATAGTTATTTTCTTTACCCACAATCCAGTTGCGCAGTACAAACTCTTCGTCTGCACACACAAGATCTCCAGCGCTGACCTGGGGAGCAAAAACAACATCCGCGCCATGCGGTGCGCTCTCCAGCAAATGCTGAGAATAGGTTGCGATCCCACATTTCGTGTTCCAGGTCGTCAACCAGCCAATTCGCGCCCGATGCTGAGCAATATCAATATGCGCACGCAGCGTCTTAACTGCCTGACGAGAACGATCAGCCACCGCTTTCCAGGTAAACTGCTGCAGAATAAGCTCGCGACCAGCATCAGCCATGTCACGCAGCACTGATTTATCCGTCGAGGCTGCAGCTTTTAACGCATCCGTTAAGTTGTCAATGTCCACACTGGCCCATGTCGAGGCAAACAGACCAAAGTGTGTTTTTACCCGGGTAAACTGATAGTTAACCAGCCATGAATTTTGTGAATTAACAAAATCTAGTTGACCGCTCCAGTTAGTGACGATGGCTGGAAGCCCACTCAGCATTGCTTCAGCGATAGGTAAACCAAAGCCTTCGGCGCAACCTGGAGCAACCAGAACATCGCAGCTTTCATAAAGCCCTTTAAGCTGGCTGGCTGACATATCCTCTTTGATTATTTCAACTTTGGGGTAGTCCGCGAATTGAGCCTGGGCGTGTGCCAGCCACGCGTCAATTTCATTGTGTGGATTGTTAAAAGTCTTAATGATCAAGATAACATTGTCACGACGAGTGAACGCCCTGCCCCAAGCCTGAAGCATTGCCTGCACCCCTTTTCGTGGGAAGCAGGAAGAGACATGCAGGAAACGGAAGGTTCCCTCATCCACATCTTTTGCCGTTTCAGCTGCTGTGGTGAGCCAATGATCGCAGCCGTTGCCTACAACAAATGCAGGCACATTCAAGCCGTTGTCAATCAATACCTTACGGACATGTTCTGAAGTACAAAGCACGCCGTCAAGTTCCCGGTTAAATTCATTAATCCACGGCTGTGGAAAACCCGTTTCTTCCCAGGCATAGCAATGAAGGAGTTTTACTTTGGCATCCATATCGGCAACCCGCGGTGGATAGATATTTCTGCTAAGAATATCTATCTTTTCGTTACTCTTGCGGGTACGACATTGATTATAAAATGCCAGAAGATCGCTATTTTCCGGCTGTGCCATAAACGAGGCATCCGGCGCAAAATCGCCCGGCCCTTCAGTGGAGTGCAATAGTACTTCTACACTATCGGCTGAGAGTGCCCGGGCAAACTCCCGATTCACCAGCGCCAGACTATATGAGCTATCGAAGGGACCTTCCACACGCCAGGTCAGCGCCTTATCATCAATTTGATACAGCTCAGCCGTCTTCAGATTGTAATCGATGGCCGTTGCGCACAAACGCAGATCGCGCTCATCTGGCTGACAGTGAGAGATAGCAAGGATCCGCTGAATCAGTGCCTCAGGCAAGACCTGCACGGTGCCGGCGTCTTCTGTCGCAATCTTCTCGAAAGCTTCCAGAGCCGTCACGGCAGCGTTGTCCCAGGAGAAATTACGTGCTTGCTGCTGAGCCATTTCCTTCAGGCGCGCCAGGAATGGAGCATCATTCAGACATTGCGCGATCTTTTCCCGAATGGAAGAGACAGAATACGGGTCGAATAATGCCTCAGGATTACCGATGACTTCAGGAATACTGGTGACATTTGAGCCAATGGCCGGTGCGCCGCACGACATTGCTTCCAGAACAGGCAGCCCAAAGCCTTCATGCAGCGAAGCAAAGATGAAAAGCTTACATAGACGATAGAGTTGAATCAGCTCATTTTCCGGCACGTAGCCAGTCAGAACCAGTTCACCCTGCTGCAACCCATTACCTGACGCCAGGGATTCCAGATACTGACGATCCCCAATGGACAGCTTACTAACGATAACCAATTGATGGCTGCGACGTAGAGCATCACTGAGTCCTGCATAGGCCTCAATCAATCGCTTAAAGTTTTTCCTGGAGTCAAATCCACCTGGTGCATACAGCACAAACTCGCGCTGAATACCGTAATGGCCAAGGACGGACTCTTTCTCGCTCGCGGTCACTTCCGCCATACAAAACTGAGGATCGGCTGCAGCTGCAATATTCTGCACATGGTCGCCCTGCAAATGCAGATGCTCAATCGCTTCCTGTGCCGTATAAGCGGAGTTAGTTAGCAGAAGGTCAGCGTTTTTTAACCATTCCACTTTCTGTAAATAATAGGATTTGAATACATCATCCAGCAGATAGGTCTCAGCCTGCACCAGGGGAATAAGATCGTGATGCAGTACGGCTACTTTGTACTGACGACTAAATTTGTGTACCGAAGTGGCCGCATCGTCGACATGACCTTCAAACAAGCTTGTAATGAAAACGACATCCGGACGCAATGATTCAAGAAACGCTTCCCGAATCAGTTCTGCGCTCTCCCGACGCCATTCATTACCTTTATCCATTGCACGTACTGGTCCTGCAGCATGCCAGACGACTATGTTATCTGCTGGCAGGAGATCAGCAAATTGCGCCTTAACATCAGTAATCGACTCACCCAGCATAGCGGATAGCGCGATGAAAACCTCATGTCGATTGTTATTTCTAATAATCGCTCTGGCGATAGCAATACTATAACGACCAATGCCACGAAAGCGGCTTTCCGTCTGCGCGCCTTGTAAATCAATGACAATACGCATCGTTATTTCTCCGTATTTTTATTTTTTAATTCGTTATAAATACTCAACGCGCGACTTGTCATTTCTTCAGTACCCACATCATATCTTCTGGACTGCATCATCATCGTGTCAGATTGCACCAGCATTACGCGCTGGAACAAACGCTGTAGCAATGTGTAGCAGCCGGTTTTTCTTAGAAATTTAAACAGATAAACCTTTGACTTAGGATAACGATGGAAAAAGACCAGCGAGAACGCCATCCCTTTGCGCAATATTTTTTTCGCCGCCCGACGGGCTCGTACTTTAGCCCCTTCCTGACGCAGTAATTGGCGTTGCAAAGACAGCCAGCGTAGAGGTTGAGTGATACGCCATGAACGGCTGTTATGCAAATCTGCCACTTGCTGATGAAGCTGATTGTTCTGACCAATGACATGATTTAGTTCGTCAACCTGGCCTTGCAACGTCTGAATATTCTCTGCCATTTTGCTTAGCTGGCGCGTATATGTCTGGTTTAACGTCTCCAGCTGTGAGGCAAAGGATGAGAACTGTTGGCGTAAAATTGCATCGTAACGGTTGCTCAGGACATCCAGCGTCAGGCCATATTGTTGGGTAAACAGGGTTTCAAAGCGTTCAAGAACATCTGCAGGCGCTGCTTTCTGAGCAATGATGCTGTAATCGGGGCTAACACCTTTAAGCACATCGACCAGATTAACCGCTGCGTCCGGGGATTTGAGAGCCTCTTTTTCCTGTAGACGAACGGTAATTGCCCGGTTAAAACCATAATGAATAGGTAAAAACTCAAGCAATGGCGGCGGCAAAGGGTGATTATGCGTTGGATCCATATAAAATGAACAGGTCCCGACGCTTACATTCTCCGGGTTCGGCGTTTCGAGGATTAGCAAACCGCCAGGTTTCAGCACCCGTAAGGTATGCATGACGAGCTGCTGCAATACCTCAAAGGGCAAATGCTCAGCAATATGGAAACCAGTCAACGCTATCAGACTCTGGTCTGCTTGATTTTGCAGAAACTGCAGACAATCCATTTTCTGCACGTTCAGCCCGGCTTCCTTGGCACGTGCCAGCATGCCATCATCGAGATCGACGCCGATGTTCGCAATACCATTTTCAGTCAGGATTTCCAGCCATTCACCACGTCCACAGCCAATATCCGCAATCACGCCTTCGGGATAAAGATCCTTCAGACGAGACAAGAAAGGTAAATAAAAACTCAGGCGGTTCTTGATATCTTCAACCGAACCTCTGTGTCGTTCTTCAAATGAACGATAAAACGACGAACCCATTAAGAAATCTCCAGTTCAGGTGGCAACCAGGACACGCCGACAAACTCTTGTTGTTCCGTGTTAACGACGTTGAATACCACGGCCAGATCGCGCCATTCATAGTTTTTGCCGAGGTGCGTACTGGAAGTATGCAACGCGACAGCGACAGAATAGGAGCCAACCCCCAACCTCGCATCAAAAGAGAATAAAAACGAACG
This sequence comes from Klebsiella sp. GB_Kp047, assembly GCF_040065235.1. Lineage (NCBI taxonomy): Bacteria > Pseudomonadati > Pseudomonadota > Gammaproteobacteria > Enterobacterales > Enterobacteriaceae > Klebsiella > Klebsiella sp. GB_Kp047. The sequence goes on along the minus strand of NZ_JBEAJG010000040.1, from coordinate 313,081 downwards.
CTTTTCGCCTTTTTTCAGGCTGGTGAGTGTTTGTTTGAGATGATGCGTATTGGTCCCGAAAATCGGTTGCCCAAGTCGATCCTTGATCATATAACCGACGACGAGCTCAGGGATATCAGCCTTAACCTCAACATTAACCTGCAAGCTGATCCGATGCCCTACCGAGGCAAATTCAGTCACATTGCCCTGTTCATCGAGAAGATGAACCTCAGAGATTGTCACTTCACCAGTGCCTGAAACAGTTTGCGTTTTACCGTTGTGCTCAACTTGTTTAATGGACTGATTTTGCTTATCGGCAAGAAGCGCATTGTAATAATCCATCACCGCTTCAGGCTCGCCTTCCATCTCAATGTGGCCTTTGTTCAACAAAATAGCCCGGTCGCAAATGCTCTGGATCGCCTGTTTATCATGAGATACCAGCAGCAACGTGGTTCCTTCCAGACGGAATTTACGGATACGTTCGAAACTTTTATGCTGGAAATAGGCATCCCCAACGGATAAAGCTTCATCAATAATCAGCACATCAGGACGGATAGCGGTCGCTACGCTAAAAGCTAATCGAACCTGCATACCACTGGAATAGACGCGCACCGGCTGGTCGATATAATCCCCGATCTCCGCAAACTCTTCGATTTGCGGCATCAACTCAGTAATTTTCTCAGAGGATAACCCCAGCAGTTGCCCTGACATATAAACGTTCTGTCGGCCAGTGAAATCAGAATGAAACCCCATACCCAGTTCGAGTAAGGCAGCGACACGGCCTGAGATTTCAATCTCTCCGGTCGTTGGCCTGGACGTACCGGTAATAAGTTTAAGTAGGGTACTCTTGCCCGCACCGTTGATACCGATAATACCAACCGCCTCTCCCGGAGCAACTTCGAAATTAATGTCGCTGAGGATCCATTTAAGATTATGGCGTTTTGTATTCAGAGGGGATAACCATTCGATCAGTCTCCCAGTTTTTGAGTGATACTGGCGATATGCCTTACCGACATTTTTTACTCTGATATAACTCATTATAATTCATCCACCATATCCGCCGCATGCTTGCGGAACATCCTGAAACCGATGACGCAGAAAATAATGGCGAGAGCCAATACTGGCCATAGCGAATACCAGTTGGGCGCCTGATGGTAGGCGAAGATGGACTGATAAGATTGCATGACCCGAGTCATCGGATTATAAAGCAGCAGATTTTTCGCCCATGCTGGTAATGAATTAAGTACGTAAACAATAGGAGTGAACCAAAACCAAAATTGCAGTGCAACCCCAACCAGTTGCCCCACATCCCGGAAAAAGACGTTCATCACACCGAGGATCATACCCAGCCCACCGGCAAAAAGGATCTGCAAAAGCAGAACCGGTATCACCGAGAAAAACAGCCAGCCAGGGAAGTTACCAGTGACAATGATAAAAATCAGAAACAGGCTGAAGATAATCGCGAAATTAAGCACTGCTGATAACGTCACGATGATCGGCAGACAAATTTTCGGAAAACTTAGTTTCTTGATCAGATTAGCATTATTGATGAATACGCTCTGACCTTTATCCAGCATCTCTGTAAACAATCCCCAGGTCAGTACCCCAGAACAGAGATAAATACTGTAGGCAAACGGCCCGGTGTTGTCGGGCATTCTGGCCTTCATCACCTCGGAAAAGACCAGGGTATAGACCAAGATCATAGAGAGCGGTTGTAAAACGAGCCATAACGCGCCCAGCATACTGGTTTGATAGCGTGCCTGAAAATCACGCTTTACACTGCTCCAGATAAATCCCCGATAACGATAAATCGTCGTTAGTAAATCTCTCACCTTATTCCCCGCTTAACCGGTGTAACAGCTCGGTCGTTTTTTCATTCATAAGCGCTACATCCGCTCTGGACTCCACGTTCAGACGCACCACCGGCTCCGTGTTGGACGTGCGCAGGTTAAAGCGCCACTCAGGGTATTCAATACTGATACCGTCCGTTGTGTCGATGTGGGCGGCCGCCGGCTCATACTGCGCCCGGATGCGCGCTATCGCCTCCGCCGCATTACCCAGCTTGCGGTTGATCTCCCCCGACGCCGGGAACGCCGCCTGGCGGTCCGCCACCAGCGATTTCAGCGAGCTGTTCTTCAGGCACAGCAGCTCCGCCACCAGCAGCCACGGGATCATCCCGCTGTCGCAGTAGGCGAAGTCGCGGAAGTAATGGTGCGCGCTCATCTCCCCGCCGTAGATGGCGTCTTCCTGGCGCATCCGCTCCTTGATGAACGCATGCCCCGTCTTCGACATCACCGGCTGGCCGCCGCTGCGGGTCACGATGTCCACCGTGTTCCACGTCAGACGCGGGTCGTGAATGATTTTCGCCCCCGGCTGCTTCTGCAGGAACGCTTCCGCCAGCAGGCCGACAATGTAGTACCCCTCGATAAACGACGCCTCGTCATCGAACAGGAAGCAGCGGTCGAAGTCGCCGTCAAAGGCGATACCCATGTCCGCCTGATGCGCACGCACCGCGTCGGCGGTGTCCTGGCGGCACTCCGGCAGCAGCGGGTTCGGGATACCGTTCGGGAAATGGCCGTCCGGCTGGTGATGCACCTTGATAAAGGTCACCGGCGCCCCGGCCGCCGCGAAGCGTTTCTCCACCTCATCAATCACATGCCCCGCCGCCCCGTTGCCGGAGTTCACCACCAGCTTCAGCGGACGGGTGAAGTTCGCCAGGTCCACGTAGCCCATCAGGTGGTCGACGTACTCCTTCAGCACCGAAATCTGGCGCAGGGTCCCGCGACGCGCCGGGTCCACCGGCGGGAACTGGTTCTCCTCCGCCAGGCGCTGGATATCCCGCAGGCCGGTGTCGCCGCTGATGGGCTTCGCGTTCTCGCGCACCAGCTTCATGCCGTTGTAGTTCATCGGGTTATGGCTCGCCGTCACCTCGATGCCGCCGTCCACCCCGAGGTGGAAAGTGGCGAAGTAAATCTCTTCCGTGCCGCTCAGGCCGATGTCCAGCACGTCGGTGCCGGCGTCCATCAGCCCGCGGGCCAGCGCCAGCTTCAGCGACTCGCTGGTGAGGCGCACATCGCCCCCCACCACTATCTTCCCGGGTTTCAGAAATTCGCCGTAGGCGCGGCCGATACGGTAGGCGATGTTCTCGTTCAGCTCCTCGCCCAGTTCACCACGGATGTCATAAGCCTTAAAGCATGTTAACTGTGTCATTCTGCGTTTTGTCCCGAAAAAATTAGCAACGACCATACTGGTCTTTAATACGAATAATGTCGTCCTCGCCGAGGTACGACCCCGACTGGATCTCCAGCACTTCCAGCGGAATACGGCCCGGGTTTTCCAGGCTGTGCTCGGCTCCAATCGGAATAAAGGTGGACTGGTTCTCGGTCAGCAGGAACTGCTTGCCGTTGACCGTCACCTGGCCGGTGCCGGCGAGAATGACCCAGTGCTCGGCGCGGTGGTGGTGCATCTGCATCGAGAAGGCGCCGCCCGGTTTCACGGTGATACGGTTGACGTTGAAGCGCGGGGTCTGGACCACCACGTCGCAGCGGCCCCAGGGACGGTAAATCTCGCGGTGGCGCTTGTACTCGCTGCGCTGGTTCTGCTTGAGGAACTCGACCGCCTTCTTCACGTCCTGGGAACGCTCGCGGTTCATCACCAGCACGGCGTCCTTGGTGCTGACAATCACCAGGTTCTCCACGCCGATGGCCGCCACCAGCTTCTCGTCGCTGTTGATGTAGCAGTTTTCGCTGTTGTGCACCCAGGCGTCACCGCTGAGGACGTTACCCTGCTCGTCTTTCGGGCTGACCTCCCACAGGGCGGACCAGGAGCCGACGTCGCTCCAGTCGGCATCGAGACCGACCACCACCGCGTCGGCGGTTTTCTCCATCACCGCGTAGTCCACGGACTCGTCCGGGCACTCGCAGAAAATGTCATGCGGAATGCTGATGAAGTCGCTGCCGTTGTCGGCGGCATTGACCGCGGCCTGGCAGGCTTCGAGGATATCCGGGCGGAATTTGGCCAGCTCGGAGAGGTATTTTTTGGCGCGGAACATAAACATGCCGCTGTTCCAGTAGTACTCCCCGGAGGCGAGGTAGGCCTCAGCGCGCTCGCGGTCCGGCTTCTCCACGAAGCGGGCCACCTGGTACGGGGTGTGGGCGCTGTCGGTGAGGGCCACGCCGCGCTGGATGTAACCGTAGCCGGTTTCCGGGGCGTTCGGCACGATACCAAAGGTGACCAGATGGCCTTCATCGGCATACTGCTCGGCGACGCGGATGGCGTCGTGGAAGACCGACTGGTTATTGATGATATGGTCGGCGGCGAGGACCAGCATCAGCGGGTCGTCGCCGTGGCGGGTGGCCTGAAGAGCCGCCAGGGCGATGGCCGGGGCGGTGTTGCGCCCGACCGGCTCAAGAATAATGTTGTTGGACAGCTTGTTGAGCTGGCGCAGCTGTTCGGCCACCAGGAAGCGGTGCTCTTCGTTACAGATGACCATCGGTTCATGGATTTCAAGGCCCGAGAGTCGGGTGATGGTTTCCTGCAGCATGGAGTTCTGCCCGAACAGCCGGAGGAACTGTTTCGGGTAAAGCTCGCGAGACATCGGCCAGAGACGACTGCCGGTACCACCAGCCATAATTACAGGAAGTAACATAATGAAATCCTTAAATAAATAATTGCTTTATTTTACTATCAATCAATCGACCGTCAGGTGGCGTGGCCTTTTTGAGGCACGCTACCGCCATTGGCTGTCGCAACCAAAATGCGTACTGCTCCCGTGCTCCAGGCTAAGCGCCACCCTCTTTCGCTTCAGGCTGTCGGCAGATCGTTCAGTCAGCGGCTACAATGACAGCCTGGCGGAACGCGTGTCCTGAAAACCTAAAAGCAGAGATATACCTTCAGGCATATCTCTGCTTTTAACATGCATCTGTCCTCACCTGGCCGCGAAATGCCCCACACTTTCCGCATTTGCCGCCGGGTTAACCATCAGGACTTTCTCATTTACGCAGGGTATCACGCGTGCGCTTTCCGCCACCGACGAAAGGGAAACAGGCGGCCTGCCGGTGCCAGCAAGCGTCAGAAAGGAGCGTCCACGATGCGGGGAAAGATAAGAAGAGACATCGCTTTCGCCGCCAGGGAGACCACGCGCATTCAGGCTTGATGGCCCTGCGCACACAACAACGGCGCTATGTTCCGATAGGTGGGATAAACGACTCATGCCTCTACACTGCACATTCCACAAAGAAAATCGTGCGCAGATTATAGCGCTGGTCGGCGGGAATAAAAATAAAAAAGCCTACTGATTAATGGATTACTCAAATGACACACATCATAAACATTCATTAAACAAGCAAAAAAAGAGCAATTTGTTGATATCCATGAAGAAAAGAAAGCCATCATTGCGCACTTTTAGCCCGTTTGATAAATAAACCGGGCACAAAAAATATAACTTTAAACAAACTTATGCCGGGCTCAATGGGTATTTGTTGCCTTTGTGTTTAGCCACAAATCGCTAAACCGCTGACAAGTCACAAGGTTATTATTCGGATGCTAACAGTCAAATGAGAAACGTTGTTATTTATCACCTTTTGCCACGGTTATTTTGCCAGAAAAAACGTCCTTCACCTCACGTCTGGCGGAGATGGCGCGGCAAAGCAAGTGATCCCAACCGCAAGCCAGTGTAAAATCGGCACTTATGTAGAACGGGATATCCACACCCCGGAGGAAAAATATGAAGTTTTTGGTCACTGGTGCCGCAGGTTTTATCGGCTTTCATATCGCGCAGCGCCTGCTGAATGAAGGGCATGATGTTGTCGGGATCGACAACATGAACGACTATTATGACGTCAGCCTGAAGCAGGCCCGTCTGGATCGCCTGGCATCTCCGGCATTCCATTTCCAGCAGCTGGATCTGGCCGACCGGGAAGGTATGGCAAAGCTGTTCGCCGCAGAGCAATTTGATCGCGTGATCCACCTGGCCGCCCAGGCCGGTGTGCGTTACTCGCTGGAAAATCCGTATGCCTATGCGGACGCTAACCTGATGGGTTATCTGAACATTCTGGAAGGCTGCCGTCATACCAAAGTGAAACACCTGGTGTACGCCTCCTCCAGCTCGGTTTACGGCCTCAACCGTAAAATGCCGTTCTCCACCGAAGATTCCGTCGATCATCCGGTCTCCCTGTATGCCGCCACCAAGAAAGCCAATGAGTTGATGGCGCATACCTATTCCCATCTGTACAGCATCCCGACCACCGGGCTGCGCTTCTTTACGGTCTATGGCCCCTGGGGCCGCCCGGATATGGCGCTGTTCAAGTTCACGAAAGCGATGCTGGAAGGGAAAAGTATTGACGTCTACAACTACGGCAAAATGAAGCGCGACTTCACCTACATCGACGACATCGTCGAGGCGGTGGCGCGTGTTCAGGATGTGATCCCGCAGGCTAATGCCGACTGGACCGTTGAGAGCGGTTCCCCGGCCACCAGTTCCGCGCCATATCGGGTCTATAACATTGGCAACAGCTCGCCGGTGGAACTGATGGACTACATCACCGCCCTGGAAGAGGCGCTGGGGATGGAAGCGAAGAAGAATATGATGCCGATCCAGCCGGGCGATGTGCTGGACACCAGCGCAGACACCCAACCGCTATATGACCTGGTGGGTTTCAAGCCGCAGACGTCAGTGAAGGAAGGCGTGAAGAACTTTGTCGAGTGGTATAAGGATTACTATCAGATCTAATCCCCTGCCCAGCCGCAATCGTCAGGTTGCGGCAACCTCTTCTATGGAACCTCCGTTATCCTGACTATATGTCGACGGAATGCACATTCATTGTTTTATATATAATATTTTGTGCTATAGACAGATTTTTTGCCTTTTTTCTCGCACGCCTGAAACCAGTTTCATCCAGCCTTTTTCAAAAAAGCAAATATCCGCGCGCCAGGCACTCAAACTTTTCTGTCATCCATCCCAATTTGGTGAGTGGAAACAGCATTATATGCTGATTGAGCAAAAACATTACTCTCTGTAGGAATTTTCCTAAATCCAGGATATGTTAGAGCAAGCCATGCAACAGAACAAAACTGGGGCATTGCTTATCAAACTAATAATTCAATCAACATACGCTCTGTGGTAGATATTATGGAAAACCTATTTTTCTTAGTGGTGGCTGCCATACTACTTGCTGTTTCCGTTTATTTCTTGATTTCTTATTTAAAAGACAGAAAGAAAACGAAACTGACGTTTAATAAACGCAAGTGGTAAGGACAACTCCGTATTGCAATTAGATTAAGATAACATTAAGAGATAAAAAAAATGATATTACAGAATGAGCGTTCATTCTGCGTTTTGGCGTGGCATTAAGGCAAGAAAAAATAGTGTTAATCGCGCCCTGTTCATCATATTTCCATAGGGCATAAATAACAAAAGCCTGCGTTGCAGGCTTTGTTTTACCTCCCGGCGCTTATCTCCGGCATCTACATCACAGTGACGGTAGCTCTTCACAAGGTAAGTTTAACTTATCGGACCTGTTTTCAACCCGCAACGGCTTTTGAGCAGGAATGTTAGATTCATCACAAATTATTTGATACATCACTCATATCTAAATGATAGTAGAAAAGAAAAGCTTGGCAAAGCATAAATTTACAAATTAGATACCGATTCCTATTCGATAATAACCTATCTAACTCTTCAAATAGATTAGAAAAATACAAGAAAAGTACATACATAGTAATATGTACTCTAAAATACGAATGTATTTTATGGAATGATTATTATGAATTATTGTTTCCTTTTTCCTTATAAAAAACGATCCCATTATAAATATAAACATATAAAGGGAAGTACCGTTTAATGTTACCGGACAACAAAGCTTTTACAAAATGAATCATCATAAAAGAAAAAATATTAACCCCATATATCAATTTATTAGTGACTGTATGATTTAACTCAAAAAATATTCTATTTCGTAAAGTATATCTAACTTTATACTCACTCGCTTCAAAAAGAGGAGATGAAAAAATATTGCGGGGTTTTTCATTAGTCCATGAGTTGTCTATATCTATTATGTTATAATAAGGTAGCAACCATAGATGCACCCCACTTCTCTTTAGATCCATTGTATAATTAGTATCATCAAAGTATAAAAACATCTCTCTAAAAGGTCGTACACCTCCTTTTAGTATGCTTTTTGTAGTAAGCATTCCACCATATGGACCACATGGAACAGATATTTTTAATGAGGCATCTGGCTTTAATTTCTGTTTTTTTTCTTTTTTGAAGACTTTATTGATGATTCTTTTAATGAAACTTGAGGTTGTAAAAGTCAAAAATGAATTATCTTCACCTATTAATGTGGCCTCATTATTGGTATTAATGAAATTGATATAATGCTGTCTATCTTTACGCAGAAGAAAATATACATTGCCTGGTCCGTCCTCTTCTGAAAGCTTTAACGCATTTTGAATCGCACCATTTTCAGCCACGTTATCATCATCAAGAAATAATATATGCTCATTGTTATTACGGTCGCTACATACCTCATCCATCGCCTGAGAAAAAGCAAAAGCAGATCCCATATTTTTATCATTCTCAATTATATAAAAATCTGCATGAGCATAATGTACCTGGAGATCATGAATAATATTTTTACTATCATTAGAACTACCATTATCAACGATAAAAAAAGTATTACAACCAGCACTAATACATTCATAGACAACTCTTTTTACAAACGCCCCACGGTTTGCATACGTCACTATTACAGTTGTGAAATTAATCATTATATAATCCCTGCTTTTTTTGAATAAAATAAAACAATAGCTAGAAGGAAAAACTCGCTAGTCACTAAAGCAATTGACGTTCCAATAAACGAGTATTGGTATGAAAGCACAGAAGCAACTATTACATTAAAAAAGCCTGTAATAACAACACACTTTGAAAAATAACCTGAATAACCTGATGATGTCAGACCGAGAATAGCGTATATATAATTCATTCCACCGAAAAAAAATGCAAATGACATTATCTTCATTGAAAGAGAAACATCTGCCCTTGCGCTGTGCGCTAGTATATATGCAATATAATCAGAAAATAAATATATGACTACGGAAACAATCAAATATACACTGACAAGTATTAATTTATACTTTTTAATTTGTATCTTAAAGAAGTCCTTAGAACTCATTGTATTTTTTGAGAAGAAAGGGTATAAAACATCTCCTACGACATTTTGAACCATTTGCATACTACGAAGTATTTTTTCTGCAATTGAATAGACTCCGACTGCAGAAGGAGTCGCACAATAACCTAATATCAGAACATTGAAATTCTTATAAAGCCCTGAAGCAATTCTTGCAATAAATATTGACTTTCCTATCTTAAATTGCTTTCTAATTTCATCATGTGAAAAATAATATTTATAATTAAATCTCGAGATGAGAATGAAAATAGCCATCAACAACGCAAAAAAAGAACCTATAAAGAGAATAAATTGAACCATCCATACGTCAGTAGGTTTTTTAACAAATATTAAAATCAATATTGCCGAAATAATTCGAGGGATACTATTACATAACCCAATGTACTGCATTCTTTCAGCCCCCTGGAAATGCCATACAGGGAAAAAAGATTGAGTAACAATGAGAAGAAAAGAAAAAAATAAAACCCAAAAACACTCTCGAAAGTAAGGAACAAAAACAACCAATAAACATATAAAAACCAGGCTTATAAAACTTAACAATAGTTTAATATTATATACTGCGCTTGTGATTTTAGAGGCAGTAAGATCATTGTAACCATCTTTAGCTATTTCTCTCGTCGCTGTTAAATTAAACCCATAATCTATAAAAAGTTGGATGTACGTTGCTACAGCCATTGATGTTGCTATGATACCAACATTCGCAATTCCTATTTTCATAACCAAAAATGGAGTTAAAAGAATAGGTACAATGTAATTTATCACCTGCATTGTACCTAGAGAAGCAAAATTTCTAACAAACTTAATAGAGACCATTAAAATACTCCAGCCTAACAAGAATGTTTTAATATCACTTCATAGATAAAAGATATTATTTTTATAATTAACATAATTTTATATCTAAACCGAAATATAAAACACGCCCATAAAGCCTGCACATTATAAATAAATTTACTTTAAACCGTATAAACAAACCGATAATATATATATTTGTAAGTTACCTCTAAGTTTATTTAAAGTAGTAATTACGATACCACTCCACAAATTTTTTCACACCAACATTGACCGATGTTTCAGGTTTAAAAGAAATACTTTCATATAATGCTATTGTATCAGCACTAGTCTCCAGCACATCACCCGGCTGGATAGGCATCATATTCTTCTTCGCTTCCAACCCCAATGCCTGCTCCAATGCATTGATATAATCCATCAGTTCCACCGGTGAACTGTTACCAATGTTGTAGACCCGATATGGTGCGGAGCTGGTAGCCGGAGATCCTTCCTCGACTGTCCATTCAGGATCAGGCTGAGGGATTACATCCTGGATACGAACAATAGCTTCGACAATATCATCTATATAGGTAAAATCACGCTTCATTTTACCGTAGTTATAAACATCAATGCTTTTCCCTTCCAGCATCGCTTTCGTGAATTTGAATAACGCCATGTCCGGACGGCCCCAGGGACCATAGACCGTAAAGAAGCGCAGTCCTGTCGTTGGGATGCTGTACAGATGGGAATAAGTATGTGCCATCAGCTCATTAGCTTTTTTTGTGGCAGCATACAACGAAACGGGGTGGTCGACTGAATCATCTGTTGAGAATGGCATTTTACGGTTTAGACCGTAGACAGAACTGGATGAAGCATATAATAGATGTTGCACTTTATTGTGACGGCAACCTTCCAAAATATTCAGGTAGCCCGTCAAATTGGAGTCTGCGTAAGCATATGGATTTTCGAGAGAATAACGTACACCCGCTTGAGCCGCAAGATGGATAACACGTTCAAACTGCTCTGTTTCGAAAAGTTTAGCCATACCATCACGGTCAGCGAGATCTAACTTGTAAAAAGTAAAAGAGGGAGACTCTAATTGTTCAAGACGAGATTCTTTTAACTTTACATCATAATAATCATTAATGTTATCAATCCCAACAACTTGATGCCCATCATTCAAAAGGCGTTTGCTGACATGAAACCCAATAAAACCAGCCGCACCAGTGACTAAAAATTTCATATTTAAACTCCTGAGAAATACTCGATTGGCAGCATTGATGTTTTACAAACTTAGTTTATATCACCAGAAAAAATCACTAACCGTAAATAACTAACTGGATAACCATTTCCACAAGTTAATTAACATCAATGAAATCCAATTTCATATAAAATTTGGCTGGAGATACTCTCATCCAGCCAAAGGTTAAAAATCCTAATCATTACCAAACAGATCGCGGGTGTAAACCTTGTCCGCCACATCCGCCAGCTCTTCCGCCATACGGTTAGAGATGATCACATCCGCCTCTTGTTTGAAGGCATCCAGGTCGCGCACGACGCGTGAGTTGAAGAACTCATCTTCCTGCATCACCGGTTCATAGATAATGACCGGAATACCTTTCGCCTTGATGCGCTTCATGATGCCTTGGATAGAAGAGGCGCGGAAATTGTCCGAACCACTCTTCATGATCAGGCGATATACACCCACCACTTTCGGCTTACGAGCGAGGATGGAATCAGAAATAAAGTCCTTACGGGTACGGTTGGCATCCACAATAGCGGCAATGATATTGTTCGGGACCGATTCGTAGTTCGCCAGCAGCTGCTTGGTATCTTTCGGCAGGCAGTAGCCGCCATAGCCAAAGGACGGGTTGTTATAGTGGTTGCCGATACGCGGATCCAGGCATACCCCTTCGATAATCTGCTTGCTGTTCAGCCCCTGGCTTTCAGCATAGCTGTCGAGCTCGTTGAAATAGGCAACGCGCAGCGCCAGGTAGGTGTTCGCGAACAGTTTGATCGCTTCCGCTTCAGTGGAGTCGGTAAACAGAGTCGGGATATCCTGCTTGATCGCGCCTTCTTTCAGCAGGTCTGCGAAACGTTCGGCACGCGCAGAGCGCTCACCAATGACAATGCGCGATGGGTGCAGGTTGTCATACAGCGCACGGCCTTCACGCAGGAACTCAGGAGAGAAAATAACATTATCAATCCCCAAACGTTCTTTGATGTCGCGGGTGAACCCCACCGGGATGGTCGATTTAATGATCATCACCGCATTCGGGTTGATCTCTGTGACATCGCGAATAACCGCTTCCACTGTAGAGGTGTTGAAGTAGTTGGTTTTGGGATCGTAATCGGTCGGCGTCGCAATGATCACGTAGTCGGTATTACGATAGGCGTCGTGCTTGTCCGTGGTGGCACGGAAATTTAACGGTTTTTCTGCCAGATATTCCTGAATCTCTTTATCCACAATCGGAGAGATCTTCTGGTTAAGCATATCCACTTTGGCCTGTACGATATCCAGAGCAACCACTTCGTGGTTTTGCGCAATCAGGACACCGTTCGATAAACCAACATAACCTGTACCGGAAATAGTAATTTTCATTTTAGATTACACTTTAATCTGTTAATTGGATAACGACTAATAGTCATGGAATGAAATCTGTAGAAAGTTCTACCTTTAAAATATAATAAAGTTAATAAATAGCCAAAAGAAAAAACACCGAATTAATATTTAAAAAAATGAACATGTGCTCAAAATTACAATGATAAGGCCCAGCATGAAGCAGGGCCTTATTATTAATTAATAATATAAATCAATCCATCCACTCAGTATGGAACACACCTTCTTTATCGGTACGCTTATATGTGTGCGCACCAAAGTAATCACGCTGAGCCTGAATCAGGTTAGCTGGCAGAACTGCGGAACGGTAGCTGTCGTAGTAGGCAATTGCGGCAGAGAACGTCGGTACCGGAATACCATTCTGCACGGCATACGCCACGACATCACGCAGCGCTTGCTGATAGTCATCAGCGATCTGTTTGAAGTACGGCGCCAGCAGGAGGTTAGCAATGCCAGCGTTTTGCGCATAAGCATCGGTGATCTTCTGCAGGAACTGCGCACGAATGATACAACCAGCGCGGAAAATCTTAGCGATCTCGCCGTAGTTAAGATCCCAGTTGTATTCATCGGAAGCAGCACGCAGCTGGGAGAAGCCCTGAGCATAGGAGACGATTTTACCGAGGTACAAAGCGCGACGAACTTTTTCGATAAATTCTGCTTTATCGCCCGCCGGTTGAGCCTGCGGACCACTCAGCACTTTCGAAGCGGCTACACGCTGGTCTTTAAGCGAAGAGATGTAACGAGCAAATACAGACTCGGTAATCAGAGACAGAGGTTCGCCGAGATCCAGTGAGCTCTGGCTGGTCCACTTACCGGTACCTTTGTTTGCAGCTTCATCAAGAATGACATCAACGAGGTATTTACCTTCTTCATCCTTCTTGGTGAAGATATCTTTGGTTATGTCGATCAGGTAACTGCTCAGTTCACCTTCGTTCCATTCGGTGAAGGTTTGCGCCAGCTCTTCGTTGGAAAGAGCCAGACCGCCTTTCAACAGCGCATAAGCTTCAGCAATCAGCTGCATGTCACCATACTCGATGCCGTTATGAACCATCTTCACATAATGGCCAGCACCGTCAGCACCGATATAGGTGACACATGGCTCACCGTCTTCTGCAACCGCCGCGATCTGCTTCAGAATTGGAGCAACCAGTTCATAGGCTTCTTTTTGACCACCTGGCATGATGGAAGGCCCTTTCAGAGCCCCCTCTTCACCACCTGAAACACCGGTACCGATAAAGTTAAAACCTTCGGCAGACAGTTCGCGGTTACGACGGATGGTGTCCTGGAAGAAGGTGTTGCCGCCATCAATGATGATGTCGCCTTTATCGAGGTAAGGCTTCAGGGAATCGATGGCGCTGTCGGTGCCAGCCCCAGCCTTCACCATCAACAGGATACGACGTGGTGTTTGGAGGGATTCAACAAACTCTTGTACTGTGTAGTAAGGAACCAGTTTCTTGCCTGGGTTTTCGGCAATCACTTCTTCGGTCTTTTCACGGGAGCGGTTGAAAACGGAGACGGTATAACCACGGCTTTCGATGTTCAGCGCAAGGTTACGCCCCATTACAGCCATACCGACAACCCCAATTTGTTGCTTGGTCATTATAAACTCCTGTCTACTCGAATCATTACAGTAACTGTTAGAATTATACACATTACCTTGCTAGTAAGCACTTTAAAATTCGTGATTATAAATAATACAACTGATCGTCAACGTAAAAAAACAACAAGTATTCCACTCATTATAAATTCATTTCATTGCTAACATAGAATGATATGTTTTACAATATGTTTTAATATGATTATACTGCGATGAGATATAAATAAGGAGGACACAATGATAAAACGAAGAACATTATTAAAAATATCACTAACTTTACCATTATTAGGATTGGGCAAGTCAAGAATATTTGCAAACGAAAGAACTATTGTTTTAAAAAAAGTAAAATCCTTCAATGAATTAAAGAAATATCCTGCAACAGAAATAAACTCATTGATAGAGTTAAGTTCTTATCATGAGGACAGTGGTATAGGAGGTGGTATGTTTATTGCCTTAAAGAACGATGCTATCTTTGATAATGACAAAGCATGCGTGGCAGACATATCATCCAAGTTATCATGGGTTCGCTTAGAAAGTTTAAATGGCATTAAAAAGCCAGAGTGGTATGGATGTGTTGGCGATGGAATTACTGATGATTCCGATGCTTTCAACAGCATGTTAGATTCCTTACATGAAGGTGATACTATCGTTTTAGGAGAAAGTAGACATTATCATAATAAACTTCCTAAAAGAGATTCACGCTGGATAATAAAAAAGAGCAACGTCACTATCATTGGTAATGATTCAATTTTATCGCGGCGTGCCACCAGTCAAGAAACAATGAATATCGACGGAGCAAATCTTGCAACCTTACAGATATCTAATGTAACTAATTTTGAGATTAGGGGAAAACTACTAATCACTTCGTTTGAAAACAAATCACCACTAGCGGATAAAAATGGAAAAATCATTAGTAACCAGACTTATCCACGGGCTTATGTTAGTTCACATGGTCTATTCCTTGAAAAGGTAAATAAAGCAATCCTTCCAACAACACTAACGTGTAGTAATGCAGTCTTTCCATGCTATATAACAGAATCAAGCAATATTAACATTTCAGGGACTTACATTAACTCAGGACAAGTATACCCTGTAAGAGGGGATGACTTACAAATTGGCTCCGGTCTGAAGATCTCAAAATCAGATGGGTTCACAGTTAATGTGCTCTGTAAAGACTGCGCATATTGCGGATGCGAAATTGAGCCTTACAGCAAAAATGGTACAGTTAACATTAATTCAGTAAACACATTCATGCATGGATGTATTATCCATCAAAATGGTGAAAATATTCAAGCAAATATATTATCCAAAAACGCACAGGGTGCAGGATTAAGAATTAGCTCAGGCTCAAATAAGATAAAGGCAATAATTAAAACCATACAATCCAGCTATGGGTGCATTATTGTTTCAGAACATGATAATATATGTGAAGAACTAGACCTGAATCTAACTGTAATTGATGTGACGAAAGATTATATTTCAGCAATAAACATCAATGACAACTACCCTAGCTTCAAGAATTCTAACATATATATAACTGAACAGAAATCTAATAACCCACAACTTTTAATGGCAACCCCCAAACAAGAAACAGCGATTAAAATAAACAACGCCCAAAAATCAAACATTTACCTTACAGTTTCGCAATATACTAAAAATATAGATTTTACAAATAGTTCTAACTGCACACTTAAGATAAATAACAATAAGTCTGGCATGAAAATGAAAGTTAATGTGTCAAATAATTATAATGTAAGAGTCTTACACAATGATGACTCGACTCAATAAATAATAAATAATAAATAATAAATAATTAATAATACAGCATCATGTGAAATTGATGCTGATATTATTGTCCTGTTTGATATAAAAATTACGAAACAGCCCCTAATTTCCCACATACTGCATGAAACAATCCTTTGAGCATATATCTCAATTTTCTTAATTTATCTTTTTCGTACAAGACCACACATAGCAACTCGTGAACTATACGCAAAAAATTCATAAAGAAGTATGAGGGATAATCAATTAAATATTTAAGACTTAAATGTGTTCCGTTACGAACTATATAATATTTTCTTTTATAATTGTGATGGTTAGGTTTTA
This sequence comes from Klebsiella sp. GB_Kp047, assembly GCF_040065235.1. Lineage (NCBI taxonomy): Bacteria > Pseudomonadati > Pseudomonadota > Gammaproteobacteria > Enterobacterales > Enterobacteriaceae > Klebsiella > Klebsiella sp. GB_Kp047. Next base: position 296,823 of record NZ_JBEAJG010000040.1, on the reverse strand, counting down.
AAGTCACGCCCAAAAAATTATGCACACTTCGATTGCCAATCTGATGTTCCAAGCATATATCATAATTAACGAATATACTTATATTATTACGCAGGGCTTTTAAACAAATTTCCGTATCAACATGATCAATTATGTAATCCTCAGTAAATGGGCCGATTAACGCCCAGACAGAAGTATCGAACCCCATCCCAGAAGAAATAGCAAAGGCGGTATTCTTATCAGTTCTTGTAACTTTGTATGACCATTTATCTAGATTTATAAAAGAAGCATGAGTTCTAGAATTTGTATCAATAAAATCTGGCACGACCATTTTAGCATTATTCTTTGATATGAAATCCTGCATCGAATCAAAAAAGTTATGAGGTAAAACAGAATCTTGATCGAAAGTAAAAATAAAATCACAACCGTTTTGCAAAAGGAATGTTATACCTTTGTTGAAGGCACCGGCTATCCCGCCTTGATTATTATTATGAATATAATGATAATTTTCAGGTATTACATTATCATTTGCGCTGTTATCAACAGCACAAACTTTTACACCAAGCGTATTGAATTGATCAAGATTATTTATATTTTCTTCATTCGGATCAAATAGCACAACGACAACTCCGAAACGCATGATTATTACTCCTTAAAAATCAAAAGAAATTCCGCAATTTATAGAGCATTTGATAAATAAAATGTCTATCTCTATTTGCCCTAACATATAGATATTTCCTTTTTATAAATGGCAATTTTTCTTCATTCAAATGTAGATGGTAACGGAAATATTTATTCCTATTCCTAGAAGTTTCTCTCATTAAATTTATTGGAATATCCAATTTCCATGCTAAAAACATTAAACTAAGTTGATCTCTTTTTGGTCCATTAGAGAAAAAAAACCACCATTCTTGCATGAGATTGATAACAACAGGATCGTTATGCTCACGAATAATAATATTATTTTCTCCTAATCCATTATTTCGAGGATAGCCTTCCGATATAAACAATTGATTTATATTATTAAGTTCAGTTTTATTAATTTTATTCAAACTATAGCATTCATTTAACTCATCATAAATACATTGGCGTTCAAAATGACGAGGGATATTTATCTTGAAAGACTGTACATAATTAATAATCAGATCATATGGATCATGTATTATCTTTATATTAGAATCAATATAAAGACTATACTTGAAGTCAGATAAAAATTGGTGAGGAAGAAATTTCATCTTCCTGTTTGCCGCTATGGGGTCAACAATCCCATCGACCAGCCTGATCTCCCAAAAGTTAGACTTTAAGTTTTTATCATCGGTGAAACATATAAATTTACATTTTGATGATTTAATAGTAGGTTCTAGTAGCTTGTCATAAGAGCCAAATAGCGCTGTATAAACAACAACTTCATTCTTACTTTCCAATTTACGCCTCATATATTGTTGAGATGCATCATCCCCAATAATGCAATAATGACATTTCACCATAGAACATATTTTTAAGCCCAACCAAAATATAAAGTATACTTAACAGAATCATAATTAATGACTTATTAAAGCATCTTGATAATAGTATTGTATAAAAAAATAAGGTTAGCTCAAACAACCGAAATGATAAAACTGGCACCGCACTAAAAGAGTAGAATAGGAATATACCCAGAACCGACATGCAATATTCATAGGATCTTGAATAAGGTCTCAACTTTTTATCAAAGTATATAGTTAGAACACCTATAATTTGAATAATAGGCTGAGAAGAAAAAATATTTATTTGATAATATTTTTCTTTATTTGAAGCTAACTCTATATAAGTAGTAAGTCTTGCGTTAGAAATTATACCCACTGATAACAAACTAGGGAACAGGATAGAAAACAGTGATAAAAAAATGAATTTCCTTACACCTAAAACCTTATAAACAAAATATGTCAACACTACAAATACAGATGTCAAATGTATGAAAATCGCAAATAGAAATAAGCAATACCGAATATTTCTTGATTTAACAGTGTATATACCAAATGCAATTAGGGCCAGTGCCAAAGAGATTCGAATCTGAACATAATCATGTAAGCAAAGTATGTACGACGAATATAATACAAGTAATACAAAAAAATTTTCAGTACTATTTCGTAGCGCAGAAAGCTTCATAAGAAGCGTAAAGTAAGCGCAAACAATAGTGAAAGTAGAAAACCCATCATCCAAAAATGTAAACGGCTTCATTAAGACTATAAATAAAGGATCCATTCCTTGCTTGAAAACACCAGAAAGAGGAGTTTCAGATGCGAAGTTATAATAATTGAGATAAGTATAATAATCATTCCATTGATATATATTCTTATCCCCAACTAAATATGTCAATAAGGGCACAAGCAGCATAAATATTGCATATTTTACTAACATTTCTTTAGAGGTCATTTCCCTCTTGGGCATTGTAAAGCCATCTTCTTTTATCTGTTCCATATTAATCTCAAACATCTCACAACCTAAAGCATAGGTTGTGAGTATATTTTCCACATTAATAATATTAACGATTAAATTATTTTAATTTTACCATAATCGTTTCTAAAGCGGATTCCCAATCAGAAGGTAGCACACCGATTTTTTCAATCTTAGATGTATTCAATACTGAATACGAAGGGCGTTTAACCGGTGTTGGATATTCGCTAGTACTTATACCTATAACAGTGGGTACATTTATAAGCAGGCCAGACTTTTGGGCACATTCGAATATTTTTGATGCGAACCCACACCATGAAATATTTTTTCCTCCACAAAAGTGGTATATACCACCAACAGAATTGGAATTAATTAGTTCAATTATCGCAAGAGCGATATCTCCTGCATATGTTGGACAGCCTACTTGGTCATTGACAACTTTAATCGTTGAATTATCCTTGGCAATCCGCAACATTGTTTTTACAAAGTTATTCCCATATTCACTAAAGACCCAAGCAGTGCGTAAAATGATTGAATCCTCAAGAGCCTCAAGAACACATTTTTCACCAGCTAACTTCGTTGTTCCATACACACCCAACGGGTTTGTAGGATCAGATTCGACATATGGCTCAGTAGATGTACCATCAAAAACATAATCAGTAGATACATGGATTAATCGGATACTGTTAAGTCTAGCCGCGTAAGCCAAGTTTTGCGGACCAATTTCATTGACTAATCTTGCCAACTCATAATCTTGTTCAGCTTTATCAACAGCAGTATATGCTGCAGCATTCACTATAACATCTGGTTTAAATTTATTAACAATTGAAATTACTGCGTCTTTATTTGTTATATCAAGAGTATCTGAATCTGTGGGTAAAATATCCCAATGTGAGGGCACCCGATCTTTAAAACAGCTTCCCAACTGGCCATTAGATCCAGTTAACAGAATCTTCATACATTGAGCTCCTTCAAAAGTTTACCTGCTTTATCTTTCTCTGAAAGCATTGGGTTCGACAATGGCCACTGTATACCTACTTGAGGATCATTCCAAAGAAGGCAACCTTCACCTGTAGGATTATAATAATCCGTACATTTATATTCGAAATCAGCTATATCAGAAAGCACAATGAAGCCATGAGCAAGTCCGGGAGGAATCCAAAATTGCTTTTTATTTTCCTCTGATAGGATCACACCTTCCCATTTTCCATATGTTGGTGAATTAGGTCGAATGTCTACAGCTACATCAAAAACCTCACCACGAACAACCCTAACTAATTTTCCTTGAGGATGAACAGTTTGATAATGCAAACCTCTCAAAACACCTTTTGTAGATCGAGAATGATTATCCTGAACAAAATCATAATCTATTTCTAACATATCCTGATAACGTTTTTTTTCAAATGTCTCAAGAAAAAAGCCTCGTTCATCTCCAAATACTTTAGGTAATATGATTTTAACATCTTTGATCTGCGTACTGACAACTTGCATACTTATTTCTCCTCAACTAAATTTAGTAAATATTTACCATATTGAGTTTTAGCTAGTAGCTTAGCCTGTGCAAGTACCTCTTCTGTATTAAGCCATCCCTTGCGATAAGCTATCTCTTCTAAGCATGCAACCTTAAAGCCTTGTCTTTGCTCTATCGTATGTATAAATTGAGAAGCTTCAAGCAAACTTTCATGAGTTCCAGTATCAAGCCATGCAAAACCACGACCTAGTTTCTCCACATGCAAATTACCACTCTCTAAATACATTTCATTTAATGTGGTAATTTCCAGCTCGCCCCGGTGTGAAGGTTTGACTTTTTTAGCCATTTCAACGACATGATTATCATAGAAATACAATCCCGTAACGGCCCAGTTACTTTTTGGAATTGTAGGTTTTTCTTCTAGAGAGATAGCTTTATTGGTTTCGTCAAATTCAACAACACCGAATCTTTCTGGATCCATTACTTGGTATCCAAAGACTGTAGCCCCAGTTGTTCTCTGTACAACAGATTCAAGTTTTTTACCAAAACTTTCACCAAAGTAAATATTATCCCCCAAAACTAATGCACACCTATCTCCGTCGATAAATTCCTCACCAATAAGAAAGGCTTGTGCTAGCCCATCAGGGCTTGGCTGAACTTTGTAACTAAATCGAACACCAAATTGAGAACCGTCTCCGAGAAGGCGTTTAAAGCCAGGCATATCTTCAGGCGTAGTAATAATTAAAATATCACGTATGCCAGCGAGCATAAGAACAGAGATAGGATAATATACCATTGGTTTATCATAAATGGGTAGCAGTTGTTTAGATGTTCCTTTTGTAATAGGATATAAACGTGTGCCTGAACCACCAGCTAAAACGATACCTTTCATTATATGTTATCCTTTATGATTAATTTGCCAAACCTAAACGTTCACCAGCATATGAACCATCTTTTACTCTGCGCCACCAATTTTCATTATTGAGATACCACAACACAGTCTTACGAAGACCTGTGTCGAATGTCTCTTCTGGTTTCCAGCCTAATTCATCAAAAATCTTAGTCGCATCAATTGCATATCGCATATCATGTCCAGGACGATCTGTAACATAGGTAATTAGGTCAGAATAATTCGATACACCTTCAGGTTTATGAGGTACTAATTCTTCTAATAACTCACAAATTTTATTAACGACATCGATATTTTTTTGTTCGTTATGACCACCAATATTGTATGTTTCACCAACCAAACCTTCCGTTACAACTTTATATAGAGCGCGAGCATGGTCTTCAACATATAACCAATCTCTAATTTGCCCGCCGTTCCCATAAACCGGAAGCGTTTTTCCTTCTAGTGCATTTAAAATGATAAGTGGTATTAATTTTTCAGGGAAATGATATGGCCCATAGTTATTCGAACAATTTGTTACTATAGTGGGTAAACCATAAGTGCGATGCCAAGCACGAACAAGATGGTCACTAGATGCCTTTGATGCTGAATATGGACTACTTGGGGCATATGGTGTGGTTTCAGTAAATAAATCATTTGTGCCATGTAAGTCACCATAAACCTCGTCAGTTGATATATGATGAAAGCGAAATGAAGATCTCGCCTCATTAGTTAACTGATTCCAAAATTGTCGAACTGACTCTAATAATGTATATGTGCCGACAATATTTGTTTCAATAAATGCAGCAGGGCCATCAATAGAGCGATCAACATGGCTTTCTGCAGCTAAATGCATTATTGAATCTGGTTTGAAATTATTAATAATGCAATCAAGTCCATTTTTATCACATATATTAATTTGTTCAAAGGAAAAACGAGGGTTTTTAGAAACAGATGCCAGTGATTCCAAATTACCAGCATAAGTTAATGAATCAATTACTAAAACCTCATCTTTAGTTTCATTGATTATATGACGTACAACCGCAGATCCAATAAACCCTGCACCACCAGTAACAATAATTTTCATATATTATCTCTCAATTTATCAGTACAAAAGATCTTAATTAAATAATAAAATTAATAGGCCGATTTATTTATAAAACCTTTAAATATTGTTAGAAAGATGATTTTTAAATCCAACCATATGCTCCATTCCCTAATATATTCAAGATCATACTCGACTCTTTTCTGCATTTTATCAACAGTATCCGTCTCTCCTCTCCAACCGTTTATTTGAGCCCAGCCAGTAATACCTGGTTTCACTTTATGTCTCAACATATACCCCTCTATCAGGTTTCGATACTGCTCGTTATGTGCAACGGCATGTGGCCTTGGACCAACAATCGACATTCCACCTGTGAGGACATTAAAAAACTGAGGTAATTCATCAAGTGAAGTTTGCCTTAATATTTTCCCTACTTTTGTCACTCTTACATCATTCTTTGTAGCTTGTTTAATTGATGTATCGTTTTCCATGACAGTCATTGAACGAAATTTCCAGACTTTTATTGGTTTACCGTCCATTCCATAGCGGATTTGTTTGAATATTACGGGTCCAGGTGATGAAATTTTGACAGCTAATGCTATGAAGACTAGCAATGGTGAAATCAGCAATATAATAATGAAAGAAAATATTATATCTTCAAGCCTTTTTAAGACCATATTGATACCATTTATTGGGGTATCAAATAATGGAACAACTGGAACTCCGTTTACTTCTTCTGTCCTAGATTGGAGGATATTGAAAGTAAATATATCAGGAATCAAAATTACAGAGCACGTTGTGTCGGTGAGAGCCTTAATAAGCTGTTTCATTTTCAATTCATCACTCATACTCATTGCTAAGTATATGCGGTCTAACTCCCCATTTTTAGCGTCTTTAATCAACTGGTCCAGATCACCTCTATATTGTATATTACTTTCACTTTCAAACTTTTCATTGTCATATACTCCTACAACTGAAAAACCAAGCCACGGTTCTTCTATGAAACTTTTTGCTAAATTAATACCTGCAGGCATAGACCCGGCAATTGCTATTCTGCGGGTGTTATACCCTAAGTATCTAATTATTCTTGCACCCGTTCTTATTAGCGAGCGACAAATCGTTATTCCTACGCAAACGAAAAAATACCATTCTATCAGTATCTTAAATGGAAGAGCTAATACTTCTGAATAGGAAATAATTCCCATTACACAAATTAAGCTTAATGTCCAATTTTTTAAAACCAATTTTAACTCTATCGATAGTTTTACCCCTCGCCAAGAACGATAGAAATCAGAAATTCCACCTATCATTTGAAATGCAGCCAATACGATTAAACATATCAGAGTTTGATAATATTCAAAAGGACGCTCATTTAACCAACAAACTGCGTATAATCCAACAAAAATTATCAGGATATCAGAGAATCGTTGAACAATTGATATCAATGATGCATTTGGTTTGGAGCGCACGCGATGATACGATTTAGTCATAGCTATTATTCGCTCTTTATTAGAATAATATACAGTTAAGTAATGCAATTAATAAAATTACCTATTTTCTAATTACTTATGACCAAAAATTTTTATGCATACTTAATTTTTTTACAACACTTGGTGGCAAAACTTTATAATTTTGTCCAAGTTTATATCCCAATATTTTTAAAAAATTATGCATTGCAGAACGAGGAATAGTAAAAGGAGCTTTTTTCAACAAGAATTTTAGCTCTGAAAAAATAAATTTTTTCCCTTCACCTCCCGCCCCTCCAAATTTTTGTCGTATCCATGATTCGTCAGCGTGAAACACTCCTATATCAAAATATCTCTTAAACTCATCAATTGCACTATAGTTATGCGAATGGCGTACTTTAGCTTCAGCACTATATACGACCTTATATCCTGCCAATAGACTTTTAGCGGCAAAATACATATCTTCACTAAGAATTGTGTTTTTTGGAAAACCTCCCAATTCAATGAAGGTATTGAGCCTATATGCTGAAAATGAATTTGAAATAAAAGCTGCCTTCAACCCCATACTTCCTACGCTATCTATATTTGCTATATAGCTTTCAGCTCGATAGTTGAATTTTCGGGCGTGATAAGAGATGGGATTAGCATCATCATGAGGAAGCTGTCTACCGTACGCACATGAAACTGTGTTATCAGCAAAAACAGATACTATATTCTTATAAAAGTCTGGCTCAGGTATTGCATCCTGTGTTAGGAATACTACCACATCAAATTCATCTTTATGAATATTCACGAGGTAATTCCTGGTACCTCCATGATTAAATTCTTGTGGGTTAATGATTTTAACGTGAAAGCCATATTTTTTTGCAATTTCAACAGTATTATCTTTGCTGCCTGAATCAATTATTTGTACAAAAGTATCCTGTGGTGAATATTTTTTGATACTTTTAGCACATTTCTCCCATACTTTTCCGCCATTATATGTTGGTATTGCAATATATGCTCTCATTATTTCTGCCATTTTTGATTGAGATGCCGGAATACCGGCATCTGTTTATTTTTTTTCACTATAGGAATATCCATAGTGGTTATAACCATAGCTATAATAGCTACTTGCTTTTTTAACGACGCCATTTAGAATGCAACCTTTCACTGTAACGCCACTTTGCTCGAAACGTTTAATACTAACTTCTATTTCTTTTGCAGTGTTTAATTCAAAGCGCGATACTAATAAGGTTGTACCAACGTAATTACCAATTATAGCAGCATCTGTAACAGCAAGAATTGGAGGTGTATCAATTATAACAAGATCATAATTTTCACCAGCCCATTTTAAAACTTCGCCAAAACGACGATGCATTAATAATTCCGCAGGATTTGGCGGCACCATTCCTCTGGAGATAAAATCAAAACCAATTGTGGTTATTCTTTTCAATGCTGTATTAATGTCTGATTTCCCTGCCAATATATCAGATAATCCATTATCATTATCTGTATTGAAGAGCTTATGGGTATAGCCTTTCCGCATATCAGCATCTATAAATAATACTTTTTTACCTGTTTGAGCAGTTACTGCTGCTAAATTTGTACTTATAAAAGTCTTACCAGCATTAGGACTTGCTCCAGAGATCATTAAAACATTATTTCTTGCTTCCATCATTGCAAAATGGAGACTTGTTCTTAAACCTCTAATAGCTTCGACAGCTAGATCTGCAGGATTATCAACAGCCAAGAAACTAGTATACTCTTGCTCTTTCTGATTTTTTGATTTGGGATTTTTTTGTTTTACAAATGTTTCTGAGACAGGAACACTTGCATAAACATTAATCCCTAATTCTTCTAGTTGTTCTGGTGATTCTATACCTCGACGCAGGAATATTTGCAACAGAACAAGACCAATTGAAACTACTAAGCCTAAAATTAAACCCATCAATACAATCAAGGCTTTCTTAGGTTTGACTGCCTTAGTCTTTGTAACGGCATTATCAATAATTCTAACGTTACCAATTGCACTTGACTTTGCAATATTTAGCTCTTGCTGTCTATTAAGCAATTGCATGTATACTGCTCGTCCTGATTCCACATCTCGACTAAGCCTTAATATCTCCTGTTGAGTTTCAGGCATAGCAGACACACGCTTATTCAGTTTCGATTTTTCATCTTGAAGTGTCTTTCTTTTCTCTAGCAGAGCCTTATAGGTTGGATGCTCTTTTGTATAAAGTTGCGATATTTCTGATTCCCTGAAAGTTAATTCATTTAATTGATTATCTACATTTACAATTTGGTCAAGAACAGCTTTTGCTTCTAACGAAAGGTCAACAGAATCACTTTGCCGACGATAAGCATTTAATCTATCTTCAGACGCATCAAGTTCACTTCTCACTTTGGGCAATTGAAGATTAAGAAATTCTAAACTTTTCTCGTCCTGAGCTGCTTGCCTTGAAATATTTTGCGCAAGATAATTGCTACTTATGCTATCTAATATGTTCTTAATTAAATTTGTGTCTTCTCCTGTTAAAGATAATGTTAATATCCCTGTATCTTTACCCTGATCAGTGATATTCAAAACATCTTGAATATCACTGATTGCTTTCAGTTTTGGAATATATGAGACCATAAATTCGGTCCCTGGCTCCGAGTCAATCTGATCAACTTTAATTGAAAATTTTCCAGTATCAAGTAGAGAACCTACAGTCCCAACTGTCGAATAATTCCCTTTGGTAATTACGTAGTGAGCATTATCCTTGATTGTTAATGAAAATTCAGCATCTTGCTCGGGATCACTTGCAACATACAAGTGTGATATATGTATTCCATTCTTCTTCTTACCCAATAGCCGTGCTAACCCCTTTCCGAATAAAGGAAAATATTTTTGCTCGACTTTAGCTTGTAAATTTAGATCATCAACTGTTTTTCCTAATATCATTCTCGATTGTAACAAAGCTATCTCTGGTGCGGACTGCGGCTGGCTATCAGGTAACATTTGACTTAAATTACCTAAGATTGCATTCGCTTGCTTTTGTTCAACCTGAATCAATGCATCAGCTTGATATATAGGTGTTGCAAATAATGCATAAATTAAAGCAATAACAGTAAAAAAAGCTGTAATTGAAATAATCAGCTTTCTATGATCAATCAACTCACCAATCAAACGACCCAGATCAAAATCATCTGATTCTTTTACTTGAGACTTATTAGTAACTGAGGGCATGCATTAATTCCTAGTTTATGAGCCTAATTTTTCGGCCCAACGCTGGCCAGCCTGAACGATTAGTTTGTATACAGAAGCGAATGCCTCTTCACTTTTTCTGTATGGATCTGGTATTTCCTTGTTTGAAAGCCAATACCCGAATAACATCGTTTTGCCGCGAAGCTCCGGTGCAATTCTACCTATATATTCTATATGTGATTTATCCATTGCTAGTATGAGGTCATATTCTCTACCTAAAGCGCCAGTAAACTGTCTACTTCTATGCCCATCAAGACAAAGACCATTTGCATTCGCAATTTTCAAAGCAGAAATATCTGCTTCATGGTCAATTAAAGCACCTGTTCCAGCAGAGCTTATCCTTTTCTCAGGTAATAATTGTTGAAGATAGCGTTCACCAATTGGTGAACGGCAGATATTACCCGTACAAATAACTAGAATAGAATCAAACATAATCAATCCCAAGTCCGAATATACTTAGCTGTCTCAGTCATATCATGCACCCCGGTGATTGTTGGTACAAGTTGCGATATCACACGGTTCCAACGTACCAATGGTGCCGTAGTAACATAAACAATGTCATAAGGCTGTAATTGGAATTCTGTACCTAACACCATCGCTGACGCATCCTGTGCATTAAGCTGATATATATTAGCAATCTTTCCCTTGCTGTCGCCTTTTAACTGTCGAATTACGAAAACCCCTGTCGCATCGCTAAATGCTTGTGACATCCCTTCAGCATTTCCAAGGGCTTCTGCAAGTGTCATTCCACTTCGATCCATCTTCATAGTGCTTTGCTTGCCGACCTCACCCATGACAAATACTTTAAGGTCATCATTACGTGGCACAAATAAAATATCACCTGGATAGAGCAACTCATTCTGCGTCAAGTCACCTTTTTGCATAAGGGCATATAAAGATATTTTTTTGTCTTTACCATTGTGCGTCAAGACTACATTACGCCAGTCAGCATCCTCTGCCAGCCCTCCTGCTGCATTTATCGCATCCATGACAGTGAGTGGAATGTTAGTTATCGCCTGTTGTCCCGATTTTGCAACCTCACCCGTTACATATGCTTTTTGCGAACGAAATGCAGCAACGCTAACATCTACTTGGGGACTTTCAATATAGGTGGTTAAACGACTAGCTATATCTTGGCGTACCTGGCTAAGCGTTTTGCCCGCCACCTGCACCTTACCAATATATGGATAGAAAATGGTACCGTCAGAGTTAACCCAGTTACCAGTGTCGCTGGCGCTACGGTACTGACCTGCTGGTGTTGTCAGTTCCGGGTGATCCCAAACGGTTACCATTAATACGTCGCCAACCCCAATGCGGTATTCATAACTGCGCAATAAACTATCCAGCTGCGGGTTTGGACGAGCAAGTACAGTCTCTGGACGGAGCTGGTCGATCAGGCTTGGTGTCATCGGATAAACATTAACCAACTTATCCAGATCGTAGTCACTGTCCGGAAGCTCAACCACGTTCTTTCGTAAACTATTCAATCCCTGGCCAGGGATAATCGTACAACCCGATAAAAACCCAATTGCCAACGCTAATGCCGAAAATTTAACAATTTTTTTCTTCATAATGTCACATCATCAGTAAATCAAAATTTGCCAATTCCTGAGCAGCTGTCATAGCCATTGCTTCCCTGCCGGCTTTAGAGAGAAAAGAGCTGACTGCATCCTGCAGCGCTACCACCCTCTCTCCCCTGTTTTCAGCATTCAGCCTTATAAACTAAACGGTATCTCTATCCCTGCACTGGCCCCAACATCATCGCTGTCGCTGTTGTCAGCGTTGGTATACCACAAAGAAGTATTCAGACGAACCGACTGATAAACATCCCCACTCCATCCCAGCTGAACACCTTTCAGGGTATCGGCATGAGGGAATGCTTTATTAATCGATTGATTTTCTGGGTTCACTTTGGCGTACACCAGGCGCGTGCTCCAGCGCTGATTATCCTCAGTAATCAGCTCAACCTTCCCGGCAATGAGTTGACCATCCCCACCCATCGCATCTCCAAGTGGATATCCCTGCTGGTAATAACCATCTCTATAAATATGATGGTTATAGCTGTAGTTCGTCCGGCTCATGTTAGTACGGGTATCATGCGTTTCCAGATACCAGTTCACCGCATTCTTACCCCAGCCGTGATGGCCTTCTATCCCGCCAAGATACATATTAGCCGATGGAAGGAAGCCAGCTTCATCTTCGCCGATCATCTGTGCGTAAAAGCTTATTGGCAAGCCCAAAGTTGGTTCTAGTTTGAACTTAAAGTCAAAACCAGCCAGTTGGTTACCAGGTTCATTATCAGTCCCGGTATTGTCATGGCCAGTGAAGCCATCCCAGAAGCTGCTAAATGACTCAGGCCGCCCTTCCCCACCCCACTGCATAATGCGCGACGCGCCTAATTCCAGTGACTGGAAAGGTGAGAAAGTGAAACGGCCGCCGATGATTTTAGTGTGTGGCACAGCGGAGTACTGATTCATCTGACTGGCAGAAATCTGATACTGCCATGGGCCTACCCAGCGCAGCCACCAGGTTTCAGGTGCCGCTTGCTCGGCTCGTTGCATCAGGAAGCCGGTCATCGGCCGCATCGCATCCCCGCGGATCAAGCTACCTTCATACCCAGGCCCCCACCACTGCGGTACCTGGCCAAAGGAGAGCCACTGGTTCCAGAACTTCACCGCACCGTAGGCGCCGTTGGCGTTGAAACGCGATCCGTTACTGATCCGCTCTCCCCCTTCGACGTTGCCCTGGAGATGGACATCCCACCACTCGCCGCTGTTATTAAACGCCAGGCCTAAGGAGTTATCAGCCGGCTGCGTCTGACCAAACCCCTGCGGAGTGCCCGGCTGGTCGGTTGAGGTATAGCCGGTGACCCGAAAATCGGCTTTTAAGGCAGACAGTCGCTGATTGATACGGGCCAGCACCACTTGCTCAGAAGAATAGGAAGGTTTGGCTTTTTTTAGCGCCCGGGCGATCTCTTCCTGGCTCAGCGGCCAGGTCGACAGGCTCAGATGGATGACCCCGCGATCGGAAAGCCAGGCAAGGTCGTTTCGCAGATCGTTATCATTTACTACTAACCCGGCCGCGTAAGCCTGAGCTCCCAGTGAGGAAAGCAAGCCCAACGTCACGGCAATGCGCGCAATTTTTATCATTGTACAAGATCCATTTTCAGCCCCGCTGTCGTATCTCAATGAGAATGAGGGGAATACCAAGATAGAAAGCGCTCGCGGCACCAGCTGACTTCACTGTGCAACACCGGCGAGGCAAGTACAGTTACCCTAAGCTGCTTGTAACCCTTATCACATCCACCCAGCTCACAATGTAGGCGAATTTTACCGTACAGGCTATCGATGAGACGGGAAAGTTGGTGTACAGGCGATATCAGCAGCCGCGCCTGACCTCTTTATAGGGATACCTGAAGAACATGATAGATATCTTATGGCGTTAATCACCCAGAGTGCATCGATTTTTATAGCCGTTCAGAGAAGGGATTTTGTACAGCAGCAGGTGGTTTCAGCGACGCTACCGCCCCTGGCTTAACAGCTACCAGCGCACTGACTACCTGAACGGCGTATTTAATCGGCCTGTGGGTAACAAATTGGTCAGGCCTTTATTTTTTGCGGCGTTAAGTCTACGGGATTTCGGTCACAATTGGGAGTCTTGCTGCCGAATATCTGCCAATTATTCCCATCCGCTGTTTTATTGGCGAAAAATAAGCGGCCCACCAATAAAGATTATTTATTGCTCTCAACGCTCTAACATCTACCTGACGCCGCCACTTCACCACAGATACAGCTAACCACCTGTTAAGAAAGAGCTTTTCCCTGAGGCTTACTCCATTCAAAAATCAGATAATAACACCATAGTCAACTACAATTTCTAATAGTTACACGTTAAAGGATTATTCATCCAACATTGAACAGGTGCCTTCTGAACGCATTTAAGAAACGTCTAACCACGGCTATATCCACGCAAGTTGACAATAACAATGTAGTAGCACTGCATTATTTCATAAATATGAATTATCAATTGACTGGCATATAGTAGATTATTTTCTTATTTGGCTAATTAACCGGCGAAAACTTAATTTCCCCTGTAAAACAAATGGCGATTACCAGGCCTGCTTATGAAGGTCTTCTCTGGTAAAAGGTTTATCAAGCGGCCCAATTGCGGTAGCGATTTGCCCCAGCAGGGACTGAGTCGGCGCTTTACTGCCGCTATGCAACAGGATAAGCGGGACCATCACCAGGCATGCAACCCCACCCCAAGGTATAGTCTTGTAGTCGGAATTAGAAATTCGTTTTTGCAGCAGCAGGAACAAAGCGCTGCCGGCAGCGCCGAGCAGCAGGCCAGCGATCACTTCCGAAACGGAATGCGCATGGATGACCAGCCGTGAATAACCCACCACAGCGGCCAGAATATAGCCGGTGGCGACGGCTGCTTTTTGCAAACCCGCGGAAAAACGAGCACTAAGCAGCCACAGGAAGATAGGCCAGAAGGCTGCGGAAAGCGCTGAGTGGCCGCTGAAGCCGGTGTAATCCAGCTCGCGAATACCCACACCCCAGCCCATAAAGGCCAGTTTGGAGGCGCAGACGATGGCGCCGGTGATGCCGAACAGCAAACTCCACTGCCACGCCAGCAACCGTGACGTTTTACGCAGCATCAGGACAATAAACAGCGCCGCTGCGCTGGGCAGCAAAACGGTGCTATCGCCAAAAAATGAGATGAGTTGCCAGTTCATATACCTGTGATCCTTCGATGATGTCCACTGCCGTGCTCAGGGATTATCCGTAATGTCTGTACCAGCTCGCATGCCAATTCATTTCACATTTTTATGCATGCAAGTGAGATGTTTAAAGCGGAAACATGATCGCAGTCAAGTTTTATTTTTGGCTGACGTTGACCGCTTTCCCTGCGCTTTAGGAATTGTCGCACTAAGTGACTATTCACAAAGCATTATTGCCGCTACTCTGACCATTGCACCACAGAGGCCAGAGACAAACTACCAGAAGTCTCCGAAGCCATACGTTTCTTTACAATCGTTATAACATTCACGTTATGAATAATTTCTGCATAACATTATGAGCGGCGTGGCAAAATACCCCTGCCCTGCCGCCCCCCCTTTCGCTGGCGCTCAGGCCAGCAGTTTTTTAATGCTTTCGCGGAATTTGGCGCCTTCTTTCAGGTTACGCATTCCGTAGGTGACGAAGGCCTGCATGTAGCCCATTTTCTTACCGCAATCATAGCTTTCGCCGGTCATCAGCATCGCGTCAACGGACTGCTTCTTCGCCAGTTCGGCAATGGCGTCCGTTAGCTGGATACGGCCCCAGGCGCCCGGCTCGGTACGTTCAAGTTCAGCCCAGATATCTGCCGACAGCACGTAGCGGCCCACCGCCATCAGGTCGGAGTCCAGGGTCTGCGGTTCGTCCGGTTTTTCAATGAACTCGACGATACGCGCCACCTGCCCTTCGGCCACCATTGGCTCTTTGGTCTGGATAACGGAGTATTCGGAGAGATCCCCCGGCATGCGTTTCGCCAGCACCTGGCTACGGCCGGTCTCGTTAAAGCGAGCGACCATGGCAGCGAGGTTATAGCGCAGCGGGTCCGCAGTGCCGCCGTCGAGGATGATATCTGGCAGCACCACGACAAACGGATTATCCCCGACGACCGGGCGGGCGCAGAGGATGGAGTGGCCCAGACCCAGCGGCTGTGCCTGGCGCACGTTCATGATGGTTACGCCCGGCGGGCAAATGGCCTGGACTTCCGCCAGCAGCTGGCGCTTCACACGCTGCTCAAGCAGGGCTTCCAGCTCGTAGGAGGTATCAAAGTGGTTTTCCACTGCATTCTTCGAGGAGTGCGTCACCAGGACAATCTCTTTGATCCCGGCGGCGACGATTTCGTCAACAATGTACTGAATCATTGGCTTATCAACGATCGGCAGCATCTCCTTAGGAATTGCCTTTGTGGCCGGCAGCATATGCATGCCTAGTCCTGCGACCGGAATAACCGCTTTCAAATTCGCCATATTCATCTTCACCTGTTTGGTTGCAAAACACGCGGTTTTGCAAAATTGTACATGTCACAAATCCATTGAAACTGATAATACACGGATACTGCCCGGGCATCTGCCCGCCAAATTCTTAAATTCACTGTCACGTAAAAGAATACACATAACTCCCTTTTACCAACAGTTAGAAGTGAGAATAATCTTATTCTCCATCAGGATATTCAGCGGCCCGCTTCCCTGCACAGCGCGATGTCGCCGCGAGGCCCCTACACCGCGGCCTTTGGTACGCAGCCCCTGCCAGCTGCAGGCTGCGGCGCCCATGTGTGCGGAAAGAATAGATATAGATAATTAATTTCGCCAGGTAATATATTTCAGCACAAACAGCCAGATATGGCAGGATAATAACCGTAAACCACGGCAGAGAACTGCGATCGGCACTATTCTGCGCTCACTTCATGATGTGAATTATGCCGATTTTGTGAGCGGGCTTCGCACTTCACGCGGGGATGAGGAAGGGTGCCTACCGTGGCGAACGACGGGACTGCCCGCGCTTTTGCGCCGGGCAAAACGCAGCGGGTTATGGTTCTGATATCAGCAAGCTTATTCCAGCGCGTTCCGCCATATTGTTATTTTTCCGCTGATCTTTTCTGGAACATAATTCTTTTCTGTTCTCTTAATTTGCTGGAAATATATCCACCCCTGGCGGAGTGATATCCGCGTCGTTATTGCATTTTAGACTCATCTTATCCATGATCGTGGTAACACATACCGCAGTCGTACAGGTTTTAATACATATGGAATGGATTGCCGATCCGTCAATCTGGGCAGGTCTCGTCACGCTGGTGGTTATCGAACTGGTGTTGGGCATCGATAACCTGGTCTTTATCGCTATCCTCGCCGAGAAGCTCCCGCCCGCCCAGCGCGACCGCGCGCGGATCACTGGTCTGATGCTGGCGATGGTCATGCGTCTCCTGCTGCTGGCCTCTATCTCCTGGCTGGTCACCCTGACCAAACCGTTAATTGCTTTTCGCGACTTCAGCTTTAGCGCCCGCGATTTAATCATGCTGTTTGGCGGCTTATTCCTGCTGTTCAAAGCGACCGTTGAGCTTAATGAGCGGCTGGAGGGGAAAGACAGCGATAACCCCACCCAGCGCAAAGGGGCGAAATTCTGGGCCGTGGTGGCGCAGATCGTGGTGCTCGACGCCATTTTCTCCCTCGACTCGGTGATCACCGCCGTCGGCATGGTCGACCACCTGGCGGTGATGATGGCCGCCGTGGTTATCGCCATCAGCCTGATGCTGATGGCCAGCAAGGCGCTGACGCGCTTTGTTAACAGCCATCCAACCATCGTGATCCTCTGTCTGAGCTTCCTGCTGATGATCGGCTTCAGCCTGATTGCTGAAGGCTTCAGCTTTATTATTCCGAAAGGCTATTTATATGCAGCAATTGGCTTCTCGGTGATGATTGAAGCCCTTAACCAGCTGGCGCTGTTTAACCGCCGTCGCTTTCTTTCCGCCAATATGACGCTGCGTCAGCGCACCACCGAGGCGGTGATGAGCCTGCTGAGCGGTCAGAAAGAAAAAGCTGAACTGGATGCTGACACAGCGTCACTAGTCGCCGATCAGGATCATCATCCACTGTTTAATCCGCAGGAACGCTTGATGATTGAGCGGGTGCTGAACCTGAATCAGCGCAGCGTCAGCAGTATTATGACCTCCCGCCATGATATCGAGCGCATCAACCTCAGTGCGCCGGAGGAAGAGATCCGCAGCCTGGTGGAAAAAAATCAGCATACCCGCCTGGTGGTGACCGGCGGGAAAGATAATGAAGACCTGCTGGGAGTGGTGCATGTTATCGATCTGCTCCAGCAGTCCCTGCGCCAGGAGCCGCTGGATCTGCAGGCGCTGGTGCGGCAGCCGCTGGTCTTTCCGGAGGGGCTGCCGCTCCTCTCCGCGCTCGAGCAGTTCCGTCAGGCCCGCACCCACTTTGCCTTTGTGGTGGACGAGTTTGGCTCCGTCGAGGGGATTGTGACCCTGAGCGACGTGATGGAGACTATCGCCGGCAATCTGCCCAACGAGGTGGAGGAGATCGACGCCCGACATGATATTCAGCATCATCAGGACGGTTCGTGGACAGTTAACGGCCATATGCCGCTGGAGGATCTGGTACAGTACGTTCCGCTGCCACTGGATGATAAACGTGAGTACCACACCGTTGCCGGTCTGCTGATGGAGTATCTGCAGCATGTGCCGCAGGTGGGGGAAACCATTGAGATTGACGGTTATACCCTGCGCACGCTGCAGGTCGACAGCCATCGGGTGCAAAAGGTGCAGATCGTCCCGCCGGTAAAGCAGGATGAGCTGGATTATGAGGTGTAATCCTAAGGGATAAATAACGGCCCGGGGTATCCCGGGCCGTAAAATTGATAGCCAGGGACCCTGTTTATTGCCTGATGGCGCTTCGCTTATCAGGCCTAAGGAATGGCGACACAAACCGGGGAATTACCCCCTGACGCACAACCCAGGCCGCGTCAGGCGTAGCCGCCGCCCGGCATTAAGGTGACATCACACTTTGACGATATTCTCTCATCACGGGGAATTGATGCTCTACAGCCGCCACACTGCCTGATGGCGCTTCGCTTATCAGGCCTACGGAATGGCGACACAAACCGGGGAATTACCCCCTGCCGCACAACCCAGGCCTAGTCAGGCGTAGCCGCCGCCCGGCATCCACGTGACATCCTACTTTGACGACATGCTCACAGCCCGGTAGTCCCGGGCTGCTGGTCTGGACGATTACAGCTTATCGAGCAGCTTTTTGGCGTCTTTGCTCTCTTTGCTGCCTTTATTACGTTCGACCCAGTCGTTGAGGCGCTGCTTCGCTTCATCCTGCAGCTGTTTGCGCAGGATCTGGTCGACCTGCAGGCTGTAGCTCAGCGACTGCCAGTCGCCATAGATGCGCAGCGGGATGGCGGTCTGTTTCAGGCGGTCGATAAGTTTGCCCTCGCCTTTCCAGCCGCCGAGCACGCGCACGTTAAAGCGCATATCGCAGTTCTCTTTCTGCAAATCAAGCTGACCTTCGCCGGTCATCGCCATCACATCGGACTGCCCCTGCAGGCGGTTCAGCGTCACCAGCCCGTTATCCAGCGTCAGCTGGCTGCTCACGGCATCCAGGCGGGTGGCATTGTCATAGTTTTCCTGCGCCCGCACGTTGGTGCTGCGCTCCACGGCCTGTTGCACCAGCTGCTGGAAGTTAAGTCCTTCGGTTCGGGTATCGGTCATCTGGAGCTGCGCCTGGCCCTGCCAGTGACGGCGGAAATCATCCGCGTCAATGCGCGTTCCGGAAAACTCGCCGGTCAGTGACAGCTTGCCGGTCAGGCTTAATGAATAGTTGAAGGCTTTGATCAGCGAACCAATCTCCACGTTCTGCAGCGCCGGCTGGAACGTCGCCTGCGGCGTGTCGCCGCGGGCATCAAGGGTTCCGGGGAGGGAGAGCTGGCCGCCGTCGAGGTTGCCCTGCATTTTGCTGACCGTCAGCAGCCCCTGCTGATTGCTGATTTCGCTCTGCACCTGGGTGAAGTTCAGGCCGCGCCACTGCAGCTGGTCGGCGCTCAGGGCCATCCGGCCGTTAAAGCCGCGCAGGCTCTGGTAATCTTCGCGCTCATCGCTGTCGGCGATCACCGGACGCAGCGGTCGCGTCTGGCTCTGGCCCTGCGGGCTGGCGCTGCTGTCGGTCGCCGGCGAAGAGGATGCCAGCAGACTGTCAAGATTCAGGGTGGTGGCGTGCAGATCCAATGACCAGTCCGGGCGGTCTCCCAGCACCACGCTGCCGTTGCCGGTGAGGGTGCTGCCGCTGGCCATCAGGTTCAGATTATCAAAGCGCAGGGTCTTGCTATCTTCCTGCCAGCTGGCCTGCAGGCTCCCCTGACCATTGATGCCGTCGGGGGGCAGCTCGGCGCCGCGCAGCTGCCAGCTGAGCTGGCTAAAGTCGGCTTTTAACGAGTGCGGATAGTCGCCACCCTGCACGGTGGCGGAGAAGCTCAGCGCCAGGTCGCGCTGGTCGCGGTTGACGCGGCCGGAGAAATCGACGGTGGCCCGGTGGTTCTCATCCTGCTCCATCTGCAGGCGGATGTCGCGCACGGTCACCTGCTCGCCGTTCTCATGCTGGAAGAAGAGCACGCTGTCGGCCACCTGCAGCTGGCGCACGTCGTAGGACCATCCGCGGTCCTCCGGAGCCAGCGGCAGGGTGTTGTCATGCGGCACCACCGGCGCGGCGCTGTCGCGAACCGCCTCGGTTTTCGGGGTCAGCTGGATCACCGCCCCCTTGAGCATCACCTGCTTCACCTGCAGCTGGTGCGAAAGCAGCGGCAACAGCGCCACGTCGAGGCGCATGTTGTCGGCGCGGATCACCGGCTCCTCGGCGCCTCGGGCGGTCAGCGTCATGCGTCCGCTGAGAATGCTGAGCTGCGGCCAGACGTGCCAGCGCAACGGGCCATCGAGTTCAAGCTGATAACCGCTGCGCTCTGCCACCTGATGCACCATATAGGCGCGAAAATCGTTGGGATTGACCAGCAATACCAACGAGGTAAGCCCGGCGACAATGACCGCCAGCAGGATCATCAGCGTTGTCAGTATTCGTCTCATGGCACCCTCAGCAACACCCCGTTGACGTTATCAATCCTTGTCGATTCGGCTCGCCACCGCGCCCTGTTGGTCGCGATATTTGGCGTCTTCACGGCGATTATATGGCCGCGCCGCCGGGCCCGATAAGGGTTCAAAGCTCAGCGCGCCGATGGGCATCCCCGGGCGCAGCGCCAGCGGCAGTTTGCCGGAGTTGTAGAACTCAAGCACGATGCAGCCGGACCAGCCCGGGTCGATGCGGTGCGCAGTCACGTGCACCATCAGCCCCAGGCGCGCCAGCGAGGAGCGTCCGTCAAGCCAGCCCACCAGGTCGGCAGGCAGGGTGACCGACTCGTAGGTCACCGCCAGCGCCAGTTCGCCCGGATGCAGGAAAAAGGCCTCCCCTTCCGGCAGAACGATCTCTTCGCTCATCACGCGGTCCAGCGCGGCGCTGACCTCGGCCTTCGGGCCGCTTAAATCGATAAACGGCGCCGTGTGGCCGCGGAAGGTGCGGAATTTATTACCCAGCCGTACATCAACCGTCGCGCCATTAATACGCTCAACGGGCGGGCGCGGATTGATGGCCAGTCGCCCTTCATCCAACCAGGCTTCAATATCTCGGTCACACAGACGCATGGGCTTTCTCCTTATAAGGCTGCTTCCCGCACGCTTCGCGGCGGAGAGGGCAACAGGGCTACTCTTTGCACGTTACACAATTCGGCCAGGTTATTCAAAGAACTGACTGATTTTGGCCTTCAGAATATCAATCGCGATGCGGTTTTTGCCGCCGCGCGGCACGATGATGTCGGCATACTGCTTCGACGGCTCAATAAACTGCAGGAACATCGGGCGCACGGTTTTCTGATACTGGGCCATCACCGAGTCCATGGAGCGGCCGCGCTCGTTTACGTCGCGCTTAATGCGGCGCATCAGGCAAATATCGAGCGGGGTGTCGACGAAAATAGAGAAGTTGAGCTCGTTACGCAGACGCGCGTCGGTCAGCAGCAGGATCCCTTCAAGAATAATCACCTTCTTCGGCTCGACGTGAATGGTGTTCGGCGTGCGGGTATGCTCGACGTAGCTGTAGACCGGCAGTTCAATCGGCTGGCCGCTTTTCAGCATCTGCAGGTGCTGGAACAACAGACTGTGGTCCATTGAGCTCGGGTGGTCATAGTTGGTTTTGACGCGCTCTTCCATCGACAGATGACTTTGATCTTTGTAATAGCTGTCTTCCGGAATGACGCCAATATGTTCGTCGCCAACTTGTTCACGCAATTCGCGATAGAGAGTACTGGCAATAAGACTTTTGCCAGAAGCCGATGCGCCGGCGATACCTACAATGACGCACTGATGGGACATATCAGTCATAAATTTTTGCGACCTGATTAACCTGGATAGAGATGGAGGGTGGCGGCGGACCGCCAAACGCGGCAATTATAGGGATTTCAGCGTCCCGATACCAGTGGTATGCGCCCCGGACGGCTATTCCGCCGCCGGCGCCCAGTCATCGGTATACCAGATATGCAACAGCGCATAAGATCGCATCGGCTGCCAGCGGCGGGCATAGCGGGCGATGGCGGCTGGCGTCATTCCCGGAAAGCGCTGTTTAATCAGGTAGTCGTCCGGCAAAAAGATATCCTTCGCCTGCCAGCCGCGCAGGGCAAAGTAGTTTGCCGTCCAGCGGCCAATCCCGGGCAGAGTCTGCAGCTGACGCAGCCCGGCGTCGATGTCCGCTGGCGCCGTCAGGGGCAGCTCGCCGCTGAGCGCCGCCCGGGCGAGGTGGATCAGCGCCTCCGCGCGGCGAAGCGGCATCCCCAGCGCCTTCAGCCCCTGCGGATCGGCCCGGGAGAGCGCCTCCGGCGTCGGGAATAAGACATAGCCGGGGGCGTCCGCCAGCGGTTCGCCCCAGCCGGCCGCCACTTTGGCGGTGAGCCGGGCGGCCATCGCCACGCTCACCAGCTGGCCGAGCACCGCGCGCACCGCCTGTTCGAAAGCGTCCAGCGCCCCGGGCAGGCGCAGCCCCGGTCGCGCCTGCGCCAGGTCGCCCAGCGTGCGAGCGACCTGCTGCGGGTCGCAGGCCAGATCGAACAGCTGGCCAATTCGCGCATAGCAGATCTCAGCCACCGGCTGCAGCCCCGGGGAGAGCGTCACCCGCAGGCCTTGCGCCTCCTCGTCCGGCGCCAGATGAATCAGCCCGCCGTGGCCTGCTACGCGAAAGCTGCGGCTGTAGCCGCCGTCATGAAAACGCTCAACGCCAGCGACTGCACGCGCCTGCAGAAAACCAACCATCCACGCCCAGTCGTAAGGCGGGGTCCAGGGTAACAACACCATAAGCTCTCCTTTATATAGCGTTTCAATGATAGTCGCCCTTCACCGTCAGCGCCTTGCTTTTAAATTCCGGTTGTCGGCATGACGGCGATCCGCTAAAGTCGCCCCCCTTCTTCACCGGCATGGGGATTTTGCAGACGATGTTTATTGGTTTTGACTACGGCACCGCCAACTGTTCGGTGGCCGTGATGCGGGAAAACAAGCCCCAGCTGTTGACGCTGGAAAACGGCAGCGCGCTGCTGCCCTCGATGCTCTGCGCGCCGACGCGCGAAGCGGTCAGCGAGTGGCTCTATCGCCATCACAATGTGCCTACCCACAGCGACGAAAACCAGGCGCTGCTGCGCCGGGCGATTGCCGCCAACCGCGACGAAGACATCGAGGTGCTGCGCAACAGCGTGCAGTTCGGCCTCGCCTCACTGCATCAATATGTTGAAGATCCGCAAGAGGTCTACTTCGTTAAATCGCCAAAGTCCTTCCTCGGCGCCAGCGGCCTCAAGCCGCAGCAGGTGGCCCTGTTTGAAGACCTGGTCTGCGCCATGATGCTGCACATCAAACTGCAGGCGGAAAGCCAGCTGCCCGAGCAGATTGACCAGGCGGTGATTGGCCGACCGATTAACTTCCAGGGCCTCGGCGGCGACGACGCCAACGCCCAGGCGCAGGGGATCCTTGAGCGGGCCGCCCTCCGCGCCGGTTTTCGCGACGTGGTCTTCCAGTTTGAACCGGTGGCCGCCGGCCTGGATTTCGAAGCTACCCTCAATGAAGAGAAGCGGGTGCTGGTCGTCGATATCGGCGGCGGCACCACCGACTGTTCCCTGCTGCTGATGGGCCCGCAGTGGCGGGAGCGCGCCGACCGCCAGCAGAGCCTGCTCGGCCACAGCGGCTGCCGCATCGGCGGTAACGACCTCGACATTGCCCTGGCCTTTAAATGCCTGATGCCCCTTCTCGGCATGGGCGGCGAAACGGAGAAAGGCACCGCGCTGCCGATCCTCCCGTGGTGGAATGCGGTGGCGATCAACGACGTCCCGGCGCAGAGCGATTTCTACAGTACCGCCAATGGCCGACTGCTGAACGACCTGCTGCGCAGCGCCCGGGATGCCGATAAGGTGGCCCTGCTGCTGAAGGTCTGGCGTCAGCGTCTGAGCTATCGCCTGGTGCGCAGCGCCGAAGAGAGCAAAATCGCCCTCTCCAGCGCCGCCCGCGTTGAGACCGCGCTGCCGTTTATTCAGGACGAGCTGGCTACCGATATCGCTCAGCAGGGTCTGGAAGCGGCGCTGGATCAGCCTCTGGCCCGCATTATGGAGCAGGTGCAGCTCGCCCTCGACAGCAGCCAGACCACCCCGGATGTGATCTATCTTACCGGCGGTAGCGCCCGCTCGCCGCTGATCAAAAAGGCGCTGGCGGCCCGGCTGCCCGGTATTCCGCTGGCCGGTGGCGATGATTTTGGCTCGGTAACCGCCGGGCTGGCCCGCTGGGCGCAGGTGGTTTTCCGCTAGTCCCCCCCGGCGCTGCCGCGCAGCAGGTCTGTCCTGATCGTGGCGCTGCAGATTACGCTGGAATATTCCTGGTCTCCCACGCAAAATGGCCTGTTCTTCCGGACAGGCCTGTCCACTTTCCTCCGCTTCCGGGGGCGTATTATCCATACCGTAGCCAGTCGTCTGCGGTCAGTAATCTTTGCATGCCGCAAGGGGGCGTGATTGAAAAGGGTGTCTGCGATTTTCGCGGCGGTCCGGCGTTGCCGGCCGCAGTTCCTGGCAGGCTGGCTGGTCAGCTGCGGATTGCTCTTGCTGCTGGCCGCCCCACAGGCGCAGGCGGCGACGCGCCAGGTGGGCATTGATATTCCGGTCCAGTGGTACGCGGACGACAGCGGTCGGATGACCATCGATGGTTTTACTGCCCTGCCCGCGGACCGGCTCGCCACCACCCGGCAAATCCCCTCTTTTGGCTATTCACGCAAAACCCTGTGGCTGCGCAGCGAGCTGCCGGGTGATTGGTTTGCCGGCGAGTCGCGCTGGCTGCAGATTGGTCCCTCTTTCGTCGACCACCTGACTCTCTATTACCGGCCGTTGGGTAGCGACGCGCCGTGGACAGCGCGTACCTTTGGCGACCGCGACCCGGCCCGCGAGAGCGATCTTCACTATCGGGAAAGCGTGCTGATCCTCCCTCCGCCGCCGACCGCCGCCGGCTATGAGATAGTCTTTCGTCTGCAGAGCACCAGCACTCTGATCCTGCTGGCCTCGCTCTCCTCGCCGCAGACATATGTGCAACGGGCCGCCGCCGACACCGCCTTCTGGAGCTTCTATTTTGGTCTCGCGGCGGTCGCCAGCGGCGTGGCGCTGTGGCTGGCCCTGGCCCTGCGCCGGCGTCTGCTATGGGGCATCTGCTTCTTCTCGCTCAATTATCCGCTGGTGGCTGCCCTGCACGGCTTCCCGGAGTGGTTCTTCGGCCACGCCGCGCTGCCCTTCCAGGATTTTATGATCAGCAGCCTCTCGCTGTTCAGCTATGCCACCGCCCTCTGGCTACACAGTGAGATATTCGATTTAAAGAAAAATATGCCGCGGCTTTACCGGCTGCTGATCGCCGCCGTGGTGCTCAACCTGCTGCTGCAGGTCAGTATTCCGCTGGGTTTTTACGGCCTCGCGATGCAGATTGAAGGAGTGATCTTTATCATTATCACTCCGGTGCTGCTGTTCACCTCCTGGTGGCTGTGGCGCAAAAAAGCTATCGACCGCAACACCCTCCTGCTGGGGCTCCTGCCGCCGTTCTATGTCGCCGCCGCGGTGCTGGTGCAGCTGTCGATCCACGGTATTATCCCGTTTCATATGGCGATCTATTCCCTCTGGCAGTATGCGCTGATCGTCCACATCATTACGGTGCTGATCATTGCCATTCTGCGGGTGCGGGCTGAAAACCGCCAGCTGGAGCAGAAGCAGCGCCTGGCGCGCGAGCTGCAGATTGAGCGCGAGGCCAGCTTCCACCAGCGGCAGTTTATGGGCATGGTGGCGCACGAATTCCGCACCCCGCTGGCGGTGATCCAGGCGGCGCTGGAGAATCTCCGCCTCTCGGCAGCTTCCGCCAGCCAGGAGGCGCGCTTCGATCGCATCGGCCGCGCCGCCACCCGTCTGGTACAGCTCACCGATAACTGCCTCGCCGACGCGCGCCTCGCCTCCCACGATCTGCACGTCGACCGCCAGCAGACCGCCCTGCTGGCGGTGATCAACATGGCCGCCTCGGTGGTGGCCATCTCCCATGATCACTACCTGAACATCCGCCATCACGGCGCGGTGGAAAGCCCCCAGCTGCAGGCCGATGCCGGCCTGCTGTGCATCGCCATCGCTAACCTGCTGGATAACGCGGTCAAGTATTCGCCGCCGGGCGAAATCACCATCGATATTCACGCTGATGCCGGGCAAACAGAGCTGCGCATTCGCGACTACGGCCCTGGGCTCCCCGCCGGACAGGCGGAACTGATCTTTGAGCGCTATCGCCGCGGGGAACATACGTCGCCGGTGCCGGGCGGCACCGGTCTCGGACTGTATGTTGCGCGTCAGATCGTGCAGGCTCATGATGGCAAACTGTGGCTGGCCGAGCATGGCCCGGACGGCTGCACCTTTATTCTCACCCTCCCCACGGTTGCTTAAGAGGAGAACGACGCATGGCTTTACGGCTGGCGATAATTGAAGATAACCCCGATCTGCTGGATGAACTGCTGGCCTGGTTGGGCTATCGCGGCTTCGAGGTATGGGGGACGCGGAGCGCTGAGGCCTTCTGGCGGCAACTGCACAGCCATCCGGTGGACATCGTGCTGATTGATATCGGTCTGCCCGGCGAGGATGGCTTCAGCGTGCTGAGCTACCTGCACGAGCTGGGGCACTACGGTCTGGTGGTGGTCAGCGCCCGCGGCCAACAGCAGGATAAACTGCAGGCGCTGAGCCTCGGGGCCGATGCCTATCTGATCAAGCCGGTTAACTTCGCCCATCTCGCGGAGACCCTGACCGCCCTCGGCGCCCGCCTGCAGCAGGATCGGCCGGCCCCTCAGCAGCCAGAGATGGCCAGCGCCGCCCCCGCTCCCGCTCCCGCTACCGGACTGTGGCGTCTGCATGAGGATAAACTGATCTCCCCAGACGCCCGGACGCTGGAATTAACCCAGCAGGAATATCGCCTGGTGGAACTCTTAATGCGCAATCGCAACGAAGTGTGTAGCAAACTGGATCTTCATGCTTGCCTGTTTGCCCATGAAAGCGAGCCTGACCTGCACCGTATCGACGTGGTGGTTAGCCGCCTGCGCCACAAGGCTCGCCAGCAGGGGATCCACCTGCCCGTACGCGCAATCTTTGGTAAGGGGCTGGCCTTTATCTCCTGAACGACGGGGCATGTCGGCGGCCGCGCGGGATATGAATGACTCGCAAGTGTTAATTTTTCTCATTTTCTGAGAGAAATGAGAGGAATGAGACTGACGATAACCTTAAGAACTTTCTTATAGTGCTACTACATCAGGATGATGTCGTATGATTTTCATCGGACAGAAAAGCATATAACAAAACGTATTAGCCGTTCGCGGCAAATTCTGACACCATGCAACACAAACAAGGTATAAACAATGGCCATGCAAACGTGGTTAGTTTTATTGCTATGCATTTTTTTCTTCAGCATCTCTGTATACAGTTTTATTTCCTATCTGAAAGACAGGAGACGGCAGAAATTTACCTTTAACGATAAGCGTTCAATGCGTCGTAAATAATTCACTGTAGAATAATAAAAACATATTGTAGGTACTTTAATACAGTCAACACACCGCATACGCCCGGAGGATGTGTCACAGCATGGCGTTATGTTTTTGCGTAAGGAAATAACGCCATGAGAAACATTAATGTCACCATCAACACCCGCAATACCTTTGTCCGTGAATCGCTGATGGCTATGGTCAATGACCTCACGCAGGGCGAAATACGGGCGCGTTTTTCCTGGCGTAATAATGACCTGTCAGGGGAAGACATCATCATTTGCGAAGTGATCCCCGGCGAAATCTACCTGTGCAATACGCTGATTAAAAACAGGAAAAAAGGCAGTTCGCTGATTATCCTCCACAGCTACGACCAGTTGCCGGAAGATGATTTCATGATTAACTGCCTGAAAGGGGTTATTTTTGTTTCGCTAAAAACCGCCAGTATTCCGCAACTGCTGACAATCATTAAAAGCGAGCTCCAGCATTGTATGAGCCCGTCAGCCACCGACGCCGCGGGTCGGGAACTCAGCTGCGCCAGCTGCCCGCACCGCGTGCTGTCGCGCTCGCAGACCGCCGTGGTGCACGGTATTCTCGAAGGGATGGATATGAGTAAAATCGCCGCCCTGCAGCGCGTCAGTCCCCGTACCGCCGCCTATCATAAAAATAAGATTATGGAAAAATACAGTCTGAATAATAACCATGACTTTTTCCAGTTTATGAATCTGTTACGAGAGCGCTGGTAGCTAAATAGCGAGCAGAAGAGAATAAGATATTCGCCTGGCGATATTGTCGTAAATCCGAAAATAGCCACAGGATGCTAAAAAAGCGCCAGCGCTGCCAGACATAACGTTAAACTCTGACGCTTCCTCGGTATAAAGACGTTACCGCGCGCCTTTATATAAGAAAAAAGACTATTTACGAGGAAAACTGATACTTCGTCACATTGCCCCTGACGTGCCTGTCAGGGGTCTTTTTTTCGGTGTGGAATGGCGCCCTCTGCGCGAGGGCGCGGCAGGATCAGGCTTCCACTTTCTCCACTTGCCAGTCCGGCTGCGCTTCCTCGTCGGTCATCAGACCTTCGTTTTTCGACAGCATAGCGGTGGCGATGCCGTTACCCAGTACGTTGATGGCGGAGCGCCCCATATCGAGGAAATGGTCGATGCCCATCAGCAGCAGGATCCCGGCAACCGGGATATGGAAGCTGGGGATAGTGGCCGCCAGCACCACCAGCGCCGAGCGCGGTACCCCGGCGATGCCTTTCGAGGCCAGCATCAGGGTCAACATCATGACCGTAATCTCGCTAAAGCTCAGCGGGACGTTATAGGCCTGGGCGATAAACATCGCGGCGAAGGAGCAGTAGACCATCGAGCCGACGAGATTAAACGAGTAGCCAATCGGCAGAACGAACGAGACGATATTGCGCGAACAGCCAAACTTCACCAGCCGTTCGAGGGTCTTCGGATAGGCCGCCTCCGAGCTGCTGGTGGTAAAGGCTACCAGCACCGGATCTTTCAGCATGTTCAGCAGACGGAAGACCTCTTTCTTCAGCACCATATAGCCGACGGCAATCAGCACCGCGCTGGTCAGCAGCACCGCCAGGTAATAACCGCCGATGAACGAAGCGTAGTTGAGTAATATCCCCAACCCCTGCGAGGCAATCACCGACGAGATGGCGGCGAAAATAGCCAGCGGCGCAACGTACATCACATAGCCGGTCACCTTCAGCATAATGTGCGACACCACGTTTAGGGCCGCCACCAGCGGAGCATTAAACTTCTCGCCCAGCGACGCGCCGGCGATGCCAAAGAACATCGAGAACACCACGATCTGCAGGATCTCGTTGTTGGCCATCGCCTCGGTGATGCTGGTAGGGATGGTATGCGACAGGAACCCTTTCAGGGTCATGCCGCTGACCGCCAGGCCGGTATCCACCGCCTCTTTCGGTACCGTCAGGTTCAGCCCGGCGCCCGGGTGCTGGAAGGTGACGATCACCAGCCCGACGAGAATGGATAATACCGATGAAGTGATAAACCACACCATCGCCTTACCGCCCACCCGGCCGATGGTCGCCGTCTCGCCGAGGCGCATGATCCCGACCGTCAGGGTGCTGAACACCAAGGGCGCGATAACCATTTTGATTAAGCGCAGAAACAGATCGGTCAGCAGCGTGATGTTGTCTGCCCAGGCGGAGATAGTAGTCGGCGTCGCGTAGGCATGGATAGCCGCGCCGGAGAGGATCCCCATCAGCATAAAAACGACGATGAAGAGCGTGAGTTTGTTTGCGTTTGCCACAGCAATGACCCCTGATTATTTAACACGTTGATTTTTAAGTGCATATTTTATTATTATGAGAATGCACTGATTTATTCACCGCATAAATCTAATTAAAGCCCCCGCGGATACAACTATTTTTTGCTTTTTTAAACTAAAAGTTGATATCACACCGGAAATCAGCGGCGAGAACGCCCGGCGTCGCGGCCGTTATCCAGACATTTCTCAACCTTCTTTTCATAATTCCTCCATTTTTACGGCCCCTTCCCTCACTAAACTAGTATCATTCAGCGAAACGCTTCAGGATGAGACCGTAAACTAATGAAAGGCAGTAACATACGTCGTTGGGGCGCCGCGCTGGCGGTAGTGATTATCGCCGGGGCCGCCTACTGGTTCTGGCACGATCGTGGAACGAGCGGCAGCGGGACGCCCGCCGCCGGGCAGGGTCCGCAGGGTCCGGGCGGCGCGCGCCATGGCCGCTTTGGCGGCGCGCTGGCGCCGGTGCAGGCCGCCACCGCGACCGAACAAGCGGTCCCGCGCTATCTCACCGGGCTGGGTACCGTGACGGCAGCCAATACCGTCACCGTGCGCAGCCGGGTCGACGGCCAGCTGCTTAGCCTTCACTTCCAGGAGGGTCAGCAGGTCAAAGCCGGCGATCTGCTGGCGCAGATCGATCCCAGCCAGTTTAAAGTCGCCCTCGCCCAGGCGCAGGGTCAGCTGGCGAAAGATAACGCCACTCTGGCGAATGCCCGCCGCGATCTCGCCCGTTACCAGCAGCTGGTGAAAACCAATCTCGTCTCCCGCCAGGAGCTCGACACCCAGCAGTCGCTGGTGGTGGAATCCGCTGGCACCGTAAAAGCCGATGAAGCAGCCGTCGCCAGCGCCCAGCTGCAGCTCGACTGGACGCGCATTACCGCGCCGATCGACGGCCGCGTCGGCTTAAAGCAGGTCGATATCGGCAACCAAATTTCCAGCGGGGATACCACCGGGATTGTGGTTCTCACCCAGACGCATCCGATCGACGTGGTCTTTACCCTGCCGGAAAACAGCATCGCCACGGTGGTGCAGGCGCAGAAAGCGGGTAAAGCGCTCAGCGTCGAAGCCTGGGACCGTACCAATAAGCAGAAAATCAGCGTCGGGGAGCTGCTGAGCCTCGACAACCAGATCGATGCGACCACCGGGACCATCAAGCTGAAGGCGCGCTTCAGCAATCTGGACGACGCCCTGTTCCCCAACCAGTTCGTTAACGCCCGCCTGCTGGTGGACACCCAGCAGAACGCGGTAGTCATCCCTGCCGCCGCTCTGCAGATGGGCAACGAAGGGCATTTTGTATGGGTGCTGAACGATGAGAATAAGGTCAGCAAACACAGCGTCACCCCGGGGATCCAGGACAGCCAGAAAGTGGTCATCAGCGCCGGGCTTTCCGCCGGGGATCGCGTGGTCACCGACGGGATTGACCGCCTGACCGAAGGGGCGAAAGTGGAAGTTGTCACCGCCAGCGGCAGCGAGCAAACGCAGCCCGCCCCGCGCCAGAGCGGTAAACACGGAGCGCGTTCCTGATGCAGGTGTTACCCCCAGGCCGCACCGGCGGCCCGTCCCGGCTGTTTATTATGCGTCCGGTGGCCACCACTCTGCTGATGGTGGCGATCCTGTTAGCCGGGATCATAGGCTACCGCTTTCTGCCGGTCTCCGCGTTACCGGAGGTGGATTACCCGACCATTCAGGTAGTCACCCTCTATCCGGGCGCCAGCCCGGACGTGGTGACCTCCGCCATCACCGCCCCGCTGGAACGCCAGTTCGGCCAGATGTCCGGGCTTAAGCAGATGTCATCGCAAAGTTCCGGCGGCGCCTCGGTCGTCACGCTCCAGTTCCAGCTGACCCTGCCGCTGGACGTTGCCGAGCAGGAAGTGCAGGCGGCCATCAACGCCGCCACCAACCTGCTGCCGAACGATCTGCCCAACCCGCCGGTCTACAGCAAGGTGAACCCGGCGGATCCGCCGATCATGACCCTCGCCGTTACCTCCTCCGCGATCCCGATGACCCAGGTAGAGGATATGGTGGAGACGCGGGTGGCGCAGAAGATCTCTCAGGTTTCCGGCGTCGGTCTGGTGACCCTCGCCGGCGGCCAGCGCCCGGCGGTGCGGGTGAAGCTTAACGCCCAGGCCATCGCCGCCCTCGGCCTGACCAGCGAAACCGTGCGCACCGCCATCACCAGCGCCAACGTTAACTCGGCGAAAGGCAGCCTCGACGGCCCGGCCCGCGCGGTAACGCTTTCCGCTAACGATCAGATGCAGTCCGCTGAGGATTACCGCCGCCTGATTATCGCTTATCAGAACGGGGCGCCGATCCGGCTCGGCGATGTCGCCAGCGTCGAACAAGGGGCCGAAAACAGCTGGCTGGGGGCGTGGGCCAACCAGCAGCGGGCGATCGTGATGAACGTCCAGCGCCAGCCGGGGGCCAACATCATCGACACCGCCGACAGCATTCGCCAGATGCTGCCGCAGCTCACCGAAAGCCTGCCGAAATCGGTGAAGGTGCAGGTTCTCTCCGACCGGACCACCAACATTCGCGCCTCGGTGCGCGACACCCAGTTTGAGCTGATGCTGGCCATCGCCCTGGTGGTGATGATCATCTACCTGTTCCTGCGCAACGTGCCGGCGACCATTATTCCCGGCGTCGCGGTGCCGCTGTCGCTGGTGGGCACCTTCGCGGTGATGGTGTTCCTCGACTTCTCGATCAACAACCTGACGCTGATGGCCCTGACCATCGCCACCGGCTTTGTGGTGGATGACGCCATCGTGGTGATCGAGAACATCTCGCGCTATATCGAGAAAGGCGAGAAGCCGCTGGCCGCTGCGCTGAAAGGCGCGGGAGAAATCGGCTTCACCATCATCTCCCTCACCTTCTCGCTGATCGCGGTGCTGATCCCGCTGCTGTTTATGGGCGATATCGTCGGCCGCCTGTTCCGCGAATTCGCCGTTACCCTTGCCGTCGCCATCCTGATCTCGGCGGTGGTCTCCCTGACCCTGACGCCGATGATGTGCGCCCGCATGTTAAGCCACGAATCGCTGCGTAAGCAGAACCGCTTCTCGCGGGCCAGCGAGCGCTTCTTCGACCGGGTGATCGCCGTCTATGGCCGCTGGCTGAGCCGGGTGCTGAACCATCCTTGGCTGACGCTCGGCGTCGCCCTGAGCACCCTGGCGCTGTCGATTCTGCTGTGGGTCTTTATCCCGAAAGGCTTTTTCCCGATCCAGGATAACGGCATTATCCAGGGCACCCTCCAGGCGCCGCAGTCGGTCTCCTTCGCCAGTATGGCCCAGCGCCAGCAGCAGGTTTCCGACATTATTCTCAAGGATCCGGCGGTGGAGAGCCTGACCTCGTTCGTCGGCGTCGACGGCACCAACCCGGCGCTGAACAGCGCCCGCCTGCAGATCAACCTCAAGCCGCTGGATGAACGCGACGACCGCGTCCAGACGGTGATTAGCCGTCTGCAGCAGGCGGTGGCCGGCGTCCCGGGCGTGGCGCTCTATCTGCAGCCGACCCAGGATCTGACCATCGACACCACGGTGAGCCGCACCCAGTACCAGTTCACTCTGCAGGCGAACTCCCTCGAGGCGTTGAGCACCTGGGTGCCGCCGCTGCTCAGTCGCCTGCAGGCCCAGCCGCAGCTGGCCGACGTCAGCAGCGACTGGCAGGACAAAGGCCTGGCCGCCTATATCAAGGTGGACAGGGACAGCGCCAGCCGCCTCGGCATCTCGATGGCCGATGTCGATAACGCGCTGTACAACGCCTTCGGCCAGCGGCTGATCTCCACCATTTACACCCAGGCGAATCAGTATCGCGTGGTGCTAGAGCAGGATACCGAGGCGACCCCGGGCCTGGCGGCGCTGGATAATATCCGCCTGACCAGCAGCGACGGCGGCATCGTGCCGCTGACCGCCATCGCCACGGTGGAGCAGCGCTTTACCCCGCTGTCGGTGAACCACCTCGATCAGTTCCCGGTGACCACCATCTCGTTTAACGTTCCGGACAACTACTCGCTGGGCGAAGCGGTAGAGGCAATCCTCACCGCCGAACAGTCGCTGGATTTCCCGAGCGATATTCGCACTCAGTTCCAGGGCAGCTCGCTGGCCTTCCAGTCGGCGCTGGGCAGCACCGTCTGGCTGGTCGTGGCCGCGGTGGTGGCGATGTATATCGTGCTGGGGGTGCTATATGAGAGCTTTATCCATCCGATCACCATTCTCTCCACTCTGCCCACGGCCGGGGTCGGGGCGCTGCTGGCGCTGTGGCTGGCGGGCAGCGAGCTGGACGTGATCGCCATCATCGGCATCATTCTGCTGATCGGCATCGTAAAGAAGAACGCCATCATGATGATCGACTTCGCGCTGGCCGCCGAGCGCGAGCAGGGCATGCCGCCGCGGGAGGCGATCTACCAGGCCTGTCTGCTCCGCTTCCGACCGATCCTGATGACCACCCTCGCCGCCCTGCTCGGCGCCCTGCCGCTGATGCTGAGCACCGGCGTCGGCGCGGAGCTGCGGCGTCCGTTGGGGATCGGCATGGTTGGCGGCCTGATGCTCAGCCAGGTGCTGACCCTGTTCACCACCCCGGTGATCTATCTGCTGTTCGACCGCCTGTCGCTGCACCTGAAGCGCCGCTTCCCGCGTCAGGAAGAGGAGGCGTAAGTGAAGTTTTTCGCCCTCTTCATTTACCGCCCGGTGGCGACGATCCTCATCTCGCTGGCCATCACCCTGTGCGGCATTCTCGGCTTCCGGCTGCTGCCGGTGGCCCCGCTGCCGCAGGTCGATTTCCCGGTGATTATGGTCAGCGCCTCGCTGCCGGGGGCCTCGCCGGAGACCATGGCCTCGTCGGTGGCCACCCCGCTGGAGCGCTCCCTGGGGCGGATTGCCGGGGTCAATGAGATGACCTCCTCCAGTTCACTCGGCAGCACCCGCATCATTCTCGAGTTTAACTTCGACCGCGATATCAACGGCGCGGCGCGCGATGTCCAGGCAGCGATCAACGCCGCGCAAAGCCTGCTGCCGAGCGGGATGCCCAGCCGGCCGACCTACCGCAAAGCCAACCCGTCGGATGCGCCGATCATGATCCTGACGCTGACCTCCGACACCTACTCCCAGGGTGAGCTGTATGATTTCGCCTCCACCCAGCTGGCGCAGACCATCGCGCAGATTGACGGCGTCGGCGATGTCGACGTCGGCGGCAGCTCCCTGCCGGCGGTGCGCGTCGACCTCAACCCGCAGGCGCTGTTCAACCAGGGCGTGTCGCTGGACGCGGTGCGCACCGCCATCAGCGACGCCAACGTGCGCAAGCCGCAGGGGGCGCTGGAGGACAGCGCCCACCGCTGGCAGGTGCATACCAACGATGAGCTGAAGACCGCCGCCGACTATCAGCCGCTGATCGTCCACTACCAGAACGGCGCCGCGGTGCGGCTGGGGGATGTTGCCACCGTCTCAGATTCGGTGCAGGACGTGCGCAACGCCGGGATGACCAACGCCAAGCCGGCGATCCTGCTGATGATCCGCAAACTGCCGGAAGCCAATATCATTCAGACGGTGGACAGCATCCGCGCCCGCCTGCCGGAGCTACAGCAGACCATCCCGGCGGCCATCGACCTGCAGATCGCCCAGGATCGCTCGCCGACCATCCGCGCCTCGCTGGAGGAGGTGGAGCAGACGCTGGTGATTTCGGTGGCGCTGGTGATCCTGGTGGTGTTCCTGTTCCTGCGCTCCGGACGCGCCACGCTGATCCCCGCCGTCGCCGTTCCGGTTTCCTTAATCGGCACCTTCGCCGCGATGTACTTATGCGGTTTCAGCCTCAATAACCTGTCGCTGATGGCCCTGACTATCGCCACCGGCTTCGTGGTGGATGACGCCATCGTGGTGCTGGAGAATATCTCCCGCCATCTGGAGGCGGGGATGAAACCGCTGCAGGCGGCGCTGCAGGGAAGCCGCGAGGTCGGCTTTACCGTCCTGTCGATGAGCTTGTCGCTGGTGGCGGTGTTTCTACCGCTGCTGCTGATGGGCGGCCTGCCGGGCCGCCTGCTGCGCGAGTTCGCCGTCACCCTGTCGGTGGCGATCGGCATCTCGCTGGCGGTCTCCCTCACCCTGACGCCGATGATGTGCGGCTGGCTGCTAAAAAGCGGCAAACCCCACCAGCCGACGCGCAACCGCGGCTTTGGCCGCCTGCTGGTGGCCGTACAGGGCGGCTATGGTAAATCGTTAAAATGGGTGCTGAAGCACAGCCGCCTGACCGGCCTGGTGGTGCTGGGCACCATTGCCCTCAGCGTCTGGCTCTATATCTCGATCCCGAAAACCTTCTTCCCGGAGCAGGACACCGGCGTGCTGATGGGCGGCATTCAGGCCGACCAGAGCATCTCCTTCCAGGCGATGCGCGGCAAGCTGCAGGACTTTATGAAAATCATTCGCGAAGATCCGGCAGTGGATAACGTCACCGGATTTACCGGCGGCTCGCGGGTCAACAGCGGGATGATGTTTATCACCCTCAAGCCGCGCGACCAGCGCCACGAGACGGCGCAGCAGGTGATCGACCGGCTGCGCAAAAAGCTGGCCAACGAGCCCGGGGCTAACCTGTTCCTGATGGCGGTGCAGGATATCCGCGTCGGTGGCCGGCAGTCGAACGCCAGCTATCAGTACACCCTGCTGTCCGATGACCTGTCGGCGCTGCGCGAGTGGGAGCCGAAGATCCGCAAAGCGCTGGCGGCGCTGCCTGAGCTGGCGGACGTCAACTCGGATCAGCAGGACAATGGCGCCGAAATGGACCTGGTCTATGACCGGGATACCATGTCGCGCCTCGGCATCAGCGTTCAGGACGCCAACAACCTGCTGAACAACGCCTTCGGCCAGCGGCAGATCTCCACCATCTACCAGCCGCTTAACCAGTACAAGGTGGTGATGGAGGTGGATCCGGCCTACACCCAGGACGTCAGCGCCCTGGATAAGATGTTTGTCATCAACAGCGAGGGCAAGCCGATCCCGCTGGCCTACTTCGCCAAATGGCAGCCGGCCAACGCCCCGCTGTCGGTGAACCACCAGGGGCTGTCGGCGGCGTCCACAATCTCCTTTAACCTGCCCACCGGCCGCTCGCTGTCGGAAGCCAGCGAGGCGATTAACCGCGCGATGACCCAGCTCGGGGTGCCGTCCACCGTACGTGGCTCATTTGCCGGTACCGCTCAGGTGTTCCAGCAGACCATGAACGCGCAGGTGATCCTGATCCTCGCGGCCATTGCCACGGTCTATATCGTGCTGGGGATGCTCTACGAGAGCTATGTACATCCGTTGACCATCCTTTCGACGCTACCCTCCGCCGGGGTGGGCGCGCTGCTGGCGCTGGAGATATTCGATGCCCCGTTCAGCCTAATCGCCCTTATCGGGATCATGTTATTAATTGGCATCGTGAAGAAAAACGCCATCATGATGGTTGATTTTGCCCTTGAGGCGCAGCGCACCGGCAACCTGACGCCGGAAGAGGCGATTTTCCAGGCCTGCCTGCTGCGTTTCCGGCCGATTATGATGACCACCCTCGCCGCGCTGTTCGGCGCCCTGCCGCTGGTGCTCTCCGGCGGCGACGGCTCCGAACTGCGCCAGCCGCTGGGGATCACTATCGTCGGCGGTCTGGTGATGAGCCAGCTGTTAACGCTCTACACCACGCCGGTGGTCTATCTTTTCTTTGACCGTTTGCGGCTGCGTTTTTCGCGTCATTCCACTCAACCGGTAAGCGAATAAGATGACAGACCTCCCGGCCAGCGTGCGCTGGCAGCTATGGATAGTGGCGTTCGGCTTCTTTATGCAGTCGCTGGACACCACCATCGTCAACACCGCCCTCCCCTCGATGGCCAAAAGCCTTGGGGAGAGTCCGCTGCATATGCATATGATCATCGTCTCCTATGTCCTGACGGTGGCGGTGATGCTGCCGGCCAGCGGCTGGCTGGCCGACCGGGTCGGGGTGCGCAATATTTTCTTTACCGCCATCGTGCTGTTTACCGCTGGATCGCTGTTTTGCGCCCAGGCCAGCACCCTTGACCAGCTGGTGATGGCGCGGGTGCTGCAGGGTATCGGCGGCGCGATGATGGTGCCGGTCGGTCGCCTGACGGTGATGAAGATCGTCCCGCGCGATCAGTACATGGCGGCGATGACCTTCGTTACCCTGCCGGGCCAGATCGGCCCGCTGCTCGGCCCGGCGCTGGGCGGGGTGCTGGTGGAGTACGCCTCCTGGCACTGGATCTTCCTCATTAACATCCCGGTGGGGATCGTCGGCGCCATCGCCACCCTCTGCCTGATGCCCAACTACACCATGCAGACCCGACGCTTCGATCTCGCCGGCTTTGTGCTGCTGGCGGCCGGGATGGCGACCCTGACCCTGGCGCTGGATGGCCAGAAAGGGCTCGGCATTTCCCCCACCTGGCTGGCGGGACTGGTGGCCGTCGGCCTCGCCGCCCTGCTGCTCTACCTGTGGCACGCCCGCGGTAACGCCCGGGCGCTGTTCAGCCTTAACCTGTTTCGCAACCGCACCTTCTCCCTTGGCCTCGGCGGCAGCTTCGCCGGGCGCATCGGCAGCGGCATGCTGCCGTTTATGACCCCGGTGTTCCTGCAGATCGGCCTCGGTTTTAGCCCCTTCCACGCCGGGCTGATGATGATCCCGATGGTGCTCGGCAGCATGGGGATGAAGCGGATCGTGGTCCAGGTGGTCAACCGCTTCGGCTACCGTCGGGTGCTGGTCGCCAGCACTCTGGGGCTGGCGGCGGTCAGCCTGCTGTTTATGTTTAGCGCCCTGGCGGGCTGGTATTACGCGCTGCCGCTGATCCTGTTTCTGCAGGGGATGATCAACGCCAGTCGCTTCTCGTCGATGAATACCCTGACCCTGAAAGATCTCCCGGACGATCTGGCCAGCAGCGGCAACAGCCTGCTGTCGATGGTGATGCAGCTGTCGATGAGTATTGGCGTGACCATCGCCGGGCTGCTGCTGGGGCTGTACGGCCAGCAGCATCTGAGCCTCGACGCCGCCGGCACCCATCAGGTCTTTCTCTATACCTATCTGAGCATGGCGGCGATCATCGCCCTGCCGGCGCTCATCTTTTCCCGGGTACCGGATGACGTCGGCAGCAATACCGTCATCCGTCGACGCAACAGGAGTGGATCGTGAAATTTTGGCGCCCGGGCATTACCGGCAAGCTGTTCCTCGCTATTTTCGCCACCTGCATCGTGCTGCTGATCAGCATGCACTGGGCGGTGCGCATCAGTTTCGAACGCGGGTTTATCGATTACATCAAGCGCGGCAATGAGCAGCGGTTAACCATGCTTAGCGACGCGCTGAGCGAGCAGTATGCCCAGCACGGCAGCTGGGCGTTTCTGCGCAACAATGACCGCTTTATCTTCCAGCTGCTGCGCACCTTCGAACGGGATAATGACGACCGCTCGCCGCCGGGGCACGCCATGAAGCCGGGGGCGATGGACGCCGGTCCCGATGGGCCGCCGCCGGATGGTCCCCCTGACGGCCCGCGCCCGAGGCCGGAAATGCCGCCCCACGGCTGGCGCACCATGTTCTGGGTGGTCGATCAGTCTGGCCGGGTGCTGGTGGGCCCCCGCGAGCGTGTGCCGGAGGACGGCAGCCAGCGCAGCATTATGGTCAACGGCGTGGAGGTAGGCAGAGTGATCGCCTCGCCGGTGGAGCGGC
Source organism: Klebsiella sp. GB_Kp047 (assembly GCF_040065235.1). NCBI lineage: Bacteria > Pseudomonadati > Pseudomonadota > Gammaproteobacteria > Enterobacterales > Enterobacteriaceae > Klebsiella > Klebsiella sp. GB_Kp047. Next base: position 256,655 of record NZ_JBEAJG010000040.1, on the reverse strand, counting down.
TAACCCGCAATACCGACATTAACTTCGACCGGCAGCAGAAGCGCACCAGCTGGCTGATTGTCGCCCTCGCCACCCTGCTTGCCGCGCTGGCCACCTTCCCGCTGGCCCGCGGCCTGCTGGCGCCGGTGAAACGGCTGGTGGAAGGCACCCATAAGCTGGCGGCGGGCGACTTTTCCACCCGCGTGACGGTGACCGGCGGCGATGAGCTCGGCCGCCTGGCGCAGGATTTTAACCAGCTCGCCAGCACCCTGGAGCGCAACCAGCAGATGCGTCGCGACCTGATGGCCGATATCTCCCATGAACTGCGTACCCCGCTGGCGGTGCTGCGCGGCGAGCTGGAGGCGATTCAGGACGGGGTCCGGCGTTTTACCCCTGAATCCATTCCCTCTCTGCAGGCTGAAGTGGCCACCCTCACCAAGCTGGTGGACGATCTCCATCAGCTGTCGATGTCCGATGAGGGAGCGCTGGCCTACCAGAAAACCTCGCTGGATATCATCACCCTGCTGGAGGTAGCTGCAGGCGCTTTTCGCGAGCGCTTCGCCGGCCGGCAGCTGAGCATCCAGGTGTCGCTCCCGGAGCAGGCGATGATCTTCGGCGACCGCGACCGCCTGATGCAGCTCTTTAACAATCTGCTGGAAAACAGCCTGCGCTATACCGACAGCGGCGGCAGCCTGCACATCACCGCCCGCCGCAGCGGACGGATGCTGGTGATCGACTTCGCCGACAGCGCCCCCGGCGTCAGCGATGAGCAGCTGGCCCGCCTGTGCGAGCGCTTTTACCGGGCAGAAGGATCGCGCAACCGCGCCAGCGGCGGCTCCGGCCTTGGGCTGGCGATTTGCCTCAATATCGTAGCGGCCCACGGCGGCACCCTGCGTGCCGACCATTCGCCTTTTGGCGGGGTTAGCATTAAAGTTGAGTTACCTCTGGAACATGATTTACCGAGAGACGTATGACTGAATTGCCTGTAGATGAAAACACCCCGCGCATTCTTATCGTGGAAGATGAACCCAAGCTCGGCCAGCTGCTGATTGATTATCTGCAGGCCGCCGGCTATGCGCCTACGCTGATTAACCATGGCGACAGGGTCCTGCCCTACGTTCGGCAGACTCCGCCGCACCTGATCCTGCTGGATCTGATGCTGCCCGGTACCGACGGCCTGACGCTGTGCCGCGAAATTCGCCGCTTCTCCGACGTTCCGGTGGTGATGGTGACGGCGAAAATCGAAGAGATCGACCGCCTGCTGGGGCTGGAGATTGGCGCCGACGACTATATCTGCAAGCCTTACAGCCCGCGGGAAGTGGTCGCCCGGGTGAAAACCATTCTCCGCCGCTGCAAGCCGCAGCGCGACCTGCAGGCGCTGGACGCGCAGAGTCCGCTGATTGTCGACGAGGGCCGTTTTCAGGCCTCGTGGCGCGACAAGCTGCTGGACCTCACCCCCGCCGAGTTTCGGCTGCTGAAAACCCTCTCCCAGGAGCCGGGGAAGGTCTTCTCCCGCGAACAGTTGCTCAACCATCTGTATGACGACTATCGGGTAGTGACCGACCGCACCATTGACAGCCACATCAAAAATCTGCGGCGCAAGCTGGAGGCGCTGGACGCCGAACAGTCGTTCATCCGCGCCGTGTACGGGGTTGGCTACCGCTGGGAAGCCGACGCCTGTCGGCTGGCGTAGTGAGCCTTTTCCCGGCTCGCGCTGCGCTTAGCCGGGCTACAAGTCCACCGCCCTCTGCAATCCGTAGCCCGGGTAAGGCGTTTACCCCGCAACCCGGGATACTCCGTAGCGTCTATCCCACCAGGCGTTATGAGCGCTGTCAGTGTGAGCACTGCCCAGGTTCAAAATGGCAAACAAATTAGCCATACTGAAAGATACCCATCTGATATTTACTCCCCTTCGCCGCGGCGCTACAATGCCCGCCCTTAATGTGGGGACACTCCCCAACTCGCCGCACCGGGTGCGGCGAATCTGACCTGTCATCAGAACGAGAACACCATGTTTAAACCAGAACTCCTTTCCCCGGCGGGAACGCTGAAGAATATGCGTTACGCTTTCGCCTATGGCGCCGATGCCGTTTATGCCGGCCAGCCGCGCTACTCGCTGCGCGTGCGTAACAACGAATTCAATCACGAAAATCTGCAGCTCGGCATCAATGAAGCCCACGCGTTGGGTAAAAAATTCTATGTGGTGGTCAACATCGCCCCGCATAACGCCAAGCTGAAAACGTTTATTCGCGATCTGAAGCCGGTGGTGGAGATGGGTCCGGACGCGCTGATCATGTCCGATCCGGGTTTAATCATGCTGGTGCGGGAAAACTTTCCGGATATGCCGATCCATCTTTCGGTGCAGGCCAACGCCGTCAACTGGGCGACGGTCAAATTCTGGCAGCAGATGGGCCTCACCCGCGTGATCCTGTCGCGTGAACTGTCGCTGGATGAAATCGAAGAGATCCGCCGCCAGGTGCCGGAGATGGAAATTGAGATTTTCGTCCACGGCGCGCTGTGCATGGCCTACTCCGGCCGCTGCCTGCTCTCCGGGTATATCAACAAGCGCGACCCGAATCAGGGAACCTGCACCAACGCCTGCCGCTGGGAATACAACGTGGCGGAAGGTAAAGAGGACGACGTCGGCAACATCGTTCACAAATATGAGCCGATTCCGGTGCAGACCGTGGAGCCAACCCTCGGCATTGGCGCGCCGACCGATAAAGTCTTTATGATCGAGGAAGCCAAACGTCCGGGCGAGTACATGACCGCCTTCGAAGATGAGCACGGCACCTACATCATGAACTCGAAAGATCTGCGGGCTATCGCCCACGTTGAGCGTCTGACCCAGATGGGCGTTCACTCGCTGAAGATCGAAGGCCGCACCAAGTCCTTCTACTACTGCGCGCGCACCGCCCAGGTTTACCGCAAGGCGATCGATGATGCCGCCGCCGGCAAACCGTTCGATACCAGCCTGCTGGAAACCCTTGAGGGGCTGGCCCATCGCGGGTACACCGAAGGCTTCCTGCGCCGCCATACCCATGACGATTACCAGAACTACGAATATGGCTACTCCCTCTCCGAACGCCAGCAGTTTGTCGGCGAATTCACCGGGGAGCGGAACGGCCCGCTGGCGGCAGTGGCGGTCAAAAATAAGTTCAGCGTTGGCGACAGCCTTGAACTGATGACTCCGCAGGGTAACGTCAACTTCACCCTCGAGCACATGGAAAATGGCAAAGGCGAAGCCATGCCGGTGGCCCCGGGCGACGGCTATACCGTATGGTTGCCTGTGCCGGACGACCTGCCCCTGCAGTATGCGCTGCTGATGCGCAACTTTACTGGTCAGACAACCAGAAACCCGCACGGTAACTAGTTAATTTGCGTTATTTTTTCACGATGTAAGGATATTAGAATCGGATCACATACCGTTTCGATCGAAACAGGTATCATCCATTTCGCTGAAAAACATAACCCATAAATGCTAGTTGTACCAGGAACCACCTCCTTAGCCTGCGTAATCTCCCTTACGCGGGCTTATTTTTTTGCCTCTCTTCCGGCCTTCGCTTGCGTCATGCGGTACACTTTATGCAACATTGAGCAATAAAGGTTCCCTTGATGATGTCTACGTTTCCTGCCAGCTTACTGATCCTTAACGGCAAAGGTGCCAATGAACCGCAGCTACGCGAAGCGGTTAACCTGTTACGCGATGAAGGGATTGATATTCACGTCCGCGTGACCTGGGAAAAGGGCGATGCCGCGCGGTTTATCGATGAAGCCCTGCAGCTGAACGTTGAAACGGTGATCGCCGGCGGCGGCGACGGCACGATTAATGAAGTGGCGACCGGGCTGGTGGAGCGCGGCAGCAACATGGCGCTGGGGATTTTACCGCTGGGCACGGCCAACGACTTCGCCACCAGCGTCGGTATTCCACAGGATCTGGCCAGCGCCCTCAAGCTGGCGATCGTCGGTCGCGATGTGCCGATAGATATCGCCCGGGTTAATGATAAGACCGGCTTTATTAATATGGCGACCGGCGGGTTCGGCACCCGGATCACCACCGAAACGCCGGAAAAGCTCAAAGCCGCGCTCGGCGGTGTCTCTTATTTAATCCACGGCCTGATGCGCATGGATACCCTGAAGCCGGACCGCTGCGAGATCCGCGGGGAGAACTTTCACTGGCAGGGCGATGCGCTGGTCATCGGCATCGGCAACGGCCGCCAGGCAGGCGGCGGCCAGCAGCTATGTCCGGAGGCGTTGATTAACGATGGTCTGCTGCATCTGCGCATTTTCACCGGCGAAGAGCTGATCCCTGCCCTCTTCAGCACCCTGGCGAATCCGGAAAACTCGCCGAATATTGTCGACGGCGTCTCCTCGTGGTTTGAGATCACCGCCCCCCATGAGATGACGTTTAACCTCGACGGCGAGCCGCTCAGCGGCAAAACCTTCCGTATGGAGCTGTTACCGGCGGCCCTGCGCTGCCGGCTGCCGCCCGACTGCCCGCTGCTACGCTGATCAGGCTTCGCAAAGCAAAGACGGTGCCCGGCTGGTATACAGCAGCCGGGTTCGTTGATTGAGCCTCTGAATGTTAAGGTAAAACGGCACCTGCGGCTGCAGGAAAAACCTAGGCAGGATATCGATCCAAACAACGCGCTTACATTAATAGACGATACACACAACCACAAAAAACCTATAACATCAAATAGTTACCTATTAGAATGGGCGCATCTGCCGTGAGACAATGCGCCATAAAGCTTAGTATTCCGCCACCTCACGCGCCATTTCGCGCGTATATTGCCGACTGGCGTTAACCAGCATCTGCGTATAGGCCGTCTGCGCCTGGCCGCTGACCAGCGCATCGACCGTCAGGGTTTCGAGGATCTTCCCGTACTGCATCACCGCCACTTTCTGGCATAAGTGGGCAATAACCCCAAGATCGTGGGTGACCATCAGGTAAGTGAGCTTAGCCTCCCGCTGCAATTCTGCCAGCAGGTTAAGGATCTCAGCCTGCACCGACACATCCAGCGCCGACGTCGGCTCATCCAGCAGCAGCACCTGAGGCTCAAGAATCAGCGCTCTGGCTATCGCCACGCGCTGCCGCTGCCCGCCGGAGAGCTGATGCGGATAGCGCTCGCGAAAGGCGCGGTTGAGGCCAACTTTATCCAGCAGCACATTGATCCGCCGGTCGCGGTCGTTGATACGATGGATCTGCAGCGGCTCTTCGAGGATATCGCCAATGGTGTGACGGGGATGCAGCGATCCGTAGGGGTCCTGAAATACCATCTGCACCTGACGGCAGCGCTCGCGGCTAATTTCATGCCCTAAGGGCTGAGCATCGATGGTCAGTTCCCCCTGCCAGTGGGTAAACAGCCCCGCCAGGCACTTGAGCACCGTCGTTTTACCGGAACCGGACTCTCCTACCAGACCGTAGATCTCGCCGGGCTTAACGTGGAAACTGACGTCATACAGCACCTGGTTACGCTTCTCCCCCTCGCCAAACGCGAGGTTGAGATGTTGAACTTCAATCATTATCCGCTCCTTAATCCGTTAACCAGCTGGCCTGACGCTGCAGCACCGGCAGTATCGGGCGACGATGCTGCATATCCGGCAGCGAGTTAATCAATCCCTGAGTGTAGGGGTGACGGGCGTGATCGAGATCTTTAGCGGCGATGGACTCCACTACCCGTCCGGCGTACATCACCAGCACCCGGTCGCAGAAGCTGCGCACCAGGTTGATATCGTGGCTGATAAAAATCAGCCCCAGCCCGCGCGACTGGACCAGGTCATCCAGCAGGCCCAGCACCTGCAGGCGCACCGACACGTCCAGCGCGGAGGTGGGCTCATCGGCAATGATCAGCTCCGGGTCGGTAATCAGCATCATGGCGATCATGATGCGCTGCCCCTGTCCGCCGGATATTTCATGCGGATAAAGCTGATAAACGCGCTCCGGCTGGCGAATACGCACCACCTCCAGCATCTCCAGCGCCCTGGCTTTCGCCTCATCTTTGCGCCCGGGATGATGAGTAAGCCAGGCCTCGGCGATTTGCTTACCCACGCAGACCACCGGATTAAGCGAATATTTCGGGTCCTGCATAATCATAGAGATACGTTTGCCGCGTACGCCGCGCATCTGCGCTTCGCTAAGATGCTGCAGATCGAGGTCGGCAAACTGCATCCGGCTGGCGCTGACGCGGGCCTTTTTCGGATGCAGCTGCAGCAGCGCGCGCCCAACGGTGGACTTACCCGAACCGGACTCGCCGACAATAGCCAGCTTCTCATGCCCCAGCTGGAAGGAGACGCCGCGCACGGCGTGGGTCACCGCGCTACCGTTAACAAAGTCGACGCACAAATCGCGCACGTCGAGCAGCGGTGCATTATTCACTACGGGGATCGAGGATGTCACGTAGGCCATCTCCTAAGAAGTTGAACGCTAAGCTATTGATCAAAATCGCCAGCCCCGGAATGGTTACGACCCACCAGCACTCCATCATATAAGTGCGCCCGCTGGAGATCATCGCTCCCCACTCCGGCTCTGGCGGCTGCGCGCCGAGGCCGAGAAAGCCTAGGCCGGCCGCGGTCAGAATGATCCCGGCCATATTCATGGTGATACGGATAATGACCGAGGGCAGACACAGCGGCACGATATGGCGCCAGAGGACGCGGGACGATGAAGCGCCCTGCAGACGCACGGCGGAGATAAAATCGGCCTGGCGCAGAGAGAGCGTTTCGGCGCGCGCCAGACGGGCTATCGGCGGCCAGGCGGTAAGCGTGATGGCGATAACCACATGCTCCAGCCCCGGCCCTAAGGCGGCGACAAACGCCAGCGCCAGAACCAGACTCGGGAAGGAGATGAAAATATCGGTGACGCGCATCAGCACCATATCGACTTTACCGCCGAAATAGCCGGCGCTGACGCCCAGCAGCAGCCCGAGCGGACCGACGGTCACCGAGACCAGCAGCACGATATAGAGCGTGATGCGGGAGCCGTACACCAGGCGACTAAAGATATCTCGGCCAAACTCATCGGTGCCGAACCAGTGCTGCGCATTCGGCGCGACCAGCGCACTATTCAGGTCCTGTACCAGCGGGTTATAAGGCGCAATCAGCGGCGCGAAAATAGCCACCACCAGCAGCATAAAGATAATTCCTCCGCCGATGGCCGTGAGCGGATTGCGCGCCATTTTGCCGATAAACCCGACGGCCCGCGCCGCCGCGCGTTGCAGCCGCTGACGGCCTTCGCCCGCACCACCCGAAAGCGGCGAATCCAGAGAAACGGTCATGATTTTGTCCTCGGGTCAAAGAATTGATACAGCATGTCGGAGAGCAGGTTGAGCATCACGAAGATCACCCCCACCAGCAGCACGCAGCCCATCACCGCATTCATATCGCCCAGCAGCAAGCTTCCGGTAAGGTAGGAGCCAAACCCCGGCCATGAGAAGACGGTTTCAATCAGCACCGCGCCTTCCAGCAGCGCGCCGTAGGCCAGCGCCACCACCGTCAGCAGTTGCACGAGGATGTTACGAAACGCATGGTTCCAGATAACCTGGCGCTCGGTCAGCCCTTTCACCCGGGCGGTAATAATGAACTCCTGCGACAGCTGGGCCAGCATAAAGCTGCGGGTCATACGGCTGATATAAGCCAGCGAGTGAAAACCCAGCAGCGAGGCGGGAAGAATCAGATGATTAATGGCGTTCCAGAACACCTGGCCGTTGCCGGCCAGCAGCGCATCAACGGTCATCAGCCCGGTGCGGCGCGGCACCACACCATCCAGCCCGAGATCTACCCTCCCGGCGCCGCCTACCCAGCCAAGCCAGGCATAGAACACCAGCAGCCCCATCATCCCGACCCAAAAGATCGGCATCGAGTAGCCCGCCAGGCTGATAATGCGTACCACATAATCGGAGACGCTATTGCGCCGCGCCGCCGCCAACACGCCCAGCGGAATACCAAGACCCGCGCCGACAATAATCGCCATCGTTGCCAGCTCCATGGTGGCCGGGAAGACGCGGATAATATCGTCCACCACCGGTTTCCCGGTCAGCAGCGCGTTGCCCAGATCGCCGTGCAACAGGTTGACGAAATAGATGCCAAACTGGGTGGTCAGCGATTTATCAAACCCCAGCTGCTGGTAAACCTGCTGATAGGTACTCTGGTCAGCATCCGGGCCGACAATCGCCAGCACCGGGTCGATGGGCATGACGCGGCCAATGGTAAAGGTCAGCAGCAGCAGGCCGAACAGTGTAATCACCACCTGCAGTAGCCGTTTTGATAAGCGCCGGCCGCGTGAGCCGGGCGCAAGGATTGCGGTACTCATCCTTTCTCTCCTTCGCGGACTTTATAGACGTCACGCAGAAAAGTGGTGGCGGAGGGGTGCGGCTGATACTCCCGTACCTCGTTGCGCACGACGACCGAATCAACCATCTGCGAAAGCGGAATTAAAGCCGGAACCAGCTGGTCGTAGCGTGTCTGGATGGCCTGGTAGTCAGCCACCTGTTTTTGCGGATCGCGTTCCAGCAGGGCCTGGTCAATCATCGTATTCAGTTGCGGGTCGTAAAAACCGGTACGCCAGCCCTGGAAGTTGGTCAGGCGCGCCTTATCGCTGTTATCCGGGTTATAGACCAGCGCGCGCAGGCTGGAGTGCGGATGCGGCTCCATCCCGCTGCCGCCGCGACCTACCAGCAGGTCAAATTTACGCTCGCGCATTGCGCCGTAGATCTGGTTACCAGTGCCGGTGATGATTTTGGCGTTAATCCCCGCCTGCATCAGCGTCGACTGCACGGCGATAGCGATGTTAAGAAATGGCTGATCGGAGAGTACCCGCAGCGTGGTATCAAAGCCGTTGGGATATCCCGCTTCCGCCAGCAGCTTTTTCGCCCGCGCCACATCCAGCCTGTAGCCGGGATCGGGTAGCGTGGACGGCATTCCCGCTTTGATAGGCCGCTGGTGCAGCACGCCGTAGCCCGGCATCAGCGCTTTATTGATACCCAGGTAATCAATCAGATAGCGCACCGCCTCGCGCACTTTCGGATTGGCGAAGTGCGCCTCTTTCATGCTCATCGCCACGTAGTACATGGTGCCGCGCTGCACCGCATCGACGGTCAGCTGCGGATCGCTGCGCAGGGCGTTGATATCGGAAACCGCCATATTGTTGGCAATATCAAGGTCGCCTTTTTCGATCATCAGGCGCAGAGTTTGCGACTCCTGGAAATGACGCAGTACCACGCGGCTCATTTTCGCCTCGCCGCGCCAGTAGTCAGGGTTGCGCTTCATGCGCAGCACATCTTTCGCCTGCCAGGTTTCGAGGATAAACGGCCCGGAACCGGCTTCATGGGTGGTTAGCCAGCGGTTACCCCAGTCGTTATCCTGCTGGTGGCTTTGCACCGTTTTACTGTCCAGCACTCCGAGGTTGCCCAGCGCCGCCAGCGAGTAAATCACCAGCTGCGGATCGTTATCTTTGGGTAATACGATTTGCACCGTGAAGCGGTCCGGCGCGCTGACCTGGCTGTCGATATTTTTCTTACTGAAGCCATAGGATTTCCATACTGAGGCCTGGGCCAGGTTGAGGTGCAGGATGCGCCGCATTGACCACACGACGTCGGCGGCGGTCAGCGGGTTGCCGGAGTGAAACTTAACGTCATCGCGCAGATGAAAGGTCAGGGTTTTGCCGTCGGGGCTGATATCCCAGGATTTCGCCAGCGCGGGCCTGACGGTGGTGAGCTGCTCAGGGTCAAGCTCCACCAGCGAGTCGTAGAGGTTGACCACGATCCCCACCACTTCGTTACCGGTCATCGCCGCCGGGTCAAGGGTGAGCAGGTTATTCATATTCATGCCGATGATCAGCTGGTCGGGCGGCGTTTTCGCCACCGCCTCCCCGCTCCCCATCGACATGGCGAGCGCGAGAATACACGCTCCCAGTAAGGAGGTTTTTTTCATATCTCTGTTTGCCTGTACTGTAGGGTACATGTTGCCGGATGGCGGCATTTTCGGCTTATCCGGTCTACCGGGCCGCAGGCTCGATAAGCGCAGCGCCATCGGGTATTTATTTTTTTAAATCAGTCGTGGCTAACGGTATTGGCTTCGATATACGCAAAATTAATGTCTTCACCGAGACCCGGACGTTGTGACAAATGCACAAATCCCTGGTCATCCATCGGGTCGACAATGCTGTTGAGATAGGCCGCCGGTTCATCGTAGTCGAGGAACGGATGCAGCAGGCCGCGCTCGTACCAGCGGCAGTTGCGGATCGCGCCCACCACCGCCAGGCTTGCCGCTCCGTTGCCGTGGACTTCGCAATCCATGCCGAAAGATTCCGCCAGCGCCGCCACCTTCATGGTCGGTGTAATCCCCCCCACGCCGTTAGCGCCGGCGCGCAGAATGTCGCAGGCCCCGGCTTTCACCCATTCGGCGCGCATGTGGTGCTTGCCGCCGAAGCTCTCCGGCCCGACGATGGGAATCGACAGGTTTTCCGCCAGCCACGCATAGGAGGACATCGAATCCTCCTCCATCGGCTCTTCAAACCAGGCGAAATTGAGTTTTTCCAGCTCTTTGCCGATCCACAGCGCCTCGGCGCGGCTGTACCAGTGATAGCCATCAATCATCAGGTCAATATCCGGCCCTACGGCTTCGCGCACCGCCGCGCAGGCTTTAATGTCCATTTTGGGATTGGGCGCAAAAGAGATTGGCGGCATCCAGGTGTGCAGCTTGATGGCCTTGTAGCCGCGGGCGACCAGCTTCTCAGCAAAAGCGGCATACTCTTCCGGGGTCGACAGGCCGCCCGGCAGATCGTCGCCGCACATGGTGCTACCGTAAGCCGGGACAGTGTCGCGATAGCCGCCGAGCAGCTTATAAACCGGCATCTTAAGGCTGCGGCCGATCAGGTCCCACAGCGCCTGTTCAACAAACGACAGCGCGCGCTCCGTTAGCTGATGTGCGCTGCCGCGCTGCCAGTGGTTAAGATCCTGCCAGATACGCTCACGGTTAAACGGGTCCTGTCCCACCAGCACTTTGCGAAAAAAAGTATTCACCACGAACGGGCGCACGACTTCCGGAGGCGCAAACGAAAAGCCCTGCGCCCCATCATCAGCGGTGATGGTCAGCATCGCCATTTTGGCCATGCTTTCACCCCCCGGATGGGAGTGCCCGGCGCTGTCGGAAACCCGACGAGTGGGATATTGGAAAACGGTGACATTCACAGATTCAATTTTCATGCTCGGTCCTTATCACGGCCAAATCCGATCGACATAATCAAATCGGCAAAGCGGTTTCACATTATTGAAAATACGTTTCAATATATAATCTAAGCACAACTTCGTAGTAGTGCCTCGGACAAACACCGCTAAGCAAGGCCATAAATTTGGGCATTGGCACAACAAGACGTGACTGTTTTCACAAAAGATGAGCGAAATGTGAGGCAGATCGACCAGGAGAAAAAAGGGCGTGAGCGCAGAGAAGAGATTAACCGACCAGCTACATCCCGGGAATGTCTGCGCCCACAAATGGCTGACTTAAACCGCCGCCGCTAGCTCCGCGCTAAGCGCTTCCAGCAGTTCAGGTAAGGTTTGATAGCGGCCAGCGGCGGCCTGAAAACGCGCGTGCTGGCTATCTTCTGCAATCACTATCGTGGCAATCCCCGCCGACTGGGCCGCGCAAAAGCCGGTAAAGCTATCCTCAATCACCAGACACTGGCTGGCGTTGAGATTGAGCTTCCGCAGCGTCGTGAGGTACACCGCCGGGTGCGGTTTGCCGCGTGGTTCATCATCTGCGCTGGAGATCGCGTCAAAAAAGTGCCAGAGCGAGAGCTTGTTCAGCACGGCGGCGATAACCTGGCGGGATGATGACGTGGCGAGCGCAATTTTATAGCCGGCAGCGCGAAAATAGCCTAACGCCTCCTGCACCCCACGCATCGGCTCGCCATCGGCGGCAATCAGGCCGGTGATGCGCTGCAATATGGCCTCTTCCAGCAGCGATGGGGCAAGGTTAAGCTGAAAATAGCGGCACCAGGTGTCGGCGATTTCGTCGAGACGCTTGCCCTTGGTCAGGGTTTCACACTCAGCCACGCTCGCCGTTGTTCCCCACTGCGCAAGGGCGTCAATCTGCGCCTGGCGCCACAGCGCCTCGGAATCAATAATCACGCCATCCATGTCAAAAATAACCGCCTGCATACTCATTCGTTCACCTCATTAAGGCTGGCATGGAGCCCATGCCCGCCGCATCACCTTAAGAGAATTCAACCTGCTCACGGGCAGTCGCTTCCTTGTGGGAAAATCCCGGCTGCTCCACGCGGATAAAGGCGCAGAGGAAAAAGGCCACCACGTACAATGCGGTGTAGGCGATCACCACCCCGATGGTGCTGAAGAACGGCAGCAGCACCACGGCAATCGCCGGCGCGAGAAAGTTCGACATCCCCGCCGACAGGTTATAGACCGAAATCGCCGCGCCTTTGTGCTTCGGCTCCAGCGCCGGGAACACGGCGGCCAGCGGCACGAAGGCGGCGACAAAGATCCCGAGGGCGATGGCGGGGATCAGCGCCATCGCAAAGCTATGGCCAAAGTGCTGAGGGATGTAGTAAAACGCCAGGCTGGAGAGCGCCATCCCAATGCAGCCGAACCAGCGCACCACCTTCATCCAGCCCAGTTTTTCCCCCAGGATCCCCCACAGCACGTTAGAGAAAATGGTGGTGAAGAAGAAGACCGCCCACACCTGAAGCCATTCTGAAGTGGTAAAGCCCAGCTCATCAACGAACATCATCGGCATAATCACCGCAAACCCGAACAGCGAGAGGGTATTGATGATCCTGACCATGCTCGACAGCAGAATATTGCGGTTGGTATAGAGCAGCGTCGCGGCGCGTCCCAGCTCGGCAAACTTCTCACGGGTGGTGAGATTCTGCATATGCTGCGGCGTTTGAATATGGCGCAGGGAAGCCAGAGCAATCCCCCCCCCGGTAAGGCAGAAGGCCAGCGCCAGCCACAGGGTGCCCATTTCGCCAATATGCGGAATGGTGAAACTCGGAATATAGCTGCCGAAGACCCCGATGCCGATGGAATAGACCGCCCAGAACCAACCGATGGCCGAGCTGGCGTTGTCGCTTTTGACGTTATGGACAATCGCCACGATAAACGAGTAGAGGAACAGCGGATAGGCGAAGCCGCGGATGCCGTAGAAAAGCAGGATCAGCGCATAGTTGGCGTGACCGAGGCCGAAAACGAGGAACAGCACGTGGAACACGCACCACAGTACGAAGCCAATCATCATCGTTTTCAGCGGGGTGATAATTTCCGCCACCACGCCGGAAATCCACGCCGACAGCGCGGCGGCCAGGCCGTAGAGGGTAAAGGCAAAGGAGGCCTCCGCCGGAGAGAAGCCGAGCGCTTTGATATAGTGCGAGAGAAAAGCTAATTCGAAACCGTCGCCGGTCATAAATACGGCAATGGCGATGTATCCCCAGAGCAGGTTCAGGGGTAAACCGAGCCACTGTTTATTATTGATAGACATAATGACCTCGTTTTCAGGGTACAGGGTGGCCGCTCCGCGACGTTCAACGAAGCGGCTGTGGTGGTAAAATCAGTGCTGCCGATAGTGCAGATCGTTTAAATACAGGGCCTTAAACTGCGCGTAGCGTTGCATCAGGGTGTGGTGGCGAACAGGATCCGCACGCCAGGTCTGCCAGACTTCCGGTTTTTCACACACCGCGTCAATGGGTTTGCCCGTCGCCAGGCAGGCCAGCCGCGCCGCGCCCAGCGCGCCGCCGGTCTCTCCGCCTTTGTGGGTCACCACCGGCATAGCGAGAATATCGGCCAGCAGCTGGGCCCAGAACGGACTGCGGGCGCCCCCGCCCACCAGCGAGCACTGCGCGATCGGCGTCCCGCTCTCTTTCAATGCCTGCAGACCGTCATTGATGCCAAAGCTCACCCCTTCCAGCACCGCGTAGCCGAGCTGGGCACGCAGGCTGGAGTGGGTCATGCCCCAGAAGATGCCGCGGGCGTCAGGATCGTTATGCGGGGTTCTTTCCCCGGAGAGATAAGGCAGGAAGAACGGCGCGTTGGCTTTATCCTCCTCGCTTAGCTCGGCAATCTCCGCCAGCAGCGCCACTTCCGTGGTACCGGTGAGGCGGCAGAACCACTGCAAACAGCTGGCGGCGCTAAGCATCACGCTCATCTGATGCCACAGGTTCGGCAGAACGTGACAAAACGCATGGACCGCCGACTGCGGCGCCGGACGATAGGCGTCGGTCACCACAAACAGCACCCCGGAGGTACCGAGCGAAATAAACGCGTCCCCCGGCGAGACCGCGCCGACGCCAATGGCGCTGACTGCGTTATCGCCGCCGCCCCCGGCCACCACCACCGAGGCGTTCAGCCCCCAGCGCGCAGCCACCTGCGGGTCAAGGGTGGCGGAAACCTCACAGCCTTCCACCAGCATCGGCATCTGGCTGCGCGACAGGCCGCATTTATCCAGCAGCGAGTCGGACCAGTCGCGCTTCGCCACGTCCAGCCACAGCGTTCCGGCGGCGTCCGACATATCGGAGACTTTCTTCCCGGTCATCCGGTAGCGCAGATAATCTTTCGGCAGCAGCACCGTGGCGGTGCGCTGAAAGTTTTGCGGCTCGTGACGACGCACCCACAGCAGCTTCGGCGCGGTAAAGCCCGGCATCGCCAGGTTGCCCGCCACCTGATGCAGCTCCGGCGCCATCTCCTCCAGCTCTGCGCACTCTGCGGCGCAGCGGGTGTCGTTCCACAGAATGGCCGGACGGATCGTCTCCCCCTTTTCATCCAGCAGCACCGCGCCGTGCATCTGTCCGGAGAGGCCAATCGCCTTGACGGCCGACCAGTGCTGAGCGCATTTTTCCCGTAGGGTGGCCATCAGGTACTCCGTCGCCTCCCACCATAACTCCGGCGATTGTTCTGACCAGTGCGGATGAGGCCGCTGAATGCTCAGCGGCGCGCTATGGCTGGCGATAACCTGATTGTTCTCATCAATGATCAGCGCTTTGACTTCCGATGTGCCAAGATCGATACCCAGATACATAGCCACCTCTTATTTAATCAGCGTGTAAACAGCGGCGACTTTCTCGCGCATTAGCGCCAGGAAATCCGCGTTGTCGGCCAGGTCGCCAAACAGGGCTTTATCACAAGCGAAGACAGCCACCGGATCCTGAGCCTCATACATCTCATGCACCGCCTGCTCATCCAGGATGCCGTCCTGGTACTGATACGGCAGGGTTCCCTTATGCCACTGCTCCATAAAGACGAAGAACAGCGCTGGCAGCATGGCGGTCGCTTCCGGACGGACGCCGCGCTGATAGCACTCCTGCAAGGTTGGCGCGATCATCGCCGGAATCTTTGAGAAACCATCGGCGGCAACGCGCTGGTTGGTGTCCTGGATATGCGGGTTGGTAAAGCGCTTGAGCACCACATCGCGGTAGGTCGGCAGATCAATGCCGTTATCGCCGAGGCAAGGAATGACATCCTCCGTGACGTAGCGGTCGGCAATGGCGTAGATAGCATCGGTGAGCGTGCTTTCGTGAATATACTGCTGGCCGATTAAGGTCCCCGCCCAGGCAATGCAGCTGTGGGACGCGTTCAGGATGCGGATTTTCGCCTCTTCATAGGGGATAACCGACTCGACCATCTCCACGCCGACCGCTTCCAGATTTGGGCGGGCATCGCGGAAGTTGTTCTCCACCACCCACTGGATAAAGGTCTCGCCCATTACCGGCGCCTTATCGTCAATGCCGGTTTGCGCTTTGATACGGGCCGGCAGATCGGCCGCCGGACGCGGGGTGATGCGGTCCACCATGGTATTCGGACAGGTGGTATTCGCGGCCATCCAGTCAATCACCGCCTGTTTGCCGGTAAGCTGCAGGAACTCCACCATCCCGTCGTGGAAGCGCTCACCGTTATGCCGCACGTTGTCGCAGTTGAGCAGGGTCAGCGGCCCGGCGTTGTCCGCCATGCGCTTTTCCAGAATTCGTGCGAGGGTGCCGTAAATGGTTTTGCATTCGCCTTTCAGGTCGGCCTGCAGATCGGGGTTGCTGGTTTCCAGCTGATGGCGGGTGTTCAGGTAGTACCCCCCTTCCGTCACGGTAAAGGCGATAACTTTTGTTTGCGGATTGGCCCCTTCGTTAATCAGCGGCTGCAGCCCTGCCTGCCACGGCAGCAGTTTCTGAATAGAGGTGATTTCTTCATATTCGCGCTCCCCTTCCGGGCTGACGGTCTCCAGCACGTAACGTCCTCCCTGCGCCGCCAGCGCCTGCACCACCTGCTCGGCGTCGTTGCGGATATTGCCCGCCGCGATGCGCCAGCGCTTATCCCCGGAAGCCATCAGACGATGCAGATACCACGCCTGATGCGCGCGATGAAAAGAACCCAGACCAATGTGAAGCCATGTGAATTGATTGTTCATGTTCTGCTCTCCTTGAGTTGATGGCGCCACTGTAATTGATCATTTGACCAAAATAAGAGCCACAGATCACAAAAGAACAATTACCCAATTAAATTACAAATGACCAGTCGAGAGCAAAAGCTTGCCAGTTATGCCAACCACGGCGAGAATGCGGGTATTCGCCGGGCCAATTGCGTGCCCAGGCCAGCAACTTAGGGCGGGAAACCATGAGTAAAGAAGACGATATCCGGTTGGATCAGAAGGTGCGTGCCGCATGGATGTACTACATCGCCGGCCAGAATCAGAGCGAGATTGCCAGCCAGCTGGGCACCTCCAGACCGGTGGTGCAACGGCTGATCGCCGCCGCGAAAGAAGAAGGGATTGTGTCGATTAATCTGCACCATCCAGTGGCGAACTGCCTCGATTATGCGCAGTTGTTGCAGGAAAAGTATCGGCTTCTCGAGTGCAATGTGGTCCCCGCCTTTAGCGAAGAAAGCACCCTCGACAGCGTATCGTTTGGCTGCTATCAGCTGATGGCTCGCTACCTGCAGGATGATAAAGAGAAAATCATCGGTCTGGGCTCGGGCCTGACCCTGAAAAAAGCGCTGCAGCGCATCGATTTCGACAGCCTGAATACCCGCTGCGTGGCGCTGATCAGCGCCATGGACGCCGACGGGCAGTGCAACTATTACGATGACGTGCCCCTGCTGCTGACGAGCAAAATAAAAGCCAAGTACTATCAGTGGCCGGCGCCGCGCTACGCCCAGACCGCGGATGAGTATGAGATGTGGTGCACCAATCGCTTATTCCGCAGCGTCTCTGGCGTCGCCCGGGAGGCGGACGTGATTTTTGTCGGTATTGGTCCGCTGGGCACGCAAAGCCCGATCTTTAAAGACGGATTTATCAATCAGGCGCAGATGGATGAGCTGACCGCCCGCGGCGGCATCGGGGAGATCCTCGGGCGGTTTATTGATGCAGAAGGCGAGGTGGTCGACAGCGAGATCAACCGCATGATCACCAGCTATGATATCCGCCAGAACCACTGCCCGCGGATTGCCGCGGCCTGTGGAGAATACAAACGACCGGCGATCCTGGCCGCCCTTAAAGGCGGCTGGATCAACGGCCTGGTGACCGATGAACATACCGCTCGCTGGCTGCTGACGCGCTAACGGCAAACAGCAGACAGCGACTCAACTGCTGCTCATCAGTCGCGGCGGAATTTCAATCCGCTGCTGGCTGGCTTCGCCGGCGTCAATAATCGAAAAAACAGCGTCCAGCATCGCCGGCACGTCCTGCTGCACCATGTCGATATCGTGCCCCAGCAGATAGACAAACGGATCCCAGTCGAAGCAGCCCATCGGCGGCTGCTCGCTGCCGGTCAGCCCCACCTGCGACAGCCAGCGCACAACCCCTTCAAGGGATATCGTCGAGTTAACAAATATCCCCTGCAATAGCGTCTTCGCGCTGCCAAACCGCTCCTGCAGGCAGTCCTCGACGTGACCTTTCGAATAGCCGGGAGCCAGAATATTCGCCTGCGGCACGCTCAGCCCCTGCTCGTGATGCGCATCGTGGAAACCGCGTAAACGCTCGCTGGTGTTATGGTCGCTGCTGCGCCCGCCGATGAAGGTCAGCGGCGCCAGCGATCCCCGACGGCGGGCGCTGTTAGCGAGGATCTTGTGGGTCAGCGCTTTCGCACCGCCGTAGTTATCCGAAATCACCGACGGAGAGAGAGACCCCGGCAGGTCGAGATTGACCGTAGGCACGCCCGCCTGCTGGCAGAGCGCGGAAATTTTATCCGGATTGGTCGCCCCGGTCGCGATCACCCAGTCAACCTGCCAGGAGAGCATCGCTTTTACCGCTTCGAGCTCCAGCTCCGGGCTTCGGCGCGTACAGGTGATAATCGGCAGCAGGCCACGCTCGCGGGCCATCTCCTCAAAGCGTTCAGCGACGGAACCGAAGTAGCGGTTATCGTATTTGGGGATAATCATGCCAATGACGTGTGATTTTTTACTGCGCAGCATGCTGGCCTGGCGGTTAATCGCATAGCCCTGCTCCTCAGCAATCCGGGTCACCTTCTCGGCAAGCTTTGCGCTGATGCGGCGCTTTTTCCAGTTACCGTTGAGGATAGCGCTCACCGCGCTCGCCGAAACGCCGGAAAGCTCCGCCAGGTCGTAAATCGTTATCTTCTTCATTTTTCCAACTTGCGTCACAAAATCATGTCGCTGTTAATTTCCCCACTTGCTCAATCGATGAAGCGAGCGCAACATAGCTTCATCGATTGAGCATCCATTTCACGCCAGAAAGTACGCGCGCATACTGCCTTAACATGCCAGCAAGCCTGAATAATGATGCTGATATTCAATATGTTACCAGGTTTTTGTCCATAACCTCGAACGCGATGCCCTCGGGTTCGATAGTTTTAACCAGACACGGCAAAGGATTATAAAATGAACCACTCCGTCTCCTCTATGAATACTTCCCTCAGCGGTAAAGTCGCCGCGATCACTGGCGCGGCGTCCGGTATCGGCCTCGAGTGCGCGAAGACCCTGCTGGGGGCTGGCGCAAAAGTAGTGCTAATCGACCGCGAAGGCGAAAAGCTCAACAAACTGGTCGCCGAACTTGGCGAAAACGCCTTCGCTCTGCAGGTGGATCTGATGCAGGCGGACCAGGTCGATAATCTTCTGCAGGGCATTTTGCAGCTTACCGGGCGTCTCGATATCTTCCACGCCAACGCCGGCGCCTATATCGGCGGGCCGGTGGCCGAGGGCGACCCGGACGTCTGGGACCGCGTGCTGCACCTCAACATCAACGCCGCCTTCCGCTGCGTGCGCAGCGTCCTGCCGCATCTGATCGCGCAACAATCCGGGGATATTATTTTCACCAGCTCCATCGCGGGCGTGGTGCCGGTGATCTGGGAGCCTGTCTATACCGCGTCGAAATTCGCTGTGCAGGCGTTTGTCCACACCACTCGTCGTCAGGTGGCGCAGTATGGCGTGCGCGTCGGCGCCGTACTACCGGGCCCGGTGGTGACCGCGCTGCTGGACGACTGGCCAAAAGCCAAAATGGATGAAGCGCTGGCCAACGGCAGTCTGATGCAGCCGATTGAAGTGGCGGAGTCAGTGCTGTTTATGGTGACGCGTTCGAAAAACGTCACCGTACGCGACATTGTGATCCTGCCGAACAGCGTGGATCTCTGACCCGTAACCAGCCTGTGAGAGGATGTGATGCAAAACGATACGCAAAACATGATTGGTGTGGATGTCGGTTCGGGCAGCGTGCGCGCCGGAGTCTTCAATCTGCGGGGCGAGCTTCTTGCCCACGCGACCCAGGACATTACCCTGTTTCGCAGCGCCGGGAATAGGGTTGAGCAGTCGAGCCGTGAAATCTGGCAGGCGGTGTGCTACTGCATTAAAACCGCGGTGGCCAGCGCCGGCGTCCCGCCGTCGTCGATCGCCGGGCTAGGCTTCGATGCCACCTGCTCGCTGGTGGTGATTGGCGATAACGACGCGCCGCTGGCGGTCGGGCCTTCGGACGATCCGGACCGCAATATTATTGTCTGGATGGATCATCGCGCCACCGCGCAGGCGGAAAAGATCAACGCGACGGGCCACCCGGTACTGCAGTACGTTGGCGGCAAAATCTCGCCGGAGATGGAAACGCCGAAAATTCTGTGGCTGAAGGAGAATCGCCCGCACATCTATCAGCAGGCGCGCCACTTCTTCGACCTCGCCGATTACCTTACCTGGCGCTCAACCGGCGATGACGCCCGCTCGGTCTGCACTGTGACCTGTAAATGGACCTACCTGGCGCATGAACAACGCTGGGATGCCGGCTACTTCCGCCAGATTGGCCTCGACGAGCTGGCGGATGAAGATTTTGTCCGCATCGGCCAGCGGATTGTCGACCCTGGAACCCCCTGCGGCGACGGTCTTTGCGCCACGGCGGCAAAAGAGATGGGCCTGCCGACCGGCACGCCGGTGGCGGTGGGGATGATTGACGCCCACGCGGGCGGCATCGGCACCGTTGGGGTGCTTAACGGCGCGGTCAACAATATGGCCTACGTCTTCGGCACTTCTTCCTGCACCATGACCACCACTGAGGAAGCGGTGTTCGTCCCCGGCGTCTGGGGCCCCTACTATTCGGCGATGGTCCCGGGCTACTGGCTGATTGAAGGCGGACAAAGCGCCGCCGGCGCAGCAATCGACCAGCTGCTGAGCTTCCATCCGGCGGCGGCGGCGGCTCGCGAGCAGGCTAAAGCCGCGGGCGTCCCTCTGCCGGTCTGGCTGGCAGATCGCGTACTGGCGCAGGCTGCCTCGCCTTCTGAGGCGGTCAAGCTGGCCGCCGGTCTGCACGTGGTGCCGGAGTTTCTCGGTAACCGCGCGCCGCTTGCCGACCCCCACGCGAAAGCGCTGATTGCCGGGCTGGGGATGGAGCGGGACCTGGATAACCTGACCGCGCTGTACGTTGCCGGGTTATGCGGGATTGGCTATGGCCTGCGACAGATCCTCGACGCCCAGCGCGCCTGCGGAATTGAGAGTGAAAATATCGTCATCAGCGGCGGGGCCGGACAGCATCCGCTGGTGCGGCAGCTGCTGGCCGACGCCTGCGGCGTTAGCGTCGTGAGCACCGCCTGCAGCGAGCCGGTGCTGTTAGGCTCCGCCATCCTCGGCGCCGTCGCGGGCGGAATCGCGGCTTCACTGCCGGAAGCCATGAAGCAATTTACTCAGGTGGATGCCACCTATCACAGCGAGACTGCGTTTAGCTCGCTACATCAGCGCAGGTATGAGGCCTATAAGGCGCTACAACAGGCCGGCAGGCTGATTCGCGAATAACATCCCTCTTTTTTAATAACAATAATGCTCCGCTGCTGTGCAGCGGAGACACTCATCTGCACTCTGAAATCGAGGTCAACATGTCCGTTAATAACAAACAGTGGTACGGTCTACCGCTCAACCTCATCTGGGGATATGTCGCCATCGCCGTGTTTATGACCGGCGACGGCTTTGAGCTGGCTTTTCTGTCGCACTACATCAAAGCACTCGGATTCACCCCGGCGCAGGCTTCCTTTGCCTTTACGCTATACGGTCTGGCCGCCGCCCTGTCGGCGTGGGTCTCCGGCGTGGTAGCGGAGATCATCACCCCACGCAAGGCCATGATGATCGGTTTCGTACTGTGGTGCGTATTCCATGTACTGTTCCTCGTCTTCGGCCTCGGTCGCGCCAACTATGCGCTGATCCTGCTGTTTTATGGCATCCGCGGCCTGGCCTACCCGCTGTTCCTCTACTCATTTATCGTCGCCATTATCCACAACGTTCGCAGCGACAGTTCCAGCTCTGCGCTGGGCTGGTTCTGGGCGGTCTACTCCGTGGGCATCGGCGTGTTCGGCAGCTATATTCCGAGCTTCACCATTCCCCACATTGGCGAAATGGGCACCCTGTGGCTGGCGCTGGTCTTTTGCGCCACCGGCGGCATCATTGCGCTGGTGTCGATGCGTCATACCGAAACGCCGCGCCATATGCAGAACCTGACCACTCGCGAAAAACTCGCCGAACTGGGGCGCGCCGCGACGCTGCTCTATACCAACCGCAGCATCCTGTTCTCGAGCATTGTGCGCATTATTAACACCCTGTCGCTGTTTGGTTTTGCGGTGATTATGCCGATGATGTTCGTTGATGAGCTGGGCTTTACCACCTCGGAGTGGCTCCAGGTGTGGGCGGCCTTCTTCTTCACCACTATCTTTTCGAACGTTTTCTGGGGGATCGTGGCGGAGAAAATGGGCTGGATGAAGGTGATTCGCTGGTTCGGCTGCATCGGGATGGCGTTCTCCAGCCTGGCGTTTTACTACATCCCTCAGCACTTTGGCCACAGCTTTGCGATGGCGCTGGTGCCGGCTATTGCCCTGGGTATTTTCGTCGCCGCATTCGTGCCGATGGCGGCGGTGTTCCCGGCGCTGGAGCCGAACCATAAAGGCGCGGCGATTTCGGTCTATAACCTGTCAGCCGGGCTGTCGAACTTTCTGGCGCCGGCGATCGCCGTGGTGCTGCTGCCCTATTTCAGCACCATCGGGGTGGTGATTGCCTATACCGCCTTATATATTCTGGCCTTCTTCCTGTGCCCGTTAATCCGCGTTGAACAGCCTGGCTTTACCAGTGCTCAGAGTGCAAAACCGTTTACCGCCAACGCCGCGGAGTCTTAATAAACCCGACATCGGGTAGGAACAACGAGCAATCCGGGCGGTGACGCCCGGATTTTCGCCTTAGGCGATGGTGACTTTGCCGTCGAGGTAGACATCCTGCACGGCATTGATCAGCTTCACGCCGTCGGCCATCGATTTCTTAAACGCTTTACGGCCAAGGATCAGCCCCATGCCGCCGGCGCGTTTATTGATCACCGCCGTGCGCACCGCGTCGGCAAGGTCGGTCTCCCCGCCCGCCGCGCCGCCGGAGTTAATCAGCCCGGCGCGGCCCATATAGCAGTTGGCCAGCTGGTAGCGCACCAGATCGATAGGGTTATCGCTGGTCAGTTTGCTGTACACCCGGTCGTCGGTATAGCCGAAGTTAACCGCTTTGTAGCCGCCGTTATTCTCCGCCATTTTCTGCTTAACGATATCGGCGCCGATGGTGGCCGCCAGGTGGTTGGCCTGACCGGTCAGGTCAGCGGAAACATGATAGTCGACACCGTCTTTCTTGAAAGCCGAATTGCGCAGATAGGCCCACAGCACGGTGACCAGGCCCAGCTCATGCGCCCGCTCAAAGGCAGCGGAAATCTCTTCTATCTGACGACGCGATTGTTCCGAGCCGAAATAGATCGTCGCGCCCACGGCCACCGCCCCCATATTGAACGCCTGCTCAACGCTGGCGTAGAGGGTCTGGTCGTACTCGGTGGGGTAGCTCAGCGTTTCGTTATGGTTGAGCTTCACCAGGAAAGGAATGCGATGCGCGTAACGGCGCGACACCGAGGCCAGCACGCCGTAGGTCGACGCCACGCAGTTACAGCCGGCTTCGATCGCCAGCTCGACGATATTTTTCGGATCGAAGTACAGCGGGTTGGCGGCGAAGGAGGCCCCCGCCGAGTGCTCCACGCCCTGGTCGACCGGCAGAATGGAAAGGTAGCCGGTCCCCCCCAGACGTCCGGTGTTGTACAGGGTTTGCATATTGCGTAGCACCGCCGGTGGCCGGTTGTTATCCACCATCACCCGATCAACATAATCTGCGCCAGGCAGATACAGCTGGTCGGCCGGAATGGTTATACAACGGTGCTGCAAAAGGCTCTCGGCATCTTTGCCCAGCAACTGCGTAATATCAGTCATAGCAATCTCCCGTAAGGCCGGCCGGAGCCGGCATGCATTATCCCAACCCAATTATTTTGGGCAGGTTAAGCCTGGTACCGACTTAGCCTATTTTCCAGCCGGGAGGGCATTTTTTCAGGAGATTCTGCTGTCCCGTTACGCTGCCATTTACCACCAGGCGTGGAAATGGTGTACCGGTCCGATGCCGTGGCCCACCTCCAGGGAGTCGGCCTGGGCCAGGGCCGCCGACAGCCAGGCCTTGGCCTCGGTAACGGTGGCCGCCCAGTCAGCGTGACGCGGGCGCAGCGCCGCCAGCGCGGCGGAGAGTGTGCAGCCGGTGCCGTGGGTGTTTTTGGTCTGCACTCGCGGCGCGGTAAATCGCTGTTCCCCTTCGCGGGTGAAGAGCCAGTCCGGGCTTTCGGCATCGTCGAGATGGCCGCCTTTCATTAATACTGCGCCGCAGCCCAGCGCCAGCAACGCCCGCCCCTGCTCCAGCATTTCGCGCTCGTTGCGCGCATGGGGGGCGTCAAGCAGAGCGGCCGCTTCCGGCAGGTTTGGAGTGATCAGCGACACCTGCGGCAACAATCGTTGACGCAGGGTCTCCACCGCCGAGGCCGACAGCAGCGGATCGCCGCTTTTCGCCAGCATGACGGTATCCAGCACCACATTGGCCACCCGGTAGCGCGCCAGCCGCTCGGCCACGGCTTCCACAATATCGGTCTCCGCCAGCATGCCGATTTTGGTGGTATCGATGCGCACATCGCTGAATACCGAATCGAGCTGCGCCGCCACAAAGTCCGGTTCAATACGATAGACCGACTGCACGCCGCGGGTATTCTGCGCCACCAGGGCGGTGATCGCCGAGCAGCCATAGGCTCCCAGCGCGGAGAAGGTTTTCAGATCGGCCTGGATACCGGCCCCGCCGCTGGGATCGGTGCCGGCGATGGTCAGGGCGTTGATGCGTTTCATCCCTGCACCTCCTGATACAGCGCGTCGAGAAACGCCGGAATAAAGCTGCCTGGGCCTCCCTGACGGGCGGCGATTTCCCCGGCCTGCTTCATTAGCCCGCAGGCGGCGGCCACGTTTTCCAGCCGGTCGCCCGGCAGCGCCGCGCTCGCCGCCACCACCGCCGACAGCGCGCAGCCGGTGCCCACCACCCGGGTCATCAGCGCACTGCCGCCCGCCACGCTGAGCACCCGCTCGCCGTCGGTGACGTAGTCCACCTCGCCGGTGACCGCCACTACGGTACTCAGCTGACGAGCCAGCGCCTGGGCCGCCGGCAGCGCTGCGGCGGCCGTATCGGTGGTATCCACCCCGCGCCCGCCACCGCTCATCCCGGCCAGCGCCAGAATTTCAGAGGCATTGCTGCGAATGGCCGCCGGCTGCAGGGCCAGCAGCTCGTGACAAAAGGCCGTGCGCACGGTCAGGGCGCCGACCGCTACCGGATCCAGCGTCCAGGGCTTGCCGGCCTGGCGGGCCTGCTCCACTGCGGCGCGCATGGCCACGGCGCGGTCTGCGGTCAGGGTGCCGACGTTGATTAACAGCGCATCGGCGATGGCGGCGAACTGCGCCGCTTCGCGGGGATCGATCACCATCGCCGGCGAGGCGCCGACGGCCAGCAGAACATTGGCGGTAAAGGTCTGCACCACGTCATTGGTCATGCAGTGCACAAGGGGGGAATGGGCGCGCAGCAGATGGCGCAGGTGCGCGACAGGCGCGGGATTCAGCAGCTCAGGCATGGTTTGCTCCCGCCAGACGAGGTAGAAGCAATGACCCTGCGGTCTCTGACTTCCCTACGCTGGCATTATCCAGATCAGGTGGTACGGGTATTTCTCAGCCTTCAACGAAGAAGGGCACCCCGAGTCAAAATAGTGAAATTGTTAAGCGTTGTGGAATTTACCGCAACTCACCGGTTCATACAACAAGCCTTTAACCCTGCATACGATACCATCGCGGCCATCATGCTCATCAAGCGACCGGGCAAGATTGCATTCCGCTGCTGGCGGGCGGAAAATGATGACATCATGAGCTAATTAGCCTACTGAGGATATACGCCATGGCCGTTTATCACCATGCGCTGGTACTGATTAACAGCAGTCAGGACGGCGTCCCGCTGCTCGAGCATGCCGCCAGAATGGCAGAAGAGAACGGCATGCGCATCACCATCGCCCACATCAGCACCGACTACCGGGCGCTGAACTATGTTTCCGACAGCCTGCGCGACGATCAGGTCTCGCAGGAGGTAATCCAGGCCAAAGCCCTGCTCAACGAGCTGGCCTGCACCGTCTCCCTGCCGGTGGATACTCTCTCGCTGGTGACCACTCGCCGGTTTGAAGATGTCGAAGCCTGCATTCGACAGCGGCAGATCGATTTAATTATTGCCGGGCACCATAACAGGCTGCTGGGCGTCCTCTCCTCACACTCGCTGGAGTACATCAACCACTTAACCATAGACGTGCTGATCAAGCACCTGCCCTAGCGCAAGGCGGCCTGTAGCAGGGAAAAACAGTCTTCGATAAGCGGCGGCAGCGCCTGCGGCCCGCGCATCAGGGCCACCGTGCGGGTCAACGCCGGCTGCTGCAGCTGGGCGACCTTGAGCGCCGGGTCCTGCAGATGGGTGGTGTACAGCTCCGGCAGAATCGCCACCGCTAAGCGCGAGCGTACCAGGCCATACAAGGTTTCGATATAGTCCACCTGGTAGCGGGTGGTTAGCGTCAGGCGATGGCTCTCCACTAATGCCGCCACCAGCCGCTGGATATTGCCCTTCGAGAACACGGCAATGTCCCGCCCCACCAGCTGTTTCCACGGCAGATGCGCCTGCGCGGCCAGCGGATCGTCGCGGTGCAGCACCGCCACGAAGGGATCGTCGCGCAGCGGATAGACCAGCAATTCCGCGGGCAGTGAGCTGTCGATCGCCCCGATGCCGAAATCAATCTCGCCACGCTGCAGCGCCAGGATAAGCGCATCGTTGGTCTGATCGTGAAATTCAATGCGCAGGCGGGGAAAGGCCTGGGCCAGGGTCTGCGGCAGCAGAGGAAACAGCAGCGAACTGACCGACGGCACCAGGCCGATGCGCACCGTCCCGTCGCCGCCCGCCTCGACGATCTGCTGCATATCGAAAAAGGCCGCCTGCGCCACGCTGAGGATCCGCTGGGCGTGGGGTAAAATCGCCGCCCCCAGCTCAGTCAGGGTGACCGCCGAAGCGGTGCGGTTGACCAGCTTGCCGCCGAGCACCGTTTCAATCTGCCGCAGGGCGCTGCTCAGCGCCGGCTGGCTAATCGCCAGCCGACTGGCGGTATCGGTAAAATGGCGCAGCTGGGCCAGGGTGACGAAATACTGAAGCTGTTTAAGTGAGAGCGCGGGCAGTCGCTGCCAGGGTTCTTTCATTATCGGGTTCGCTACGGTGGTCCTGCACAATAACCCGAACTTATCGGGTGATAAATTTATTCATCTGGGCAAACGTTTGCTGTGCCCCTAGAGTATCCGCATTATCCTTGTGCCGGAGTGGTTATGTCCAGCAATGCTCAAGTCCGCCGTCGCGCCGTGCAGGCCGCGCGCGGCGAATCCCCGTTTGATCTGCTGCTGGTCGATGCGCAGATCGTCGATATGGCCACGGGCGAAATTCGCCCCGCTGACATCGGTATCGTCGGCGAGATGATCGCCAGCGTCCACCCCCGCGGCAGCCGCGCCGACGCCCATGAAGTGCATTCCCTGGCCGGTAGCTACCTGTCGCCCGGCCTGATGGACACCCATGTGCACCTCGAAAGCTCGCATCTGCCACCCGAGCGCTACGCCGAAATCGTCCTCACCCAGGGCACCACCGCGGTGTTCTGGGATCCGCATGAGCTGGCCAATGTCCTCGGCGTCGAGGGTGTGCGCTACGCGGTAGACGCCAGCCGCCACCTGCCGCTGCAGGTGATGGTCGCCGCGCCGTCGAGCGTCCCCTCCACCCCCGGCCTTGAAATGTCCGGCGCCGATTTCGCCGGCGCGGAAATGGAGACCATGCTCGGCTGGCCGGAAGTGCGCGGCGTGGCGGAAGTGATGGATATGCACGGCGTGCTGCACGGCAGCGAGCGGATGCAGGAGATTGTCCAGGCCGGTCTTAACAGCGGTAAACTGATTGAAGGCCATGCCCGCGGCCTGAGCGGCGCCGACCTGCAGGCCTACCTCGCCGCCGGCGTCACCTCCGATCATGAACTGACCTCGGCGGACGACGCGCTGGAAAAACTGCGCGCCGGACTGACGATCGAGATCCGCGGCTCGCACCCCTATCTGCTGCCGGATATCGTCGCGGCGTTGAAAACGCTGCCGCACCTCTCCTCGCAGATCACCGTCTGCACCGATGACGTGCCGCCGGATATGCTGCTGGAGAAAGGCGGGATCATCGCCCTGCTCAACCTGCTGATCGAGCACGGTTTACCGGCGGTCGACGCGCTGCGTTTCGCCACCCTCAACGCCGCTATTCGTCTGCAGCGCCACGATCTCGGGCTGATTGCCGCCGGGCGACGCGCCGACCTGGTGGTGTTTGACTCCCTGGAAAAACTGGCGGCCCGCGAAGTCTATGTTGGCGGGGAACGGCTGGCCCATGCCGGCCGCCTGCTGAAGCAGATCGCCCCGGCGCCGGGCGTGACGCCGCCGCGCGATACCTTACAGATAGCCCCCCTCGCCGCCGATGACTTTATCCTGCGCATCAAGGGCATTCGCCACGGCGTCGCCCGCCTGCGCCATATCCGCGGCGCGCGCTTCACCCAGTGGGGTGAGGTCGAGGTGCAGATCCGCGACGGCCAGGTCCAGCTGCCCGCCGGCTTCAGCCTGATCTGGGTCAAGCACCGCCACGGCCGCCATCAGGCGACGCCGCAAATCGCCCTGCTTGAAGGCTGGGGCGAGCTGCGCGGCGCCATCGCCACCAGCTACTCCCACGACTCACACAATCTGGTGGTGCTCGGGCGCGATGCTGAGGATATGGCGCTGGCGGCCAACCAGCTTATCGCCTCCGGCGGCGGGATGGCGCTGGCGCAACAGGGCGAGATCCTCGCCCATGTGGCGATGCCGATTGCCGGCATGCTGTCGGATCTGCCGGCCGCCGAGCTGGCGCGTCAGTTCCGCGAGCTGCGCGATCTGAGCAGCAGAGTCGCTGACTGGGAGCCGCCGTACCGGGTCTTCAAGGCTATTGAAGGCACCTGTCTTGCCTGTAACGCCGGGCCGCATTTAACCGATTTGGGTCTCACCGACGGCGGCAGCCGCCAGATAGTCGACCCGTTGATAGCCTGCCGGGAGACCCCGGCGCCAACGCCTCACAACAATAATCCTCAGGGAGCCTGAGCATGGCCGATAACACACTTCACTCTTCCGCCCGCGATAACTGGCTGGAGCGCCGCTTTGCGCTGCGCTCGCGCGGCGGCACGCTACGCACTGAATGCCTGGCCGGGATCACCGGTTTCCTCGCCGCCGCCTATTTACTGGTGGTCATCCCGGGACTGCTGGCGATCGGCGGGATGGACAAAGGCGCCGCGACCACCGGCACCATTCTGGTCTTCGTCGTCGGTTCGCTGCTGATGGCGTTTTACGCCAACCTGCCGTTTATCGTCGGCCCGGGCATTGGCGGCTCGGTGCTGGTAGGGGTCACGCTGGCAGGTAGTGAGGGGATTGGCTGGCAGACAGGCCTCGGGATCGCCTGCTGGTCAGGGGTTCTCTTCTTCCTGCTGACCCGCTTTGGCCTGCGCGAAGTGGTCACCCGCTCGGTGCCACAGTCGATCAAGCTGGGGCTGACGGCCTCCATCGGCCTGTTTGTCGCCGTTCTCGGCTTTCGCAACGCCGGGCTGGTGCTCGCCAATGCGAAAACCAACGCCCTGATGCTCGGCGACTTTCTCGCCCCCGGCGCGCTGGTGGCGCTGTGCGGCCTGTTCCTGGCGATAGCCCTGCAGGCGCGTAAGGTGCCGGGCGCCATTTTGTGGGCCATTCTGTGCGCTACCCTGGTGGGGATCCCGTTCGGCGTGACCAAACTGCCGACGCATTTTATCGATGTCCCCCACTCGCTGGCGCCGGTGCTGGGACAGGTCGACCTGCTGGGGGCGTTAAACATCGCCTTCCTGCCGTTCTTGTTCGTCTTTTTCGCTTCTGAGTTTTTCTCCACCATGGGGACGACGCTGGCGGTGGGCGGCGAGGCAGGTCTGCTGGATGAAGAAGGCAACATGCCGCAGATTAATCGCCCGTTTATGGTCGATTCGATTGCTGCGGCGCTCGGCCCGTGGGTGGGGATTCCGGCGGCAACGGCGCTAATCGAGTCATCTGCGGCAGCGGAAGCCGGCGGCAAAACCGGCCTCACCGCGCTGTCGGCAGCGGTGATGTTCCTGCTGATGCTGCTGTTCACGCCGGTGGCGCTGATGATCCCGAAGGAGGCCACCGCCCCGGCGCTGATCCTGATCGGCCTGAACATGTTCAGCGGCCTGCGCAAAGTGGATCTCGGCAACTTCACCGACGGCCTGCCGGTGCTGATGATGGTGATGATCACCCTCATCGCCAACAGCTTCGGCACCGGTATCGCCGGCGGGCTGCTGTTTTACATTGTGATCAAGGCCATCGCCGGCAAGTGGCGGGAAATCCCGATTGGCCTGTGGGTGCTGGCCGTCCCGCTGGTCTACTACTTCGCGACCTTAGTTAGACATTAAGCCCTTCACAATGTGCTTTCACCTCTTCATATAACAAACGCACCGCGGCAGAGAGCTGCTTGCGGTGCGGACAAATCAGGTTCAACGGCACCATATCCCCCTGGTAACGCGGTAGCAGGCGCCGCAGGCGGCCCGCCCGCAGATCGTCGCTGACGTCGAGCATCGATTTATAGGCAATGCCCTCCCCGGCCACCGCCAGCCGCCGGATCACCTCCGCGTCGTCGCTCATCACCGTGCCGGAGACCTTCTGCTGCTGAACTTCTCCGTCGAGGCTCAGTGACCAGCGGTCGAACGGGCGGCCGCGCAAAATGTAGATCAACGCATTGTGCTGGCCGAGCTCCTGAAGGGTCTGCGGCTCGCCGTGGCGGGCGATCCACTCTGGGGAGGCCACCAGCACCCGACGATTTTCCGGCGCCACCGGCAGCGAAATAAACGAGGCGTCATCGTTATTGCCATAGCGAAACGCGACGTCCACCGGATCTTTAAACACGTCGGTCAGCTGGTCGGAAAAGAGCAGCCGCAGGCGCAGCGCCGGATGGCGTTGCCGAAAGTCGCGGAACAAGGTCAGGAGCAGGTTACGCCCGAGGTCTGACGGCACGGCAATCTGCAGCATGCCGCGAATTTCATCATCCGGGGTCTGGATCTTCTGCAGGCCGGCCTCGAGGGTATCGAGCATCTGGGTGGCATACGGCAGCCAGGTCTCCCCCTCCGGCGTCAGGCGCAGGCTGCGGGTCGAGCGGGCGAACAGGCGAATATTGAGGATCGTCTCCAGACGTTTAATCGCCGCGCTCACCTGCGCCGGCTGCTGCCCCGCCTCGCGCGCGGCGTCGCTAAAACTGCCCAGTGCCGCGGCGCGGACAAATAAGGTCAGATCTTCCAGCCTGAACATGCCGATTCTCCCCTGCTTCAGATTGCTCCCAAAATACGCATCACCGTCGCTGCAACGCAAGCGGCGCAGGACTTGCGCCGTGTTTTGCTTACACTTTTTAAAAATCCAGTGCTTGCCATTTCAGCAACGCATCAGGAATGATACGAGGCTGCTATTTTGAGTCCAGGTAATATTGAGGAAATTATGCGTAAAACAAAAATGATGCTTCTGGGCGTACTCCTTGCCACCGCTGGCGCCAGCTGGACGGCTTCTGCCGCGGGGATCGATCAGTATGCGCTGAAAGAGTTCACCGCCGACTTCACCCAGTTTCACATTGGCGACACCGTTCCGGCGATGTACCTCACCCCGGAATACAACATCAAAGGCTGGCAGCAGCGTAATCTGCCCGCGCCGGACGCCGGCAGCCACTGGACCTATATGGGCGGTAACTACGTGCTGATCACCGACACCGAAGGCAAAATCCTCAAGGTGTACGACGGCGAGATCTTCTATCATCGCTGATCCGCTCAATATCCGCATCCGCCCCGGCGAACCAGCGGACTCTCCGGCGCTGCGCCAGCTCTTCCTGCGGGCGCGCAGTGTGTCGTGGACCTGGCTTCCCTCCACGACGTGGCGGCTGGAAGATTTCGATGCCGCCACCGCGGATGAACAGCTGTGGGTCGCGGAATGCGACGGCCTGCCGGTGGGCTTTGCCGCCGTATGGACCGCCGATAATTTCCTTCACCATCTGTTCGTCGACCCGGACTGGCAGGGCAAACATATCGGCAGCGCGCTGCTGGCGCAGGTCGAACAGACCTTTACCGCCAGCGGGACGCTGAAGTGCCTGATGGAAAATAAAAACGCCCTGCGCTTCTACCAGCGTCACGGCTGGACCATCGAAGCACAGGGCGCCTCGCCCGAGGGCGGATACTGGCTGATGCGCTCGCCGCGGCCTTAAACGGCGCGGAAGGCAATCTCACCCGGGATCACTTCTCCCTGCCAGTACATCTGGGCCGCCACCCGGCCCGCCAGCTGGCGGTAAATGTCGGTAAATTCGCTTTCCGGACGCGCCACCACCGTCGGCGTGCCGTTATCCAGATCTTCCCGCAGCGTAATATGCAGCGGCAGCTGGCCCAGCAGCTGGGTGTGGTATTTCTCGGCCAGTTTTTGCGCGCCGCCGGTGCCGAAGATCGGCTCGTGGTGCCCGCAGTTGCTGCAGATATGCATGCTCATGTTTTCCACGATCCCCAGCACTGGCACTTCCACTTTCTCGAACATCACGATGCCCTTTTTGGCGTCGATCAGCGCGATGTCCTGCGGCGTGGTGACCACCACCGCGCCGGTGACCGGAATGTTCTGCGCCAGCGTCAGTTGAATGTCGCCAGTGCCCGGCGGCATATCCAGCACCAGGTAATCCAGATCCGGCCACAGGGTCTCCTGCAGCATCTGCATCAGCGCCTTGCTGGCCATCGGGCCGCGCCAGACCATGGCGTTGTCGTCAGTCACCAGGTAGCCAATGGAATTGGTGGCCAGCCCGTACTTCATGATCGGCGCCATATGGGTGCCGTCCGGCGAGGTCGGGCGGCTGTCTTCCGCGCCAAGCATGGTGGGAATCGACGGGCCGTAGATATCGGCATCCAGAATGCCCACCTTCGCCCCTTCCGCGGCGAGTGCCAGCGCCAGGTTTACCGCCGTGGAGGATTTACCGACGCCGCCTTTCCCGGAGCTGATGGCGATAATGTTCTTCACGCCGTTGATCCCGGGCTGGTTTTTCACGCGCTTGAGGGTGGCGATGCTGTGGGTCAGCTTCCAGTCGATAGCCTTCGCGCCAGTGATGCGCAGCAGCTCGGCGCTGCACTGCTCTTTCAGCGCTTCGAAGGCGCTGCTCCAGACGAACGGCATCTGCAGCTCAATATGAATGGTATCATCCAGCCAGGCGACATGGTGCAGCGCCTTGAGGGTGGTGAGGTTATGCTTCAGGGTTGGGTGCTGGAAATTGGCCAGCGTCCCGGCGACCATCGCACGTAGGCGCTCGGGGGATTTGGCCTGGGATTGCGAATTCATCCCGACTCCTTTGTTGTTTTGAGATGCTTTCAGTAATCACAGAGTTTATCACAGGTAAGGATTATCCATATATGGGCAGCCATTTATGGCGCACCCACAGCCCTTTTGGTAATATCGGAAGCCCTTTTTACAACAGAAGATGTAATGCTCACTATGACTCAAGTCGCGAAGAAAATTCTGGTAACGTGCGCCCTGCCGTACGCCAACGGCTCCATCCACCTCGGCCACATGCTGGAGCACATCCAGGCTGATGTCTGGGTCCGTTACCAGCGAATGCGCGGCCATGAAGTCAACTTCATCTGCGCCGACGACGCCCACGGCACGCCGATTATGCTCAAGGCGCAACAGCTCGGTATCACTCCGGAGCAGATGATTGGCGAGATGAGTCAGGAGCATCAGACCGATTTTGCCGGCTTCGACATCAGCTACGATAACTATCACTCGACGCATAGCGATGAGAACCGCGAGCTGTCGGAGCTGATCTACACTCGTCTGAAAGAGAACGGTTTTATCAAAAACCGTACCATCTCTCAGCTCTACGATCCGGAAAAAGGCATGTTCCTGCCGGACCGTTTTGTGAAAGGCACCTGTCCGAAGTGTAAATCTCCAGACCAGTACGGCGATAACTGCGAAGTGTGCGGCGCGACTTACAGCCCTACCGAGCTTATCGACCCGAAATCGGTGGTCTCCGGCGCCACGCCGGTGATGCGTGACTCCGAACACTTCTTCTTCGACCTGCCGTCATTCAGCGAAATGCTGCAGGCGTGGACCCGCAGCGGCGCGCTGCAGGAGCAGGTGGCGAACAAAATGCAGGAGTGGTTTGAGTCCGGCCTGCAGCAGTGGGACATCTCCCGCGATGCGCCGTACTTCGGCTTCGAAATTCCGAACGCGCCGGGCAAATACTTCTACGTCTGGCTGGACGCGCCGATCGGCTACATGGGCTCCTTCAAGAACCTATGCGACAAGCGCGGCGACACCACCAGCTTCGACGAATACTGGAAGAAAGACTCCACGGCCGAGCTGTATCACTTTATCGGCAAGGACATCGTCTACTTCCACAGCCTGTTCTGGCCGGCGATGCTGGAAGGCAGCCAGTTCCGTAAGCCGACCAACCTGTTCGTGCACGGCTACGTGACGGTCAACGGCGCGAAGATGTCCAAGTCGCGCGGCACCTTCATCAAGGCCAGCACCTGGCTGAAACACTTTGATGCCGACAGCCTGCGCTACTACTACACCGCCAAGCTCTCTTCGCGCATCGATGACATCGACCTTAACCTGGAAGACTTTATCCAGCGCGTGAATGCCGACATCGTCAACAAGGTGGTTAACCTCGCCTCGCGCAACGCCGGCTTTATCAGCAAGCGTTTTGACGGCGTGCTGGCCGCTGAGCTGGCCGACCCGGCGCTGTACAAAACCTTCACCGACGCGGCGGAAAGCATCGGCGAAGCGTGGGACAGCCGCGAGTTCGGTAAGGCCATCCGCGAAATCATGGCGCTCGCCGACGTGGCCAACCGCTATGTCGATGAGCAGGCGCCGTGGGTGGTGGCGAAACAGGAAGGCCGCGACGCCGACCTGCAGGCCATCTGCACCATGGGTCTGAACATGTTCCGCGTGCTGATGACCTGGCTGAAACCGGTCCTGCCGCAGCTGGCCGCGCGTGCGGAAGCGTTCCTCAACAGCGAGCTGAGCTGGGACGCCATTCAGCAGCCGCTGCTGGCGCATAATGTCAATCCGTTTAAGGCGCTGTACAACCGCATCGAGATGAAACAGGTGGAAGCCCTGGTTGAAGCGTCAAAAGAAGAGGTGAAAGCCGCAGCTGCGCCAGTGACCGGCCCGCTGGCGGACGATCCGATTCAGGACACCATCACCTTTGACGATTTCGCCAAAGTCGATCTGCGCGTGGCGCTGATTGAGAACGCGGAATTTGTTGAAGGCTCCGACAAGCTGCTGCGCCTGACGCTGGATCTTGGCGGCGAGAAGCGTAACGTCTTCTCCGGCATCCGCTCCGCTTATCCGGATCCGCAGCCGCTGATTGGCCGCCTGACGGTGATGGTCGCCAACCTGGCGCCGCGCAAAATGCGCTTCGGTATCTCGGAAGGGATGGTGATGGCCGCCGGCCCTGGCGGGAAGGATATCTTCCTGTTAAGCCCTGACGACGGCGCCAGGCCGGGTCAGCAGGTGAAATAATAAAAAAGCCGGATTAACCATCCGGCTTTTTTTTGCCCGGCGGCGCTGCGCTTGCACGGGCCTACGGGTTATGTAGACCGGGTAAGGCGAAACCGCCACCCGGCAAAAATCACGGTTTCGGGTGATGCACCCGCTGGGTCAGCCCGCGCAGGAAATTGCGCAGAAACTGGTCGCCGCACTCGCGGTAGTTTTTGTGGTCAGGCGATCGCATCATGGCGGTCACTTCCGGCACCGACACGCGGTATTTCTGCTCGCTCATGATCGCCACAATATCGTCCGTTTTCAGCGAGAAGGCGATCCGTAGCTTTTTCAGCACCGTGTTGTTATTCACCCGACGCTCCAGCGCTAACTCCGGCGCCGAATCGTCTTTGCCGCGCTTGTCATAGATAAGGCCGTTGAGGAAACCCGACAGGATAATGTCCGGGCAGCGGACAAAGCCCTCTTCATCCTCTTTCGTGGTCCAGGTGTCGAAGCTGGCGGAGGTGGATTCCATAGCGGATAGCGCAAGAATGCGCACCATATCGTTATTATTGACTTTCAGGGTGTAGCGCAGGCTACGAAGAATATCATTACTGAGCATGAGTGCCTTTTACTGTCGATGATGCAATGGGGCGCAGTGTAGCAGCTTTACAGGCCAATCGCCTCTTTCAGGCTTTTTAAATAGCGTCGGCTCACTGGCACCGTTTGCCCGGCGCGCATTAGCAGCTCCGCCTGACCATTCTCCTCCAGGCGAATCTCCTTCAGGTGCGCCATATTCACCAGATACTGGCGATGGCAGCGCAGCAGCGGCGTGCGGCTCTCAAGGGTGCGCAGGGTCAGCTCGGTAAACCCTTCCTTGCCCTCGCGGTCGGTCACGTAGATGCCGCTCATCCGGCTGCTGACGAAGGCTACATCCTCCATCTGCAGCAGCCAGATACGGCTGTGACCGGTACAGGGTATGTATTTCAGCGTCTGCTGAGCATCATCCAGCAGCGACACATCCTGCAGATTACGCTCCTGGCGCAGGCGGGCGAGGGTTTTCTCCAGCCGCGCAGCTTCAATCGGCTTGAGCAGATAGTCAAAAGCATGCTCCTCAAAGGCTTTCACCGCGTATTCATCAAAGGCGGTGAGAAACACAATATAGGGGCGGTGCTCCGGGTCGAGCATCCCGACCATCTCCAGACCGCTGATGCGCGGCATCTGGATGTCGAGAAACAACACGTCGGGACGCAGTTTATGTACCGCGCCAATCGCCTCCACCGCGTTGCCGCACTCGCCGACGATCTCGATATCGCGCTGTGTCTCCAGCAATATACGCAGGTTTTCCCGCGCCAGCGGCTCATCATCGACGATCAATACTCTCAGCATGCATTCTCCTCCAGGGGCAGACGTAGGGTGACACGGGTAAAGCGCTCCGGCTCGCAGGTGACGCTGATGCCGCAGTCGGCGCCAAAACGCGCCCGCAGCCGCCTGTCCACCAGATTCATCCCCAGCCCGCTGGCCTGAGGGTTGGCCTGGTACAGCCCGGCGTTATCTTCGATATCCAGCTGCAGCCAGCGATCGTCCTGGCTGGCGCGAATGGTAATTTCGCCGACGCCTAGATGCTGCGATGTGCCATGCTTAATGGCGTTCTCCACGATCGGCTGCAGGGTAAAGGCCGGCAGCTGGTGGTGCGCCAGCCCTTCCGGCACCGCCATCTGGATCTGCAGGTTAGCCTGAAAGCGGGCCTTCTCAATCTGCAGATAGGCGTTAACATGCTCTATCTCATCGGCGAGGGTGACGATTTCCGTCGGCCGCTTCAGGTTCTTGCGAAAGAAGGTCGACAGATACTGCACTAGCTGGCCGGCCTGCTCGCTGTCGCGACGGATCACCGCCTTCAGGGTGTTGAGCGCGTTAAACAGGAAGTGCGGGTTAACCTGGGCATGCAGGAGCTTGATTTCGGATTGCGTCAGCAGCGCCTTCTGCCGCTCGTACTGCCCGGCGAGGATCTGCGCCGACAGCAGCTGAGCAATACCCTCTCCGAGGGTGCGGTTGATCGAACTGAACAGACGGTTTTTCGCCTCATACAGTTTGATGGTGCCGATCACCCGCTGGTTCTCACCGCGTAAGGGGATCACCAGCGTCGATCCCAGCTTACAGTGCGGATGAATCGAGCAGCGGTAGGGCACCTCGTTGCCGTCGGCATACACCACCTCCCCGGTCTCAATCGCCCGTTGCGTATACGACGAGGAGATAGGTTTGCCCGGCAGATGGTGGTCGTCGCCGATGCCGGTAAACGCCAGCAGCTTGTCGCGATCGGTGATCGCCACCGCGCCGATATCCAGCTCCTGGATAAGCACCTGGGCCACCTTCATGCTGTTCTCTTCGTTGAACCCCTGACGCAGGATCCCCTCGGTGGACGCCGCCACCTTCAGCGCCGTGGCGGAAAAAGCGGAGGTGTACTTCTCGAACATCGCCCGCTTGTCCAGCAGAATGCGCATAAACAGCGCCGCACCGACGGTATTGGTCACCATCATCGGCGCGGCAATGCTCTGCACCAGATGCAGGGCGTCCTGGAACGGGCGGGCAATCAGCAGAATGATCATCATCTGCACCAGCTCGGCCACGAAGGTGATCGCCCCGGCGGTGAGCGGGCTAAAGACTTTGTCCGGCCGGCCGCGTTTGACCAGCACGCTGTGCACCAGACCGCCCAGTAGCCCCTCGACGATGGTGGAGACCATGCAGCTTAAGGCGGTCATCCCCCCCAGCGAGTAGCGGTGCAGGCCGCCGGTCAGCCCCACCAGCCCGCCGACCACCGGGCCGCCGAGCAGGCCGCCCATCACGGCGCCGATGGCGCGGGTATTGGCGATAGAGTCTTCGATATGCAGACCAAAATAGGTCCCCATAATGCAGAAAATGGAGAAGGTGACGTAGCACAGCAGCTTGTGCGGCAGGCGAACGGTGACTTGCATCAGGGGGATAAACAGTCGGGTTTTGCTCATCAACCACGCGATGACCAAAAATACGCACATCTGCTGAAGCAGCAGCAACACCAGATCAAACTCGTACATACCCGCAAACCACACATTTCAGAAAGCGCGTACCATACCCTGACTGGCGAAAACTTTCTTTGAAGCCCTGCATAAAAATGAAAAATGACGGGCAGGATCACACTTTTTTGCGGCGCGTTGCTCAGCCAAAGCGGCAAAAAGCCCGGCGCGGCGCGCTAAACCGCAATTAATGTTTCATTAACACCTGCGCTTCACCGTATAATCCCCCTGTTAACATCAGGAGCCTATTATGAAGCCAGCGAAAATCGCGGTCGTCACTCTCTTCTTACTTATGGCCATCGGCGGGATCAGCGGCGTAATGCTGGCCGGCTATTCCTTTATTGTGCGTGGCGGTGTCGGCTGATCCAGCGGGTCAGACGCTCAAACGCGCGGTCGACAATGAGCGCCGCCAGCGCCACCAGTAGCGCCCCCTGCACAATATAGGCGGTATTAAACCCGCTCAGGCCGATGATGATCGGCGTCCCAAGCGTATTGGCCCCCACCGTCGAGGCTATCGTCGCGGTACCAATATTGACGATGACCGAGGTGCGGATCCCCGCCAGGATCACCGGGGCCGCCAGCGGCAGCTCCACCTTATACAGACGCTGCCAGCCGGTCATTCCCATCCCTTCTGCCACATCTGACACGCCCGACGGTATCGAGCCCAGCCCGGCCAGCGTCCCCTGCAGCACCGGCAGTATGCCATACAGCGCGAGGGCGATCAGCGCCGGCAGCCAGCCAAAGCCCAGCACCGGTACCGCCATCGCCAGCACCGCCACCGGCGGAAAGGTCTGCCCGATAGCGGCGATGGTCTCCGCCAGCGGACGAAACGCGCTGCCCGCGGGCCGGGTAACCGCCACCCCTGCCCCCAGCCCGACGGCGATTGCCGCGAGGCTGGATACCACTACCAGCCAGCCGTGATCGAGAGTGAGCGCCCAGAAGCTCTCCTGCTGGTAAACCGGCCGCGGCAGCTCCGGAAACAGCCGGCTGAACAGCGGCGCGCTGTAGGGTAGCCCCATCAGCAGGCCGATGAACAGCGCGATAAGCCACCACAACGGCTCACGAAGCGCCTTCATGGCTCGCCTCCTGGCGCAGCAGATCGGCAAAATGCAGCGTGCCGCAGGGCTGCCCCTCGGCATCCACCACCGGCAGCGCCTCGCAGCGCCGGGCGACAAACTGCGATAGCGCTTCCCGCAGGGTCATGGTGACGGTCAGCCCCTCGCCCGCCAGCCGCTCGTCGGGGCGCAGATAGTCCCGCACCTCACGCAGCGACAGCAGGCGCACGCCCAGCTCGCTGCGGCCAAAAAAGGTCTGCACAAAGCTATTCTCTGGCCGCAGGAGCATCGCCAGCGGCGCCCCCTGCTGGACCACCTCGCCACCATCCATCAGCACCAGGTGGTCCGCCAGACGTAGCGCTTCGTCAATATCATGGGTCACCAGGACAATCGTCCGCCCCAGCAGGCGGTGAATGCGCAGCATCTCCTGCTGCAGCGCCTCGCGGGTCACCGGGTCGAGGGCGCCGAAGGGTTCATCCATCAGCAGCACCTCCGGGTCTGCCGCCAGCGCCCGCGCCACCCCGACCCGCTGCTGTTGGCCGCCGGAAAGCTGATGGGGGTAGCGGTCGCGCAGCGTCGCCTCCAGCCCCAGCAGCGCCATCAGCTCGTCGACCCGGTCGGCGATCCTCGCCCGCGGCCATTTTTGCAGCTGCGGCACGGTGGCGATATTCTGCGCCACCGTCCAGTGGGGAAACAGGCCGATAGACTGGATGGCATAGCCCATCCGTCGCCGCAGGGTCAGGAGCGGCTGCTGGCGGATGTCTTCGCCGGCAAAGCGAATCATGCCCCGGTCCGGCTCCAGCAGGCGGTTGATCATTTTCAGCGTCGTCGACTTGCCCGAGCCGGAGGTCCCCACCAGCACCGAAAAGGCGCCTTCGCGCAGCTCCAGGGTCAGGTCCTTCACCGCCGGGTGGCCGGCAAACGCTTTGCTGACCCCTTGAAATTCAATCATTGGCCTCTCCTTTTAGCCAGGCGCCCCACAGCGCGAACAGAGCATCCACCACCACCGCCAGGGCAATGGTCGGCACCACGCCCAGCAGCACCAGATCCAGCGCGCTGCTCAGCAGCCCCTGAAATACCAGCGCGCCAAAGCCGCCGGCGCCGATCAGCGCCGCCACCACCGCCATGCCGACGGTTTGCACGCTGACCACCCGCAGGCTGCGCAGCAGCACCGGCATCGCCAGCGGGAGCTGCACCTGACGAAAGCGCTGCCCGGCGCTCATGCCCATCGCCGTCGCGCTCTCCAGCGCATCCTGCGGCACCTGCTGCAGGCCGGTCACCACCCCGCGCACCAGCGGCAACAGCGCATACAACGTCAGGGCAATCAGGGCCGGCGCCACGCCGGTCCCGGAGACGCCCAGCTCGCCCAGCGCCGGAAAATAGCGCGCCACACCGGCAAGCGGGGCAATCAGCAGGCCGAACAGCGCCACCGACGGGATAGTCTGGATCACATTGAGCACGGTGAAGGCCGGCGCCTGCCAGCGCGGACGCCGCCAGAGCCATACCCCCAGCGGCAGGCCGATCAGCAGGCCCGGCAGCAGGGTGCCAAACAGCAGAAGCAGATGCTGGCGCAGAGCGTCGTCAAACACCTCCTGGCGGTTGGCATACTCTTTCAGCAGCGAGAGCTGATCGAGCGCCCCGGCGGCGAGCAGGATGATGGGCAGAAGCCAGACTTGCGCATTGAGCAGCCAGCGCCATAGCGGCCGGGCGGTAAGATGACGAATGGCCTCGCTGGCCAGCAGCAGGCAGAGCGCCAGCGACAGCCACAGGCCGCTGCCGGGCGAGGTGCGCGCCAGCGGCGAGCCGTGCCGGGAGAGCTCAAGCGCCGCCTGGCCGCTGCCCCAGATAAGCAGCGGGAAGAGCAGTTCGGCCAGCAGCAGATGGAGAAGCGGCGCGACCCTGCCCGGCAGCCAGCAGAGCAGGATCCCGGCGAGGGCTGCCGCCAGCTGAACGCCGGCGAGCCAGGGCATCACCTGCCACAGCCCGCGCCCTTCCCCGGAGAGTAAGCGATTCGGCGCGTAAGTGATAAACGGCAGCGCCAGCGTAACCAGCAGCAGGCCTGTCAGCAGCAGGCCGACGCGGTGAGTACAGCGAATGGTCACCGGTGGCTTACTTCAGCAGGCCTTTCTGCTGCAGATAATCTGCCGCCACGCGCTTCGCATCCTGGCCTTCCACCGCGATGCGGGCGTTAAGCTGCTGCAGGGTCTTTTCATCGAGGCTGGCGAAGACCGGCTTCAGCCAGTCGGCGATCTGCGGGTAGGCTTTCAGCACCGTCTCGCGCACCACCGGCGTTGGGGCGTAAATCGGCTGCACGCCCTGCGGGTCGCTCAACGTCTGTAATCCCAGGGCCGCCACCGGGCCGTCGGTGCCGTAGGCCATCGCCGCGTTGACACCGGAGGTCTGCTGCGCCGCCGCTTTGATGGTCACCGCCGTATCGCCCCCGGCCAGCGACAGCAGCTGGTTCTGGTTGAGTTTAAAGTCATACGCTTTTTCAAACGCCGGCAGCGCGTCCGGGCGTTCAATAAACTCCGCCGAGGCCGCCAGCTTAAATTCGCCGCCCTGCTGCAGATAGCGGCTGAGGTCGGCCAGCGAAGTCAGGTGATTTTTCTCCGCCAGCTCCTGACGCACGGCGATGGTCCAGGTGTTGTTAGCCGGCGCCGGGGTAAGCCATACCAGCTGATGTTTCTCCTGATCCAGGCGCTTCACCTTCTCATAGCCCTGCTGGGCATTCTTCCATGCCGGGTCGTTTTCATCTTTAAAGAAAAAAGCGCCATTGCCGGTATATTCCGGGTAGATATCCAGCTCGCCGGCGACAATCGCCCCGCGCACCACCGGCGTGGTGCCGAGCTGGATTTTGTTAATCGTTTTGACGCCGTGGCTTTCCAGCACCTGCTGGATCATATTACCCAGCAGCGCCCCTTCGGTATCAATTTTCGAGCCGACCTTCACCGGCTCCGCCGCCTGCAGCGGCACACTTATCAGGGCGGCCAGCGCCAGCGCGCCGGACCATTTCGTCGCCATCTTCATCCCGCATCCCTCAGTTCTTTTGCGCTTCGCTTACAGAAGCTTAAGAGAAAAGCGTAGTCCATTTGCCAGCGATACGAAAAAGAAAAGGCCGATTAATCGGCCTTTTAAGTGTGACGTTGGGCTTAAGGGCTATGCCTTACAACAGCTCAAACTCGCTCTGCTTCACGCGGGCGGAGTCCACGCCGATAAAGACATTGAATTTGCCCGGCTCAGCGACGTATTTCATCTGCTGGTTCCAGAACTTCAGCGCGTCGACGTCGATCGGGAAGCTGACGGTTTGCGTTTCGCCCGGCTTGAGGTTGACCTTTTTAAAGCCGCGCAGCATTTTCACCGGCCGGCTCATGGAGGCAGTGACGTCCTGCAGATACAGCTGAATGACCGTCGCCCCTTCGCGTTTTCCGGTATTGGTCACCTGCACGCTGGCGGTCACGCTGCCGTCGCGCGGCAGGGTGGCCGACGACATGGTGACATCGGAGACGCTAAAGGTGGTATAGCTCAGGCCGTAGCCAAACGGGTACAGCGGGCCGTTGGCTTCATCGAAGTAGCGCGAGGTGTACTTGTTCGGCTTCTCCGGATTATACGGACGACCGGTATTCAGGTGACTGTAGTAGGTTGGGATCTGCCCCACCGAGCGCGGGAAGGACATCGGCAGCTTGCCCGACGGGTTATAGTCGCCAAACAGCACGTCGGCGATGGCATGCCCGCCTTCGGTGCCGGCAAACCAGGTCTCCAGCAGCGCGTCGGCTTGCTGATCCTCTTTCACCAGCGCCAGCGGACGGCCGTTCATCAGCACCAGCACCAGCGGTTTGCCGGTGGCCTTGAGGGCGGCAATCAGGTTGCGCTGGCTCTGCGGCAGGGTGATGTCGGTCCGGCTGGAGGCCTCATGGGCCATGCCCTGCGCCTCGCCCACTACGGCAACCACCACGTCGGATTGCTTCGCCGCCGCGACGGCTTCGTCGATCATTTCCTGCGGCGAGCGCGGGTCAACCTGCACCGCGTTCTCATACAGGTTAAGGAAATCGACAATGCCTTTGTCGTCGGTAACGTTCGCCCCTTTGGCGTAAATCACTTTGCCGTTATCGCCCAGCGCTTCTTTGATGCCGGTCAGGACGGTCACCGACTGGTCGGCCACGCCCGCTGCCGACCAGCTGCCCATCATGTCGCGTTTGCTGTCCGCCAGCGCGCCCACCACCGCGATAGTGCC
Source organism: Klebsiella sp. GB_Kp047 (assembly GCF_040065235.1). Taxonomy (NCBI): domain Bacteria; kingdom Pseudomonadati; phylum Pseudomonadota; class Gammaproteobacteria; order Enterobacterales; family Enterobacteriaceae; genus Klebsiella; species Klebsiella sp. GB_Kp047. Next base: position 212,927 of record NZ_JBEAJG010000040.1, on the reverse strand, counting down.
GGATTTTTTCAGCGGCAGCGTATCAAGCCGGTTTTTCAGCAGCACCAGGCTCTCGCGGGCGACTTCCCGCGCCTCTTTACGATGCAGACGGCTTTCTGCGTTGGTGTCCTGCGGGTCAGAATCTTTTGGCCCCAGGTGGCTGTACGGATCGTTGAACAGCCCCATATCATATTTGACGTTAAGCACGTGACGGGTGGCGTCATCCAGCTCGGCCATGGTCACTTTGCCGGACTTCACCAGCCCCGGCAGGTACTTGCTGTAATACTCGTCGCTCATGCTCATGTTGATGCCGGACTTGAGCGCCACGCGCACCGCGTCTTCCGGGTCGGAGGCCACGCCGTGCTTGATCAGCTCTTTAATGGCGCCGTGGTCGGAGACCGTGATGCCTTTAAAGCCCCACTGGTCGCGCAGGACATCTTTCAGCAGCCAGGAATCGGCGGTCGCCGGGGTGCCGTTCAGCGAATTCAGAGCCACCATCACCGCGCCGCTGCCGGCATCCAGCCCGGCTTTATACGGCGGCATATAGTCGTTGAACAGGCGCTGCGGGCTCATGTCGACCGTGTTGTACTCTTTCCCGCCCTCCACCGCGCCGTAGGCGGCGAAGTGCTTGACGCTGGTCATCACCGAATAGCGGTCCGCCGGGCTCTTGCCCTGCATCGACTCCACCATCGCCTGGCCCATCATCGTGGTCAGATAGGTGTCTTCCCCGAACCCTTCGGAAGCGCGTCCCCAGCGCGGGTCGCGGGAGACGTCGACCATCGGCGCCCAGGTCATGTTCAGGCCGTCATCGGCGGCTTCATAAGCTGACACCCGGCCCACGGTCTTCACCGCGTCAAGGTTAAACGACGAGGCCAGGCCGAGGCTTATCGGGAAGACGGTGCGCTGGCCGTGCAGCACATCGTAGGCAAAGAACAGCGGGATTTTCAGGCGGCTGAGCTGCATCACCTGATCCTGCATAACGCGGATATCCGGGCGGGTAACGGTATTAAAAATCGCCCCCACCTGACCGTTTTTGATCATTTCACGGATCGCCTCTTTGGGGTTATCCGGGCCGACGCTTATCAGACGCAGCTGGCCGATTTTCTCGTCTACGGTCATTTTTTTCAGCAGGTCGGTGACAAAAGCATCCCGCGCCTGCGGGGTCAGGGGGTGGTTACCAAACAGTTCATCCGCCAGCGCGGGTTGCAGCGCCAGACTCACGGCGACGCCTACAGTGCAGAGCCATTTCATTGTTATCTCGCTTTTTCTCAGACGGGGACTCGGTAAAACATAATAAAAACCGCAGTTTGCCATATATATAAACAACGCGCCCGCAGAATGCTAAGGTTCTTCTCTGATTTTTGCGAAACATTCATGCATCAAATTGTCATACAAAGCGCTATGCTTATCCTCGATATTTCGCGCACCACCACAAGGAGTGGAACATGTCATCTGCACCCACTAACACCAATAAAACGTTTCTGGCTGACCTCGCGCGCCTGGTTGGCCCTTCGCATCTGCTGACCGACCCGGCAAAAACCCAGCGCTACCGCAAAGGCTTCCGCTCCGGTCAGGGCGAGGCGCTGGCGGTTGTCTTTCCCGGCACCCTTTTGGAACTCTGGCGCGTGCTCAACGCCTGCGTCGACGCCGATAAAATCATTCTGATGCAGGCGGCCAACACCGGCCTGACCGAAGGCTCCACCCCCAACGGCAATGATTACGATCGCGAGATCGTGATTATCAGCACTCTGCGCCTGGATAAACTGCATCTGCTGGACAAAGGCGAGCAGGTGCTGGCCTGGCCCGGCACCACGCTCTACTCACTGGAAAAAGCGCTGAAACCGCTGGGGCGCGAGCCGCACTCAGTGATCGGCTCATCGTGCATCGGCGCGTCGGTGATCGGCGGGATCTGCAATAACTCCGGCGGTTCCCTGGTGCAGCGCGGGCCGGCCTACACCGAGATGTCGCTGTTCGCACAGATTGACGCCGACGGCAAGCTGAAGCTGGTCAACCATCTGGGCATCGATCTCGGCAGTACGCCGGAGCAGATCCTCAGCCGACTCGACGACGAGCGGATCAGCGATAGCGATGTGCTGCACGATGGCCGCCACGCCCACGATCACGACTATGTTACCCGCGTGCGCGATGTCGATGCCGACACCCCGGCACGCTACAACGCTGACCCGGACCGCCTGTTCGAATCCTCCGGCTGCGCCGGCAAGCTGGCGGTTTTCGCCGTGCGTCTCGATACCTTCCCGGCGGAAAAGCGCCAGCAGGTGTTTTACATTGGCACGAACCAGCCGCAGGTATTGACCGAGATCCGCCGCCATATCCTCGCCGAGTTCCAGCATCTGCCGGTGGCCGGGGAATATATGCACCGCGATATTTACGATATCGCCGAGAAGTATGGCAAAGACACCTTCCTGATGATCGACAAGCTCGGCACCGACAAAATGCCGTTCTTCTTCACCATGAAGGGGCGCACCGACGCGATGCTGGAGAAAGTGTCGCTGTTTAAACCGCACTTTACCGACCGCTTTATGCAGAAGCTCGGCCACGTCTTCCCGGCGCATTTACCGGAGCGGATGAAAACCTGGCGCGACAAATATGAACACCATCTGCTGCTGAAGATGGCCGGCGACGGCATCGAAGAAGCACAGCGCTGGCTGACGGAATACTTCCAGCAGGCCGAGGGAGATTTCTTCGCCTGTACGCCAGAAGAAGGCAGCAAGGCATTCCTCCACCGCTTTGCCGCCGCCGGCGCGGCGATCCGCTATCAGGCGGTGCATGCCGACGAAGTCGAAGATATTCTGGCGCTGGATATCGCCCTGCGCCGCAACGATACCGAGTGGTTCGAACATCTGCCCCCGGAGATCGACAGCCAGCTGGTGCACAAGCTCTACTATGGCCACTTTATGTGTCATGTGTTCCATCAGGATTACATCGTCAAGAAAGGAGTCGATGCCCATGCGCTGAAGGAGCAGATGCTGGAGTTGCTGAAAGCGCGCGGCGCCCAGTACCCGGCGGAGCATAACGTGGGTCATCTGTATGAAGCGCCGGAGAGCCTGCAGCAGTTCTATCGCCAGAACGATCCGACCAACAGCATGAACCCGGGGATTGGTAAAACCAGCAAGCAAAAATACTGGGGTGAAGCGGCCCCGGCGCCGGTCTCCCCGGCGGATCCGCAATAATCGGCGGCAGGACTATTCAGCCTGGCGCTTCTGTATTACGCTGCACGCCGGAGAATGTCTCTCCGGCAGATTCAGGAGCGCCGCCATGCCCGCAGAGGCCCCGTTACTCGACAGTGATTTAGAAATTCGTGAAGCGCTGCCCGACGATGCGCACGCCATCGCCGCGCTGTATGTCTGGCACGTGCTTAATGGCCGCGCCTCCTTCGAAGAGATCCCCCCCACCGTTGACGAAATGCGTAAACGGATCCAGACCGTGCGCGATAACGGGCTGCCCTGGCTGGTCGCGCTGTGGCGCGGGGCTATCGTCGGCTACTGCTACGCCACTTTCTATCGCCCGCGCCCGGCCTATCGCTATACCCTCGAGGAATCGATCTACGTGGAATCCGGAATGGGCGGGCGCGGCATCGGCAGCGCGCTGCTGTCGCGGCTGATCGCCGAATGCGAGAAAGGCCCGTGGCGGCAGATGCTGGCGATCATCGGCGATGGCCATAACAATGCCGGCTCGCTGGCGATCCATAAAAAGTTCGGTTTTACCGTGGCGGGTCAGCTGCGCAGCGTCGGCTATAAGATGGGCGACTGGCGGGATACGTTGATTATGCAGCGCGCGCTGGGTGACGGCGACTGGACGCTCCCGGAGTAATATTCGGCGTCAAATCCCCGGCTCGCGGCGTAAACGCCTCAGCCGGGCTACCGTTCAGCGCGGTTCCCCAGGCCGGATAAGGCGTCAGCCACCATCCGCCACTCGGCCTGATTGCCCGGCGGCGCTGCGCTTGCCGGGCCTACGAAGGGGGCGAACCCGGCGCCAAATCACGTAGCCCGGATAAGGCGCAATGCGCCGTCATCCGGGGGATGTGCAGATTAATCGTTCTGCGCGGTCTGGGCGCCGCCTTTCAGCATCGCCTCCGCCATCTGCGCTTCGCGCTGCTTCTTATAGCTCAGCGCCGAAGCCGGCACCGGCATCACCTTCCCGGTCTCGATCCACGTGCGCAAACGGCTGGCGTCGGCAAAGTGGGTATATTTGCCGAAGGCATCCATCACCACCAGCGCCACCGGGCGTTGGTTGATCACCGTGCGCATAATCAGGCAGTGGCCGGCGGCGTTGGTGAAGCCGGTTTTGGTCAGCTGGATGTTCCAGTTGTCGCGATACACCAGATGGTTAGTGTTGCGGAACGGCAGGCTGTAGGCCGGATGGGCAAAGGTGGCGGTCTCTTCTTTGGTGGTGCTCAGCTGGCCGATCAGCGGGTACTGCTCGCTGGCGATCAGCAGTTTGGTCAGATCGCGGGCGGTGGAGACGTTATGCACTGACAGTCCGGTGGGCTCCACGTAGCGGGTATGGGTCATCCCCAGCGCCTGCGCTTTGGCGTTCATCGCGCGAATAAAGGCGTCGTAGCCGCCCGGATAGTGATGCGCCAGGCTGGCGGCCGCACGGTTCTCGGAAGACATCAGCGCCAGCAGCAGCATATCGCGGCGGCTGATTTGGCTGTTGAGACGCACGCGCGAGTAAATCCCCTTCATTTCCGGGGTATGGCTGATATCCACCGTCAGCATCTCATCCAGCGGCAGATGGGCATCGAGCACCACCATGGCGGTCATCACCTTGGTGATCGACGCCATCGGGCGCACCAGATCCGGCTGGCTGGAGTAGATGATTTTTTTGGTGGCCAGATCGACGATCATGGCGCTGCCGGAAGCGATGTCCGGCTGCGAGGCGGTCACCGCCGTCGGGGTTTTTGCTAACGCCTGGGGCGCAAAAGGCACAGCCAGCAGCAAGGTCAGGCTGAGCAAAGAGACTCGAAATTTCGGCATCATGGGCATTCTGAAAAGTATTTTTGCACGTTATGCAACGTACGCCGCGAGGTTAAGTGGGCAACTTCGCTGGCAAACGCCATCATACCGCGCTGTAAGGCCCTGTGCCTAATAAGAATCGTGAAGAAATGCTGCATTGCCGACATAAAATACATATTTGCCGGCAATGCATATTGACCCGTTACGTCCGATCAGAAGAGTCGGTAGCCATACCCCCACAGCACCACGGTGATCGCCAGCAGGACTTCCAGCACCAGCACCCCGATGGCCAGGGTTGAGCTGGCGAAACTGAGCCCCTCTTCCCGGTTAATGCTCAGGAAGGTCGGGATCCCGAGATAGAGCAGATAGCCAGTATAGAACAGGGCAATGGTACCGATCAGCGCGCATAGCCAGACCAGCGGATAGAGCGCCACAATCCCGCTCAGGAACAGCGGTGTGGCCACATAGCCGGCAAATACCATGCAGCGTTTCAGGGAAGGCTGCTGTGGATACTGCCTGGCCATCCACCAGATGACCCGCCCCATGATCGCCACCCCGGCGAGCATCACGGCATAAAACAGCACCGCCAGCGCCAGCCCGGTCAACATCGACAGTTTAATAATAGTGCCGTCGCCGAAGTTCCAGCCCAACTGCGTGGTGCCGATAAAGGCGCAAACCACCGGAACCGCCGCCATCAGCAGCACATGGTGCGTATAGTGATGAGAAATGGTTTCATTCTCGCTCTTAATCACGCTCATCTCCCGGTTGGGATGAGCGAAGAGCCCCCAGACATGGTTCATAGCGTCCCCCTTGTCACGGCTTCGTACTGCACTGATCCAAGTATAATTCACCCTGTAGATTATTTTGTGTACAGCGCAAAAAATCTGCCTCGCCGCGTTTTGGTCAGTAGGGTGTATGATTAAGAGGTGATGAGGTAAGGAGAAAAGCTGTTTATGGATATCAATCACCTGATTTCCCAGTATGGCTACGCGGCGCTGATCGTCGGCAGCATGGCGGAAGGTGAGACCATTACCCTGCTGGGCGGCGTCGCAGCGCATCAGGGGCTACTGAAGTTTCCCCTGGTGGTGATCGCCGTCGCCCTCGGCGGGATGATTGGCGATCAGCTGCTCTATCTGCTTGGTCGCCGCTTCGGCGGGCGCATTCTGCGCCGTTTCGCCAGCCAGAAGGCGCGGATCCGGAAAGCGCAGCGCATGATCCAGCACCGGCCGTGGCTGTTTGTCATCGGCACCCGCTTTATGTACGGCTTCCGGGTGATCGGCCCCCTGCTGATCGGCGCCAGCCGCCTGCCGCCGCGCATTTTCCTGCCGCTGAATATTGTCGGAGCGCTGGTGTGGGCCCTGCTGTTTACCACCATAGGCTATCTTGGCGGCGAGGTGGTCGGCCCGTGGCTGCACCATCTGGACGCCCATCTGAAGCATTGGATCTGGCTGATCCTCGCGGTGCTGGTGGTCGTGGCCGCCCACTGGTGGCTCAGGCGGCGCGAGAGTAAGAAGAAAGACTGAGCGGCGCGCCCGCGGGCGCACCGTGGTTGGCGGTTACTTCACCGTCTGGTGGTAGCCGCCGCCAAGGGCCGAGGTCAGCTGAATGCTGGCGTCAATCCACTGGCCGTGCAGGCGCAAGGCGGTGATACGCTCCTGCAGCGCCGGGAGTTTCGCCAGGCTCACCCTGGAGCCGGGCAGGATCCCCGCCGCCATTCGGGCCTGCGCCAGATCCACCACCCGCTGGGCGTCTTTTTCAACCTGCTGCTGCTGTTGGCTTTTGGCCATCAGCGTCTCGACCTGGCTGGCGGTTTTCGCCACCTGGTTGACGGCGTCCACCACCGCTTTGTTGTATTGGGCGATGGACAGGCTGTTCTGCGCGCTGGCGATATCCAGATTAGCATTGAGACGACCGCTGTCGAAGATCGGCAGCGTCAGTCCGGCGGTGACGCCCATCTGCTGCGCCGAATGGCGGAAAAGATCGCTTAAGTGCAGGGCATCCTGCTGCAGGAACGCCATCAGGTTGATGTCCGGATAAAACGCCGCCTTCGCCGCGTCCACTTCGCTCAGCGACGCCTCGATATACCAGTGAGCGACCTGCAGATCCGGGCGGCGCGCCAGCAGCTCATAGCCGAGGGTATCCGGCAGCTGCGCGCTGACCGTCGGCAGGCTGGCGGGTTTGAGGTTTAGCGACTGGCTCTGGCTGTTGGTCAGGGCCATCAGCCGCGCTTCAATCTCTTTCATCGTGCCCGCCACGTCCGCCAGCTGCTGGTCGGTTTTGCTGACGTTAATATCGTTCTCCGCCCCTTCGGCGGAGTTGGTGATCCCGCGCTGATACAGGGCCTTGTCGACCGTCACGATATTATTTTGCTCGTTTTTCACTTGCTGCAGCACCGCTTTGATCGCCGCTTCCGTCTGCCACTGCCAGTACAGGCGCGCCACGCTGCCGGAGAGCAGCTCGCGGGTCTGGGCCTGCTCGGCCACCTGGGCTTTCAGCTCGCCGATGCGCGCTTTCACCAGCGCGCGGTTTTTGCCCCACAGATCGAGATCCCAGCCGGCAGTCAGGCCGAAGGTGCCATTGGTGTACCACGGGCCGGTATTGCCGTCGGTATCGGTGGCGAACGGCCCCATCAGGCCTTCAGCGGACATTTTCTGCCGTTCGATATCGGCGGAGAAATCCATCTCCGGGCCAAGATTCGCCTGCGACATTCGCGCCTGCGCTTCAGCAAGCCTGATGCGCTGTTCGGCAATCTGCATGTCCGGCGCGTTGGCGAGTGCGCGCTGAATCAGATTATCCAGTTGGGCATCGTGGTAGTCTTTCCACCAGTCGGTGTGTGGCCAGCCATTTTTGACGGCGGCGGGAAGATCCATGGAAACGTGGGAAGCCGGAATTTGCTGCTGCGGCGGATTAGCGACCTCATGAGAAGGCGCGCAGCCAGCCAGCGCGATGGCCAGGGGCAACGCCGCCAGCACGCTATTTTTTAATATCAATTTCATTTAACAGGTCAGATAACGTAATCAGGTTGGTTATCATAAATTAATTGAATTAAACGCGTTTAGTAAAGCGTGTGACTAAATTATTAGTTAGCTAAAAATAAACAACCTTATCAATTCAAGGGATGAATATGAGTCAGAATATTTATGACGACCCGCAGTTCTTTGCCGGCTATGCGACCCTCGATCGCTCGGTGAAGGGACTGGAGGGTGCACCAGAGTGGCCATCGCTGCAGGCAATGCTGCCGCCAGTAACCGGTTTGCGGGTGGTGGATCTCGGTTGTGGCTACGGCTGGTTTTGCCGCTGGGCGCTGCAGCAGGGAGCCAGCCAGATAATTGGTTTTGATATCTCCCGACGTATGCTGACGCAGGCGCGAGAGATGACCCGCGGGGATGAGATTGACTACCGCTGCGCCGATCTGCAAACCCTGACGTTGCCCGCCAACAGCTGCGATCTGGTCTATAGCTCACTGGCGCTCCATTACTTACCAGACATCGCCCCGCTCTTCACTGCCCTGCAGCAGGCGCTGGTCCCTGGCGGCATCCTGGTCTTTTCCGCGGAACATCCCATCTATACCGCGCCGCTGCATCAGGGATGGCAGGTGAATGAGCAGGGGCAAAAAAGCTGGCCGGTCAGCCACTATCAGCAGGAGGGCGAGCGCGTAAGCAACTGGTTTGCCGAGGGCGTCATTAAACAGCACCGCAAACTCTCAAGCTGGGTAAACGCGCTTATCGCCGCTGGTTTTGTGCTGGAGCAGCTGGATGAGTGGGGTCCGAGCGCCGAACAGATTGCTCAACAGCCCGCCCTGGATGAAGAGAAAGAGCGTCCGATGATCTTTTTACTGCGCGCGCGTAAACCGGGCTGATCCCTCGCCCGGCGATGGCCGGGCGGGGAAGCATTACGCTTTCAGGCTGGCGCCGCGGCTGGCAATCACCTCTTTATACCAGTCAAAGCTCTTCTTCTTACTGCGTGCCAGGGTGCCGGTGCCGTCATCATGGCGGTCAACATAGATAAAGCCGTAGCGCTTCGACAGCTCCGCCTTCGAGGCGCTCACCAGGTCAATCGGCCCCCAGCTGGTAAAGCCCATCAGCTCAACGCCATCGTCAATGGCTTCCCGCGCCTGCACCAGGTGGTCGTTCAGGTAGCTGATGCGGTAGTCATCATTAATGCTGCCGTCGGCTTCCACCTTATCTTTGGCGCCCAGACCGTTTTCCACGATAAACAGCGGCTTCTGATAGCGATCCCACAGCACGTTCAGCAGCGTACGCAGGCCGAGGGGGTCTATCTGCCAGCCCCACTCCGAGCTCGCCAGGTGCGGGTTCGGCACCATGCTAAGTATATTGCCGCGCGCCTGCTGGTTCAGCGCCTCATCGGCGGTGACGCACCCGGTCATGTAGTAGCTGAAGGAGATAAAATCGACGGTGGTTTTCAGCGTTTCGCGATCGGCCTCGGTGATGTCGAGCGTGATGCCGTTGTCGCGAAAAAAGCGCTGCATATAGCCCGGGTACGCCCCGCGCGCCTGCACGTCGCCGAAGAACTGCCAGCTGCGGTTCTCCTGCAGCGTCTCAAACACATCTTCCGGTTTGCAGCTCAGGGGATACATCAGCCCGCCGAGCAGCATATTGCCGATTTTGCCCTCGGGCACCAGCTCATGACAGGCTTTGACCGCCAGAGCGCTGGCCACCAGCTGGTGATGAATGGCCTGATACACCTCGCCTTTGCTGCTGCCGGCCGGCAGGCCGACGCCGGTCAGCGGGGCATGCAGCGACATATTGATTTCGTTAAAGGTCAGCCACAGTTTGACTTTGTTTTTATAACGGCTGAACACCGTCCGGGCGTAGCGCTCAAAGAAGCCAATCACCTGCCGGCTGCCCCAGCCGCCGTAATTTTTCACCAGCGCCCATGGCATTTCATAATGCGACAGCGTCACCAGCGGAGTGATGTTGTGCTTCGCCATCTCGTCGAACAATTTGTCGTAGAAGGCGAGTCCGGCTTCGTTCGGCTCGGCGTCGTCGCCGTTGGGGTAAATTCGCGTCCAGGCGATGGAGACCCGCAGGCAGTTAAAGCCCATCTCAGCGAACAGGGCGATATCTTCCGGGTAGCGATGGTAAAAATCGATCGCCACATCCTTTATGCCGCTGTCGCCGGGTACGCGCTCGACCACTTCGCCGAAGACGCCGTGCGGCTGCACATCGGAGGTGGATAACCCTTTGCCATCTTCCAGGTACGCCCCTTCCACCTGATTCGCCGCGGTCGCGCCGCCCCATAAAAAATCTGTCGGGAATGTTTTCATCTCTCTCTCCTGTGATTAATGGCTGACTGACAACAACGGCTGACCGGCTTCGACGGCGCTGGGCGCCACCGTGTCGATCTCACGATAGTCATCGCTGTTGCTGATAATAATCGGGGTCGCCAGGTCGTAACCGGCGTCCAGAATCGCCTGACGATCGAACTCAATCAGCAGATCGCCGGCCTGTACCCTGTCGCCCTCTTTCACATGCGCGGTAAACGGCACGCCGTCGAGTTTGACCGTGTCGATGCCAACGTGGATCAGCAGCTCGATGCCGCTGTCGCTCTGCAGGCCGATGGCGTGTTTAGTCTGAAACAGGGAAGCCACTTCGCCCGGGAATGGGGCAATGACTTTGCCCACCGCCGGGATAATGGCGACTCCTTTCCCCAACAGGCCGCTGGCGAAGGTGCTGTCCGGCACCTGATCGAGGGCGATGACGCTGCCGCTCATCGGCGCCAGGATGTCATTTGCCGAGACCGGCGCTACCGCCACGGCGCCCGGCGCGGCGCTGGCGCGCGGCAGGCCGGCGAAGAAAGTTAAACCACAGGAGATAATCAACGCCGCGAAGATACCCACTACGCCGCCCCAAACGGTGCTATCAAGCCCTTGGGGCGGGATCATTTGTGCGACAGTAAAAATGTTCCCGAAGCCGAATGAATAGACGTGAGCGTTACTGAAGCCCACAATCGCGCCGCCAATGGCGCCCGCCACGCAGCCGAAGATAAATGGCCGGCGCAGCGGCAATGTTAAGCCATAGATAGCCGGCTCGGTAATGCCGAAGATGCCCGCTGAAAACGCAGAGCCGGCCAGCACTTTCTGGCGGGCGTCGCGGGTTTTCAGCAAAATACCCAGCACCGCGCCGACCTGCCCCATCACGGCCGGCAACAGCATGGGCAGCATGGAATCATGGCCAAGCACCGTCAGATTGTTAATCATCAGCGGAATCAGCCCCCAATGCAGGCCGAAGATCACACAAACCTGCCACAGCGCGCCCATCGCCGCTCCCGCCAGCCACGGCGCCACCGCGTAGATAATCTGATACCCCTGGGCCAACAGATGACTGAGCCAGGTCGCCAGAGGACCAATCAGCAGAAACGTCAGCGGAACCACAACGGCGAGACAAATCGCCGGGGTAAAAAAGTTTTTCATCGATGACGGCAGCAGCGCGTTGCTCTTGCGCTCCAGCCAGCAGGAGACCCATGAGGCGAGAATAATCGGGATCACTGACGAGCTGTAGTTGATAAAGGTCACCGGAATGCCGAGAAAGTGCTCCACCGCCGCGCCCGGCGCCTGGCTGGCCTCAAAGGCCTGAATCATCAGCGGGTGGGTTAACGCCCCGCCAATCACCATCGAGATAAACGGGTTGCCGCCAAACTTCTTCCCGGCGGTATAGCCAAGAAACAGCGGGAAGAAAAAGAACAGCGCGTCGCTGGCAGCAAACCAGATTTTATAAGTCCCCTGCTCCGGCGTAAGCCAGCCGCAGGTCACCGCCAGCGCCAGCAGGCCTTTCAGCAGACCGGTTGCCGCCATCACGCCGATAAACGGTGTAAAAATGCCGGAGATGATGTCGATAAGCTGGCTTAACACCGATCCTTTGGCCGCTTTTTCCTCGGCAACCGGTTCGCTGTCATCGCTTAACCCCGCCTCCTGGCGCACCGCCAGCCAGACGTCGTGAACGTGGTTGCCAATCACCACCTGAAACTGGCCGCCGCTCTCCACCACCATAATGACGCCCGGATTCGCCTTCAGCCCTTCGGCATCGGCTTTGCCGTTATCTTTCAGTTTAAAACGCAGACGTGTCGCACAGTGAACCAGACTCACAATGTTCTCTTTGCCGCCGACGCGGTTGAGAATATCCTGCGCGAGTGCTTTATATTCCATGCTCTTTTCCTTACTGCCGCTGCCCGCAGACAACCGGCGACTGAGTAGTAAAAATAAAAAAAACCCGAGAACCACGCCGGTAGGCGTCGCGCTCAGGTTTTGCCTGCATCATGCAGTAACAATCCAGTTTGTCGGGAGACTTAGCGTCCCTCTTTTCTTACCCGTTCAATATGAATGGCAAGAAACATAATTTCTTCGGTGGTCAGCGCACGCTGATACTGCTTTTGCAGATGCGTCGCCACCGTTTCCGCACACTTCCACGCTTTGGCGTAGTTGTCTTTCACCGCGCTGTGCAGCGAGACGTCGTCATCTTCCACCACCGTGCGGGTCAGCATCCGCTGAGCGAAAAACTTCAGGTGGGTGACGAAACGCTGATAGCTCAGCGACTCCTCGTCGTAGTTCAGCTGCAGCTGATACTTCACCAGCTGCAGGATCTCCTGCATCACCCGGGTCACGTGCATGACCTCCGGCATTTCGCTGTTGAGCTGCGCCGTCACCAGATGCAGGGCGATAAACCCGGCTTCATCCTCCGCCAGCGCCACGCCTAGCCTTTTGGCAATGATGGCCCTTGCCTCCTGGCCCAGCGCGAACTCCTTCGGATACAGCCGCTTAATCTCCCACAGCAGCACGTTACGCAGTGCGATGCCCTTTTTCTGCCGCTCGATAGCAAAATGACAGTGATCCGTTAACGTGATGTACAAACTTTCCTGTAACTTGCCCAACCGCCCGCGTGCCAGGTCGATAATGCGATCGCAGGTGGTCATCACTTCTAACGGAATCTGACTGAGCAGCTCGCCTAAGCGGCCGACCAGCTCATCGCTTTGTAAGGCGAAAACTTTTTCAATTTTACTGTCGTCCAGCACGTCGCCCGGGCGTTTCTGAAAGGCCAGCCCTCGCCCCATCACCACCTGTTCGCGCCGGTGCTCGTCGAGAACCACCACCACATTGTTATTGAGTACTTTGGCGATTTGCATATAGACCCCAGAAACAAAAAAACCTGACCCCCGACGAAACGCCAGGTGATCAGGTTTTGCCTGCCGCAGCAGTTGCAATCCAACGGCAGCACTGTAACAACTTCTGCTGCGCGCTCAACCTGACAAGTGAAAAAACGTGATAAAGATCGCGACTATCAGAAGGTCACGACGGTTTTCCACTCCACCACCCACGCGTCCTGGGTCTGCGCAACGCCGCCCGGACGGTGCCAGTACTGCAGGCCCGGTTGCAGCTCCAGCCAGGAGACCGGGCGGAAGCGATAATAGAGTTCGCCATTCAGCGAGTGGCCTGCCACCGGCAGCCAGGCCGGATCGTTATAGTCGGTGGCGCCGCTGAGCTGGTTCATATAGCGCTGATTGCGCGCGTAGTGGCTGCTCATGTCGATCCACGTCAGGCCGAAGCCGATCCAGTCCTCCGGACGGGCGTCAAACAGCCCGCGGTAGCGCAGTGAGGCGGCGACGGCGGAGTGGATATAGTTGCTGCGCTGGTCGCTGAGGCTGCCGCTCAGCGAGACGCTCATTCCCCGCAGCGGATCGTCGGCATGGCGGGTAATCTGCTGGTTCAGGCCAGCGTACATAAACCAGGTGCTGTCGTGCTCGGCGTAGCCTTGCGGGTCCGTCGCCCCGGCGCCGCCAGATTTGCCGCTATAGAGGTCGCTTTGCGGCGCGTTAGTCCAGACCACACCGAGGTTATAGGCCCCCGGAAGGCCATTAATCAGCGGGCGGGTTTCGATCTCCATTGGCAGTAAAATGCCTTTGCTGCCCTTCGTCGACCAGCTCCAGGCGTGGCTGCGCGAGGCGGCCTGCGGGTTCTGCTCCATCACCCCGCCTTTGAGGGTGACCGTCGGCGTCAGCTTGTACTCGAGGGTGGTGCCCCAGGTGTGGATATTCCAGTTATTCCACGTCAGCGAGTTGGCCGATTTGCCGCCGCACTGGGTCAGCAGCTGGAAATCGCAGGGAATGATTTGGTCGAAGGTTTGCACCTTGTTCATCATGCCGATACGCCAGGTCAGGCGACGGTCGTCAAAGCTGCGGGCGAAGGTCAGCCAGCCGAGACGGGTGATCGACCCGCCGCCCCAGCTCTCCTGCGACAGATCGTTAAAGCTGACCCGCGGATCCTGCAGCCGTTTCGTGGTGAGGTTATCATCATGGTTGCGGTTGACGATATTACCCTCAAGCCGCGCGTCCGGTATGCCGGTCCAGCGCTCCAGATCCTGGGTAAAGGTCAATGACACCTGGTCAATATAGGCCAGATGTTTATCATGGTTATAGCCGCCGCCGGCGTTGTAGGCCATCTCGTTAAGATAGCCAAGATTATAATGAAAGCCGTTCTCTTCAAGGATGGGACGAATGCCCAGCATATCGCCCAGCAGCCCTGGCTGTCCGGCTTCAAACCCCAGCACGCTGCCGTTCCACGCCGGGGTTTGCGCCGCGTTCACGGCGGGCGCCATAGTCGCCAGCGCCGCGCCGATAAAAAGCTGATTTATTTTTTTGTTATGCATTGTGATCTCCACCGTGACTGAATAAAAACAAAGGGGATCCCCAGGCTATTTATTTACCCGTTTTCTTTTTTTAAAAATGAATGGCAAAAAGCGTCCGTCGGTAATAAAACCGCGACAATGCCAGAGAAATCGTTATTCACATCTCATTGTTTTGCATCATCATTTTATCCACCCTGAATTTTTACCAAAAAAAAACCTAAGCACTTTGCGCCACGAATGACGAAAGTGCTTAGGTTTTGCCTGAGTTCAGTAGCAATCCTGAATTGATTGACCGCACATTATCACTTTATTCAACCCATGCCTATCATCAATAGGCATGCAAGTAATAATATGTGAAGCGAATAACAGTATGGCGGTTAATAGCGGCCGATCGCCACCGCTATTTCAGCAGAGGTTTGCAGGGCGCGAATTTCATTAAACAGCGTCAGCGCCTCGGTATATTCCTTGCGTAAATAGCCTAACCATTGCTTAATTCTCGCTACATGATACAGGCCGGTATCGCCCTGCTTTTCCAGACGGGTATATTTTTGCAACAGCTGAACCACCTGCGGCCACGGCATGCGCGGTTCGTTGTATTTGATCACCCGGCTGAGGTTCGGCACGTTGAGCGCCCCGCGGCCAATCATCACCGAATCGCAGCCGGTGACGGCCATACAGTCCTGCGCGCTTTGCCAGTCCCAGATCTCGCCGTTGGCGACCACCGGAATAGTCAGACGCTGGCGGATCTCGCCGATGGCCTGCCAGTTGATGCGCTCTGCTTTGTAGCCATCTTCTTTGGTGCGGCCATGGACCACCAGCTCGCTGGCCCCTGCCTGCTGCACCGCGTCGGCGATTTCAAAGCGCCTTTCGCCGCTATCCCAGCCGAGACGCACCTTGACGGTCACCGGTAAATCCGCAGGGACCGCTTCGCGCATGGCTTTCGCGCCGCGATAGATCAGCTCTGGATCTTTCAGTAGCGTCGCCCCACCGCCGCTGCCGTTCACCAGCTTCGACGGACAGCCGCAGTTTAAATCAACACCCCACGACCCCAGCGCCACCGCGCGGGCGGCGTTTTCCGCCAGCCACTCGGGATATTGTCCCAGCAGCTGGACGCGCACGCGGGTACCGGACGGGGTGCGGCTTTGATGATGCAGTTCCGGGCACAGCCTGTAGAACGATTTGACCGGCAGCAGTTGGTCCACCACGCGCAGAAATTCGGTGATGCAAAGATCGTAATCGTTAACCTCGGTCAGCAGCTCGCGCACCAGCGAATCGAGCACGCCTTCCATCGGCGCCAGTAGTACACGCATATCGTTACCCGGAAAAAAAAGAGGCGCTATGGTAGCGCCTCCGGGCGTTGGTTGAAAGCGCTCAATGCGTCCGACCCAGCGCACTCCGGTCCCCGGACGCCCGAGGCGGCAAAACGGCGAGATAATCTCTATGCTTTACAGGGGTCTGTGGCGTCTCATTTACCTTTATTTGCCGCGCCTCGTCCAGCAAGGTAGCGTGGGGAGAGAAACCGTCTAAGCCGCAAGGCTTCGGACTCTGACGGGCGAGACGATGGTTCCCGTAAGCTATAAGCGCTATGCATAGAATTCATGATGTGATCGGTAGCACATTTTAGGGATTAATTGTATGATGAATTCACTTCATCAAGGGTTATTACCATGAGTAAATCGCTGACTATTATCTGGCAGTACCTGCGGGCTTTCGTCCTGATTTACGCCTGCTTGTACGCCGGAATATTTATCGCCGGGCTGCTGCCCATCACCATCCCCGGCAGCATCATCGGCATGCTGATCCTCTTCGTGCTGCTGGCGCTGCAAATCATGCCGCCGCAGTGGGTCAACCCCGGCTGCAATATCCTGATCCGCTATATGGCGCTCCTGTTCGTGCCGATCGGCGTCGGCGTGATGCAGTACTGGGATCTGCTACGCGCCCAGCTTGGGCCTGTCGTTATCTCCTGCGCCATCAGCACGCTGGTGGTGTTTGTGGTGGTGAGCTGGAGTTCCCATCTGGTGCATGGCGAACGTAAAGTGATTGGGCAAAAGGAAAAGAAAAATGATGCATGAAATCTGGTGGTCGCTACCGCTTACCCTGATCGTCTTTTTCCTCGCCCGCAAACTGGCGGCCCGCTTCAAATTCCCGCTGCTCAACCCGCTGCTGGTGGCGATGGTGGTGATTATTCCCTTTCTGCTGCTGACTGGGATCTCCTATGAACGTTATTTTGCCGGCAGCAAGATCCTGAACGATCTGCTGCAGCCGGCGGTGGTCGCGCTGGCCTTCCCGCTATATGAACAGCTGCACCAGATCCGCGCGCGCTGGAAATCGATCATCACCATCTGCTTTATCGGCAGCTGTGTGGCGATGATCACCGGCACCACCGTGGCCCTGCTGATGGGCGCCACGCCGCAAATCGCCGCCTCTGTTCTGCCCAAATCGGTGACCACGCCGATTGCGATGGCGGTGAGCGGCAGTATCGGCGGCATCCCGGCCATCAGCGCCGTGTGCGTGATTTTTGTCGGTATCCTTGGCGCGGTATTCGGCCATACGCTGCTCAACCTGATGCGTATTCGCACCAAAGCATCACGTGGCCTGTCGATGGGCACCGCCTCGCACGCCCTCGGTACCGCCCGCTGTGCGGAACTGGACTATCAGGAAGGAGCGTTCAGCTCGCTGGCGCTGGTGCTGTGCGGGATCATCACCTCGTTGATGGCACCATTTTTATTCCCGCTGATCCTCGCGGTGGTGGGATGAATTGTGATTCAAGTCACATTTATTAATGCAACAAAGAAAAGTTGCATTAGTAATGGGATGTAAATCACATTTGAAACCCCTTGACGCCCGTACACTGGTTCCCCATTACATTGTTATGAGGCAACGCTATGCACTCACGTTTTCAAGCTGCTTTGACTACCCTGGCAGCAGACCTGCAGGCGGCCATCTCCCCGATGCTCGCCGACCCGCACTTCCCGGCGCTGCTCGAAGCCGATCAGGTGGCGACGCTGCAACAGGCGACAGGTCTGGACGAAGACGCGCTGGCCTTTGCGCTACTGCCGCTGGCCGCCGCCTGCGCGCGCGCCGACCTTTCTCACTTTAACGTCGGGGCTATCGCCCGCGGCGTCAGCGGCCGCTGGTACTTTGGCGGCAACATGGAGTTTCTCGGCGCCACCATGCAGCAGACCGTCCATGCGGAGCAGAGCGCCATCAGCCACGCCTGGCTGCGCGGTGAAACCTCCCTGCGCGCTATCACGGTGAACTACACGCCGTGCGGCCATTGCCGTCAGTTTATGAACGAACTGAACAGCGGACTGGCGCTGCGCATTCATCTGCCCGGTCGCGAAGCCCATGCTCTGCAGCACTATCTGCCGGATGCCTTCGGCCCGAAAGACCTGGAGATCAAAACCCTGCTGATGGACCACCAGGACCACGGCTTCCCGGTCAGCGGCGATGCCCTGTCCCAGGCGGCGATTGAGGCCGCTAACCGCTGCCACGCGCCGTATAGCCATTCGCCTTCCGGCGTGGCGCTGGAGCTGAAAGATGGCACCCTTTTCAGCGGCAGCTATGCGGAAAACGCGGCGTTCAACCCGACGCTGCCGCCGCTGCAGGGGGCGCTGAATCTTCTCAGCCTCAACGGCTATGATTATCCGGACATCCAGCGGGCGATCCTGGCGGAGAAAGCCGATGCGGCGCTGATTCAGTGGGACGCCACCGTCGCCACCCTGAAGGCGCTGGGCTGCCACAATATCGAGCGCGTGCTGTTAGGTTAATCAGCCTGCGCGCCTGAGCAGATGGCCGGATGACGGTTTCGTCTAATCCGGCCGACCTTTTATGCCGTTATGTTGTCGGGTGGCGCTCCGCTTACCCGACCTACCGTTCGCGCCATTGCGAGCTGAAGATCGCTATGGCTGCTGAAACTGCCGACCTGACAGCCTCAAAGTCGCTGAGACGTTCCCGGAGGGCCGGAGAACAGGTTGCGGCTACGCCTTGCCCGGTCTGGGATCGGCGATCGGCTCATATTGCTGAAAATCCCCGCAATTAAACGCGGGTTTCTTGCGCTTACCCGGCGGGTAAAGTAGCCTGAAGACTCCGTTGTCTATTATTGAGCCAAGTTCATGTTAAAGCGTGTGTTCTACAGCCTGTTAGTCCTGCTCGGCCTGCTGCTGTTGACCGTGCTGGGTCTTGACCGCTGGATGAGCTGGAAAACCGCGCCCTATATCTATGACGAGCTGCAGGACCTCCCCTACCGCCAGGTCGGCGTGGTGCTGGGCACCGCTAAATACTACCGCACCGGGGTGATCAATCAGTATTACCGCTACCGCATCCAGGGCGCGCTGAACGCCTACAACAGCGGCAAGGTCAACTATCTGCTGCTGAGCGGCGATAATGCTCTGCAAAGCTACAATGAACCGATGACCATGCGCCGGGACCTGATTAAAGGCGGCGTCGATCCGGCGGATATCGTGCTGGACTATGCCGGTTTCCGCACGCTTGACTCGATCGTCCGCACCCGCAAAGTGTTCGACACCAACGACTTCATTATCATCACCCAGCGCTTCCACTGCGAACGGGCGCTGTTTATCGCCCTGCATATGGGGATCCAGGCCCAGTGCTACGCGGTGCCGTCGCCGAAGGATATGTGGAGCGTGCGGCTGCGCGAATTCGGCGCCCGCTTCGGCGCGCTGGCGGACCTCTACATTTTCAAACGGGAACCGCGCTTCCTTGGCCCTTTAATCCCGATTCCGGCGCAGCAGCACGACGTGCCGGATGACGCCCAGTCATACCCGGCGGTCACGCCGGAGCAGCTGCTGGAGCTGCAGAAAGAAAAGTAGCCTCCATCATCGCATCCGTTTCAGGTATAAAAAAACCCGCGCCAGGCGCGGGTTTTTACTCAGGCAAAAATTACTTCTTACGGGCGTATTTCAGGGAATCCAGCGCCACGGCGAAGATAATGATCGCCCCCTTAATGATGTACTGCCAGTAAGGGTTGACGCCAATGTAGGTTAGGCCATAGTTGATCACGGTGAAGATAATTACCCCTGTCACCACGCCGAATACGGTCCCTACCCCGCCGCTGAACGATACACCGCCCACCACGCAGGCGGCGATGGCGTCCAGTTCGTACATAAAGCCGAGGTTATTGGTCGCCGAGCCGATACGACCGGCTTCCAGCAGGCCGCCGAAGGCGTAGAACACCCCGGAGAGGGCATAGATCATCAGCAGGTTCAACGCCACGTTAACCCCGGAGACTTTCGCCGCTTCCGGGTTACCGCCGATAGCGAAAATGTTTTTGCCAAAGCGCGTCTTGTTCCACAGGATCCAGACAAAGAAGACGGCAATCAGCGCGTAGAAGGTGATATAGGACAGGCGGAACGAGCCCAGCGCCACAAACCCCTGCGCGAAATGGGAGAAGTGACTGTCGAAGCCGGAGATCGGCGACGCGCCCACGAAATCGTAGTACAGCGAGTTAATGCCGTAGACGATGATCATGGTCCCGAGAGTGGTAATAAACGGCGTTACGTTCAGATAGGCAATGACGATCCCGTTAATCAGGCCGATGACCGCCCCGATGGCGCATACCAGCAGGATGACCAACGGGATCGGCATGGTCGCCATATCCGGGAACACCTTGTTGGCATTATCCACCGCCTGCAGCATGGTGGCGGCAATCACCGCCGCCAGTCCCACCTGACGGCCGGCGGAGAGGTCCGTGCCCTGCGTGACGATCAGTCCGGCCACGCCGAGGGCAATAATAATACGCACCGAGGACTGGGTCAGAATATTACTCAGGTTGAGCAGACTTAAAAATGTCGGATCCTGGAAAATAATAATGGCCAACAGGACCAGAAGGACGACATATATCCCACCCTCTTTCAGGTAAGTGAGAAAACTCTTTTTATTTAACGCACTCATGTGAAGCCCCTGATCTTAAAGGTGCAATGACGCAAGACGCAGTATTTCGTTTTGCGTGGTGGTTTTAGTCTCAACAATGCCCGCGACCAGGCCGTTGCTCATTACCAGAATGCGGTCGGTAATCCCCAGCAGTTCCGGCATTTCGGAAGAAATAATAATGATCCCTTTATCTTTTTTAGCCAGCTCGGCAATCAGCTGATAGATCTCGAATTTGGCACCGACGTCGATACCGCGCGTCGGCTCGTCCAGCATCAGGATCTCCGGCTGGGTCAGCAGCCAGCGGCCAATAATGACCTTTTGCTGGTTACCACCAGAAAGCGAACCAATCTGCGTATGCTGGCCGGGGGTTTTAACGCGCATGGAGTCAATCACCCATTGGGTATCGCTCTTCATCCGCGAGTTATCCAGCAAGCCGACGCTGTTTTTATATTTCTTAATATTGGAGATCAGCGAGTTAAAACCGATGTCCAGATAGGCGTAAATTCCGGTGGAGCGCCGCTCCTCGGTTACCAGCGCAAATCCGTGGTTAATCGCCTCATTGGCGCTGTGGTTGTTGATCTTCTTCCCGTGCAGGGTAATGGTGCCGCTGGCCTTCTCACGGATCCCGAACAGGGTCTCCACGATGTCGGTACGCTTCGCGCCCACCAGACCGGCGATACCGAGAATTTCGCCCTTATGCAGGTCGAAGGAGACATCGCGAATGGAGGGCTGGCGCAGGGAGGTGAGATTGCGCACCTGGAGGATGACTTCCCCCGGGGTGTTTTCACGATCCGGGAAGCGCTGATTGAGCGAACGCCCGACCATCATGGCGATGATCTTGTCCATATCCAGCCCTTCCAGCGGCTGGGTAGCGATCCACTGGCCGTCGCGCAGGATGGTAATTTCATCGCACAGCTGGAAAATCTCTTCCATTTTGTGCGAGATATAGACGATACCGCAGCCGCGATCTTTCAGCTTGCGGATGATCTTGAACAGATGGTTGACCTCTTTCTCCGTCAGCGATGACGTCGGCTCGTCCATGATGACGATTTTGGCGTCATAGGAAAACGCCTTCGCGATCTCAATCATCTGCATCTGAGATACCGATAAAGTCCCGACGCGGGCGCGCGGATCGATATCAATATCCAGCTCATCAAAAATAGCCTTGGTATCCCGGTACATTTTGTCCTGATCGACAAACATGCCTTTGGTGGGATAGCGGCCGAGCCACATGTTGTCCATGACCGAACGCTGTAAGACCAGGTTTAATTCCTGATGCACCATCGAAATACCGTTTTCCAGGGCTTCTTTCGCCGAATGGAAATCGATCTCTTTTCCCTGAAAAAGAATGCTGCCGGAATCTTTTTGATAGATCCCAAAAAGGCATTTTAATAATGTCGATTTTCCGGCGCCGTTCTCACCCATTAACGCATGAATGGAGTGCGGACGAACCTTCAGGTTGACATTATCAAGAGCCTTGACGCCAGGAAACGATTTGTTGATGTTGGTCATCTCCAACAAATATTCGCCTGACCGTTCGCTATTATTGCTGACCATAGTTATACCTGGCTGCGTTCATGCACGCCCCGTCCGGCGCAATAACGCCAGCAGGAGTCTGGTTCTGTATCAGGAATAATCGGGCGTGGATAACCCACGCCCGCAACTCACATCACGATTATTTGCCGGTAAACTGGCTCAGGTTGTCTTTATCGACCCCCACGTAGGGGACGCGAACAATCTTGTTGTCAATTTTCCAGTTGGTGCCTGCCGCCGCCTCTTTTCCGTCGGCAAGGTTTTTCGCCAGCTCGAAGGTCGCTTTCGCCTGGTTGTTAGCATCGTTCAGCACGGTACCGGCCATCGCGCCGGATTTCACCAGCGCCAGGGCTTCCGGCAGGGCGTCAACGCCGAACACCGGAATGCTGCTCTTGTTGTGCGCTTTCAGCGCTTCAACCGCACCCATCGCCATGGCGTCATTGTTGGCGATCACCACTTCAATCTTGTTCGCATTCGGGCCGGAGAGCCAGGCGTCCATTTTGTCTTTCGCCTGGGCGGTATCCCACATAGCGGTGTCCATCTGCAGCTGCTGGGTCTTCAGACCTTTATCGTTCAGCTCTTTGATAACGTAGGTGGTACGCGCTTCCGCATCCGGATGGCCCGGCTCGCCTTTCAGCAGGACGTACTGGATCTGGCCGTCTTTATTCAGATCCCAGTTCGGGTTGGCTTTCCAGTGCTTGGCGATCAGATCGCCCTGAATAATCCCGGACTCTTTCGAGTCGGTACCGACGTAGTAAGCCTTGTCATAACTATCCAGCGCTTTACGGGAAGGCTCTTTGTTGAAGAACACCACCGGAATATTCTGCCCGCGCGCTTTTTCGATGACCGTTCCCGCCGCAGCCGGGTCAACCAGGTTGATCGCCAGGGCTTTCACGCCTTTCGCCAGCAGCACGTCAATCTGATCGTTTTGTTTCGACTGGTCGTTCTGCGAGTCATTCATCAGCAGCTGGACGTCAGGCGCGGATTTGCCATCTTTTTCAATCGCCTTACGCACCACCGACATAAAGTTGTCGTCATATTTATAAATCGTCACGCCGATACGGGTATCTGCTGCGTGTGCTGCGGCGCCAAATAACAGACCAGCCATTACAGCAGAGAGGGTAAACACCTTCTTATTCATGGAATCTCCGGTTTTATTATGCAGGGTCATTTTTGTGAAAAGTGCGGGCGGGACTTGTTGCATTAGTGTTACCGCACAACGCATTTCACGACGAAAATTCGGTCTTCCGTGTCGGGTAACGCTCCAGGAAAATACGACTCTAATACTCGTTTAACGCCTTGTTCCTAATAGTAAAAGTGAGGATTTCCCATCACCTTGTGGTTCAGACTGGTAAACGCTGCCATCATAATCAGGCGAATGTTAATATACTGTGAATTTACTCACAAATTGAAAGCGGTTACATCCCGCTGCCGCTTCAGTTAGTGATCGGCCCCACAGTTTGCCGCTGGGCAACGGAGTGACGGCGCACCAGGGTCGGCATAAAGCAGTGCGTCGCCTCGCGATCCAGCTTGCCGGCCGCCCCCAGCAGCGCCAGCTCGGTGGCCAGCTTCGCCATCGACATCACCGGATAGCGCACGGTGGTCAGTTGAGGATCGGTGTAACGGGAAATAGGAATATCATCAAAGCCAATCAGCGATAGATGCTGCGGCACGACAATGCCGTTATCCTTTAGCGTTGTCAGCGCGCCGGCCGCCATGCTGTCGTTATAGGCGAACACGGCGGTGAGGCCGAGATTCCGCCCCAGCAGTTCGACCATCGCCGCTTCGCCGCCCTGCATGTCCGGGGAGCCGGACCCGACCCAGCTGTCCGGGGCGATGATGCCCTGCTCCTGCAGCGCTTTGCTCCACCCTTCCCGGCGCATATCGTCGTCTTCAATGCCGTGATTTGAGGAGAGATAGCCGATGCGCTGGTGGCCGTGATTGAGCAGCATGCGGGTAGCCATTAGCGCGCCGCTGACGTTGTCGAGACCCACGCAGCGATGGGCAAAGCCCGGCACGATGCGGTTGATCAGCACCATCCCCGGGATATGTTGCATAAAGTCGCTCAGTTCAGCATCGCTGAGCGCTTTCGAATGGACGATCAGCGCCGAGCAGCGCTGGCGGATCAGCACCTCGATGGCGTGGCGCTCTTTTTCCGCCTCGTGATAGCTGTTGCCGATCAGCACATACTTCTGATGCTGCTGGGCGACGGTATCCACCGCTTTCACCAGCGCGCCGAAGAAGGCATCGGAGACGTCCATCACCACCACGCCGATGGTATCGCTGACCTGGGTGGCCAGCGCCTGGGCATTGGCGTTTGGCCGGTAGCCCAGCTGGGTCACCGCTTTCATCACGACGTCGCGCGTATCCGGACTCACCAGCGCGCTGTTGTTCAGCACCCGCGACACGGTGGCCACGGATACGCCCGCCTGGCGGGCGACATCACGAATGGTGATCATACTCAGCGACCTTAAGAGAATTACAGCACGTCACATTCACCTCCTGTGCTCAGCAAGGAGGCTATTCTGGCAGCGACCCGCGGTCCGCTACGTGAGTGAGGTCACACGGCTGGAAACGTTTACATCCGTTTTGTTAATGATTGTGATCGAGATCGTTATCTGGATGTGTCTTTCAATGATGTCCCTGACGCACGCAGGGTTAACTGACGCCACAGCCATTCCACCGGCCCCTGGCGGAAGCGGCGCAGCCAGAGTGATGAGACAAGGAGGTTAACGGCCCAGATGGGGGGAACAAAGGCCAGCAGCTGCAGACGATCGAAGCGCATAAACAGCCCGAGATGATAAAACAGGGTGGTGCAGATCAGGGTCTGCAGCAAATAGTTGGTCAGCGCCATGCGTCCAACGCAGGCGATAGCCCCCACCAGGCGGAAACGGCAGAGCTGCGGCCAGTAGCCCCAGGCCAGCGAGGCATAGCCGATAGCCTGCAGCGGGGCGCTAAGTTCACGCGGCGCCTGCAGTAAAAACGCGCACCAGCGATAGTCCCAGGCCAGATACCACTGGGCGACGATGGCCGGCACATTCACCGCCATCCCGGCCGCCACCAGCAGCACGCCGGTGCGCCGATAGTGACGCTGGCTGAACTGCCCTTTCAGCCAGCCGCTGCGCATCAGCGCCGCGCCTATCAGCATCATCCCCGCCAGCTGCCAGCCATACTGCGCGCCGAGCGCCAGCAGATTGTCCGACAGCATATCCGCCCGGTTGCTGACCGCCTCCATGCCGCCGTGCAGCTTCCAGTACTGCTCATACTGCAGATTGGCCGCGTCCGGGACCCAGGAGCGATTGGCTGCGGGTCCGGAGATCATCCCCAGCAGGACCAGCACCGCAATGCCGGTGAGGTAGAGCACCACCCCGGTGTTGAACAGCGATTTGACATGCTGCGCCTCGCGCACCATGCGCCAGCTCACCAGCCCCACCAGGGCGTAGGCCAGCAGAATGTCGCCATCCCAGAAGAAAAGACCGTGAATGAAACCAAGCAGCGCCAGCAGGGTCAGGCGCGACTGGATCCAGCGTTTTCCGCGGGGGAGCAGAAGCTGCAGACCGGCGCCAAACAGCAGCGCGAACAGGGTGAGAAATTTCACCTGCGCCAGCAGGTCGAGAAGCGCCCAGGTCCAGGTATCGCTGAGGGTCGCGCTTCCTGACCAGGCCGGATTGAGGTAAGCGGCCTTCGGCAAGCCGAAGGCGCTGATATTGAGAAGCAGGATACCGAGGATGGCGACGCCGCGGACAAAGTCCAGCGTGACATTTCTCTCCATGTACCCTGCTCCGTTTTAGCTGTGGTGACGTACTGCGCGCAGGAATTCCTGGCGGGTATTCTGGCTGGATTTGAACAGGCCACCGAGGGAGGTGGTGGTAGTGGCGCTGGTCGCATCGCGGATGCCGCGCGCTTTCACGCAGTAATGCACCGCGTCAATGGATACCGCCACGTTGCTGGTGCCGAGCAGCGTCTGCAGCGCGATCAGGATCTGCTGCGTCAGACGCTCCTGGACCTGCGGACGCTGGGCGAAAAACTGCACGATACGGTTGATTTTCGACAGGCCGATCACCGAATCTTTCGGGATATAGGCTACCGTCGCTTTACCATCGATGGTGACGAAATGGTGTTCACAGGTGCTGGTCAGGGTGATATCGCGTACAGTGACCATTTCATCGACCTTCATTTTGTTTTCAATGACGGTGATTTTCGGGAAGCGAGAATAATCCAGTCCGGAGAAGATCTCATCGACATACATTTTGGCGATGCGATGCGGGGTCTCCATCAGACTGTCATCACTCAGATCCAGATTCAGCAGTTGCATAATCTCGGTCATATGACCGGTAATCAAACGCTTGCGTGTTTCGTTATCAATTTCTTGTACTGGCGCACGCATCGGCGTCTCCAGCCCACGAGCGACCAGCGCTTCATGAACGAGGACGGCTTCTTTACTCAGTGATGACATTTGGGTTTCTCCTGCAGGTGTGGCGCTCTTTGCTTTTTCTGGGGGCAAAGTTTGTATTCATTGTGCGTGAGGCGGCGCACAGAATCCAGTAGCCGTAACGATAATTATTGAAATTGGCGCTGCCTTTTATTAAGGCGCGAAGTCTCGCCTCAAGCGCGGCGCCAAATCCCTACCGCCGAATCCGGAATGATCCAACCGCTGTACGCATCCATAAGCGCCATCGCTACACCGGCATGTTGGCTATAAGTTGCATTAATGATGCAGTAAGTTCTCAAAAGGAGAAAGTGAAAGTTGCTCACCGGCTAATGAAATATCTGTATTATGAACGTTTACGCGCACACCCCTTCCGAGGAGCCTTGCATGGAACTGCTTGAAGAGCATCGCTGTTTTGACGGCCGGCAACAACGCTGGCGTCATCACTCCCCTGTCCTGAACTGCGCCATGACGTTCAGCATTTTTTTACCGCCTGAGCGCGAAACGCCGCCGCCGGTGCTGTACTGGCTGTCCGGGCTGACCTGTAACGATGAAAACTTTACCACCAAGGCGGGCGCGCAGCGCATTGCCGCCGAGCTGGGCATCGCGCTGGTGATGCCGGATACCAGCCCGCGTGGTGATGAGGTGGCCAACGACGACAGTTACGATCTGGGGCAAGGCGCCGGCTTCTACCTGAACGCCACCCAGGCGCCCTGGGCGGCGCACTACCGAATGTACGATTACCTGCGCGACGAACTGCCCGCGATTATCCGCAGCGAGTTTAGCATCGGCGACCGCTGCGCCATCAGCGGCCACTCGATGGGCGGTCACGGCGCGCTTATCATGGCGCTCAACAATCCCGGCCGCTACGTCAGCGTCTCCGCCTTCGCGCCGATCGTCAATCCCTCCCAGATGCCGTGGGGTAAGAAAGCGTTTACCGCCTATCTCGGCGCCGATGAATCGACATGGCACGCCTGGGACAGCTGCGCCCTGATGCAGGCCAGCCAGCCGGCGGACGCTGTGCCGACGCTTATCGATCAGGGCGACAGCGATCCATTCCTTGCCGGACAGTTGCAGCCGGCGGTACTGGCGGAGGTCGCGCGGCAGAAGGCCTGGCCGTTAACGCTGCGCATCCAGCCCGGTTACGACCACAGCTACTACTTCATTGCCTCGTTTATTGAAGACCATCTGCGCTTCCATGCGCAGCATCTCTTTGGCTAAACGCAAATGCGCCGCGAAGCTGCTTCGCGGCGCATGTTCAGGCCTACAGGACGCGTTTTAGCGCCGGCAATCAGAAGCGATAATCCACCGCCATAAAGTAGCGACGGCCCTCTTCGGTATAGCTGTAGTCGTCCCGGCTGAGATCTTTATCGCCCACGTTCTGCACCCCGGAGCGCAGTTTCACATTCTTGGTGACCTGCCACGCCGCGCCGACGTCAAACAGGGTATAGCCGCCCGGCGTTTTGCCGGTGGCGCTCACCGCGCGCTGCTGGCCAGTATAGTTGGCCGTCACGTAGAAGGACCAGTCATCCAGCGGTTTCCAGTCGAGCGTGCCGTTGGCGGTATGGAACGGCAGCGTCTGCAGCGGTTTGTCGCCGCCGTTGCTCAGATCGCGACCATCGTTGTAGGTGTAGTTCACCGTCAGCTTCCACTCATCGCCAAACGGGATCTTCACCTCGGTCTCCACCCCTTTGATGCGCGCTTTGTTGACGTTGAAATAGCGGAAGATCGGCACGCGCTTGCCGTTGACGGTTTTCCAGCCGACAAAGTTCGGGTAGCCCGGCGCTTCGCTGGCGCTGGAGGTGCGCAGAACATCGATCATGTCGTCGACATTATTCTGGAAGGTGGTGATGCTGCCTTCGACATTTTCAAGCCAGCCCTCTTCCCCGCGGTAGTAGAGACCGAGCTCGAAGCTTTCGCTGGTTTCCGGTTTTAGATCCGGGTTACCAACGATGCTGCACGAGCCGCGGCAGGAGTTGGTGGTCCAGTCGGGATTAAGCTGCAGCAAGGACGGGGCTTTAAACGCCGTCGCCCAGCCGCCTTTGACGGTGACGGTATCGGTGGCGTTATACACCAGATAGGCGCGCGGGCTCCAGTGATCGCCATAGGTCTGATGGTCGTCCATACGAATGCCGGTGGTCAGCGCCAGCGGCTCGATGATGCGCCATTCGTCTTCAATAAACAGGGCGTACTGGCTGGCCGACGTTGACTGACCGCCGCTGCTCAGGTTGACCGGATCTTTCAGCTTGTCGTGGCGCCATTCGCCGCCGAAGGTCACCAGCTGGTTAATCATGTCCAGCGGCAGAACGTACTTGCCGTCGATGGCATTGCTTTCCGAAGTGATGGTCCCGTTCTGCCCCGGATTTTTGTTATCCACCTTTTCGCCGTAGAACTTGAGCTCGCTGTTGCCCATATCCCAGCGGCCGTTATGGCTCAGGGAGTAGTTCTCACGCTCAAGGCGGTTGCGGTCAAGGGAATCGGAGTCGCGATCCTGGCGGTCAAAGCCATAGCCCGCGGTGAAATCGTGGCTGTCGTTCGGCGTCCAGGCGAATTCAACATTGCCATCGCGGCTGGTGAAGCCCTCGATGCGCGGCGTTTCGCCGGTGGCATTGCTGGAGGACTGCGGATCGTCCTTGGCGCGTTTCGCCAGGCTGCCGTAGGCCTTCATCCCGAGCACGCCGTCGATCAGCGGGCCGCTGGTGAAGAACTGGCCGTTCCAGGTATCCCCGCGTTCGCGGTGCTCCTGGATGGTGGTATCAGCGCTCAGCGTCCCGGTCCATTTCTGGCCGATTTTTTTGGTAATAATGTTGACCACGCCGCCGAGCGCATCGGAGCCGTACAGGGAAGACATCGGGCCGCGCACCACTTCGATACGTTCGATGGCATCCACCGGGATCCAGTTAAGGTCGAAGTCGTTGTGGCGGAAGACGGCGTTCCGCGAGTTGACGCGCTTGCCGTCAACCAGGATCAGGGTATAGCTGCTGCTCAGACCGCGGATGCTGACGCCTTTGCGGTTATCCCCTTCGTTGGTGAGCTGGACCCCGGGCACATCGCGCAGTACGTCTTTCAGGTTCTGGACCGGCTTGCGCTGCAAATCCTGCTGAGTGATGACGCTGATGCTCGCCGGCGCGTCTTTGACGCTCTGTTCAGTCGCCGAGGCGGTCACCACCAGCGTTTCTTCATTCACGTCGGCCAGGGCCGGAAACGCCAACGATACGACGGACGCAGACAATCCCGCCCGGATAAAAGGGTTTAACCTGAACATTCCAAATCTCCATGAGGTGTACAACCAAACAAACAAAAAAGGTGCTGCTCACACGCGCTGGCGGCCTGCCGCTCTGTCGGCGGTAGACTCGCTGTTTTCTTGTCGATGTGGCTGGTCGCCCGATGTCAGTCTGTACACATGGCAGAGACGGGGGAGTGGCTTCATCCGTAATGGTCGGAAATGATAAAGATAATGATTTCTATTATCAATATAATTATGAAGAATTGTGTCAGGCTGTAACTGCGCGGACATAAAAAAAGCCCTCTGTATCAGAGGGCTTATGCTGTATCACCGCCGGGATTAACGCTTAAAGCGGTCCGGGAAGGTCATATCGCTGTAACGAACGAAGCGGGTGCCTTTCGCCAGTTTGTAGCCAAACCAAATGACGAGGAACAGCGGAATACCGATGTAGGTCGCCGCCACACCGCCCCAGTCAATGGTGTCCTTGAGGAACGCTTCATAGTTCTGTCCCAGGGTGATGATGAGGCACAGCACGAAGGCGAAGATCGGCCCCAGCGGGAAGAACCCGGAACGATACGGCAGGTTATTGAGATCGTTACCCTGCAGGACGTAGCCGCGACGGAAACGGTAGTGGCTGATGGCAATCCCCAGCCAGGCGATAAAGCCCGTCATCCCGGAGGTGTTCAGCAGCCACAGGTACACCGTCTGGTTACCGAACATCGAAGTCAGGAAGCACAGCGCCGCGATAACGGTGGTCGCGTACAGGGCGTTGCGCGGCACGCCGCCACGCGACAGCTTCGAGAAGATGCGCGGCGCTTTGCCGTCGCAGGCCAGGGTATACAGCATACGCGTAGAGGCGTACATCCCCGAGTTACCCGCCGACAGAACGGCCGTCAGGATAACGGCGTTCATGATCGCCGCCGCCGACAGCAGACCGGCGTGCTGGAAGACCAGCGTGAACGGGCTGACGGAGATATCTTTAACGTCGTTGCGCAGCAGGCTCGGATCGGTATATGGAATGATCAGGCTGATAATCAGGATCGCGAAGACGTAAAACAGCAGGATACGCCAGAAGACCTGGCGCACCGCGCGCGGAATGTTCTTCTCCGGGTTCTCAGACTCACCGGCGGCAATACCGATAAGCTCGGTGCCCTGGAAGGAGAAGCCGACAATCATCGCCACGCCGATCATCGCCGAGAAGCCGCCGGCAAACGGCGCATCCGCGATCCCCCAGTTGCTCCAGCCGGCAGGCTGCGCCCCTTTGAAGATGCCGACAATCATCATCACGCCGACGATGATAAAGATAATGACGGTGGCCACTTTGATCAGCGAGAACCAGTATTCCGCCTCGCCAAAGCCGCGCACCGAGATCCAGTTCAGCAGGAACATAATGCCGAGGAACAAGGCGCTCCAAATCCAGCCCGGGGTGTCAGGGAACCAGTAGCTCATCACCAGCTGCGAGGCCACCAGATCAACGGCGATCGTTACCGCCCAGTTGTACCAGTAGTTCCAGCCCAGCGCGAAGCCAAAGCCCTCTTCAACATAATTCTGCCCGTAGGTGGCGAAGGAACCGGACACCGGCATAAACGCCGCCAGTTCGCCCAGGCTGGTCATCAGGAAATAGACCATCAGACCGATCAGAATATAAGACAGCAGCGCCCCGCCGGGACCTGCTTGCGAAATCGTTGCGCCAGAGGCAACAAAAAGACCCGTACCGATGGAACCGCCGATGGCGATCATGGTCAAGTGGCGCGCCTTCAGTTCACGACGTAGCGTGGGCGCTTCTGTGGTTTTAGTTTCCGAAACCATGTGATAATGCTATCCATCCAAAAAATGAGGCGCGATTGTAGCAGACGATCGGGGTTCCATCCGGTACAAATGCAAAGTTATAAGAGAGCTTCATGATCGACCGCAAATTATTAGTAAAGCACTAACCTGCGGAATTGCCAGCAAATTCCCCCCACCATTATCAGGCGATAAAGCCGGATCGCTACACCTGGCAATACTGCAGAAAACATTGTAATGCTTTAGAAATATGCTTCTGCCGGTGGTGGATCCGCCATAGCGTGCGCGTCAGCCGGGGCAGCGGCACTTTCAGCTCCGCCAGCGTGCCGGAGGCCAGCTGTTCGGCAATCACCCGCCGCGATAAGCAGCTGATCCCCAGCCCATGGCGTACCGCGTGTTTGATCGCCTCCGAGTTGCCGAGCTCCATCCCCAGATGAAACGCCGGCAGATGCGACAGCAGAACGTAATCGACAATCTCCCGGGTGCCGGATCCATGCTCGCGCAGGATCCACGGCGCCTCGGCCAGTTGCTGCAGGGTCACCTCCCCCGCCAGCAGCGGCGAGTCAGGCGCGGCAAACACCACCAGCTCATCTTCCAGCCACGGCTCGGCAATAATATCAGCGGCATGACACGGCCCCTCGATCAGACCGAAATCCACCCGTAGGTCGGCAACGGCGTTGATCACGTCCAGGCTGTTGCCCACGCTCAGCTCAACCGGCAGATCCGGGAAGTCATGGCGATAGCGGGCGATGATCTCCGGCATAATATAGTTGCCGATGGTGCTGCTGGCGTAGACCCGAATCGCCCCGTTGTCGCCGCGAAACAGCTGCTCGATCTCCAGGGCCCGCTCCAGCAGCGCCAGGGCGCGCGGATAGAGCAACCGTCCATGCTCATTGACCACCAGCCGCTTGCCGACGCGGTCGAACAGCTGTACGCCGAGCTGCCCTTCCAGATCGGTCAGCGCGGCGCTGACCGCAGATTGCGAAAGCGCCAGCATCTGTGACGCCTGAGTGGTCGACCCACTCTTGTGGACTTCGGCGAACACTTCCAGCTGCCGCAGCGTAATATGCATAACCCACCCGTTGAGTAATCCAGTCTGAATAACCTTTCTTACTATGGTGACACAAATCGAGGCGGCTGATGGAAGGAAAATCCCCTTACGTCACAAAATCATCGTCTTGCTGACAAGAACAGCTCGCCTCCGCGCCTCACTCCCCTGCCCCATTGTCACCGGCGAAGCGGTCATTAACCACTTATTACGATTGATTATAAACATATAATCAATTTTATATTTAATCCCGCGCGGCGTAACCTTTAGGCAGACAAAGGAGAAGGTTATGACAGCACTCACTTTACCCACCAAACATCGTTCCCTGTGGCATTTTGTCCCAGGCCTGGCGCTGACCGCCGCCCTGACCGGCGCCGCCCTGTGGGCCGGTAGCTTTCCGGCCATTGCCGGGGCGGGCTTCAGCGCCCTGACCCTCGCTATCCTGTTCGGGATGGTCGTCGGTAACACGGTCTATCCGAAAATCTGGCAACCCTGCGACGGCGGGGTGATCTTCGCCAAACAGCATCTGCTGCGCCTGGGGATCATCCTCTACGGCTTCCGCCTGACGTTCGCCCAGATTGCCGACGTCGGCGTGAGCGGTATTTTGATTGACGTTCTGACGCTCTCCAGCACCTTTTTCATCGCCTGCTTCCTGGGCCAGAAAGTGTTTGGGCTCGATAAGCACACCAGCTGGCTGATCGGCGCCGGCAGCAGCATCTGCGGCGCTGCAGCTGTGCTCGCCAGCGAGCCGGTGGTCAAAGCCGAAGCCAGTAAAGTGACCGTCGCCGTCGCCACGGTGGTGATCTTCGGTACCATCGCCATCTTCCTCTACCCGGCGATGTACCCGCTGCTGGCGCACTGGTTTACCCCGGAGACCTACGGGATCTATATGGGTTCCACCATGCATGAAGTGGCGCAGGTCGTCGCCGCCGGCCATGCGGTCAGCCCGGATGCGGAGAATGCCGCGGTTATCGCTAAAATGCTGCGCGTGATGATGCTGGCCCCGTTCCTGCTGTTCCTGGCGGCGCGTGTTAAACAGCTGACCCCGGCGGGTAACGGCGAGAAAAGCAAAATCACCATTCCGTGGTTTGCCATTATGTTCATCCTGGTGGCAGTGTTTAACTCCTTCCATCTGCTGCCGAAAGCGGTCGTGGATATGCTGGTGACGCTGGATACCGTCCTGCTGGCGATGGCCATGGCCGCTCTTGGGGTGACCACTCACGTCAGCGCGCTGAAAAAAGCCGGGGCGAAACCGCTGCTGATGGCGCTGATGCTGTTCGTCTGGTTGATTGTCGGCGGCGGGGCCATTAACGTCGCGATTCACAGCCTGATGGCATAAAGCACTACATCTTTCTCCAGTTAAGCCGCTATCATTACCCACCCCCCAGCGGCTTTAACTGGAGTTTTTTTATGAAATACGTAGGAGCGCACGTGAGCGCCTCAGGTGGACTGGCCAATGCCGCCATTCGCGCCGCCGAAATCGAAGCAACCGCCTTCGCCCTCTTCACCAAAAACCAGCGCCAGTGGCGCGCCGCGCCGCTCAGCGACGAGACCATCGCCGAATTCAAAGCCGCCTGTGAAAAGTATCACTTTGGCCCCGGGCAGATCCTGCCGCACGACAGCTACCTGATTAACCTCGGCCATCCGGTGGAAGAAGCGCTGGAAAAATCCCGTGATGCCTTCATCGATGAGATGACCCGCTGCCAGCAGCTGGGGCTGACGCTGCTCAACTTCCACCCCGGCAGCCATCTGCAGCAGATCCCGGAGGAGGAGTGCCTGGCGCGCATCGCCGAATCGATCAATATCGCGCTGGCCAAGACCGAAGGCGTCACCGCCGTGATCGAAAACACCGCCGGCCAGGGCAGCAACCTCGGCTTTAAGTTCGATCATCTCGCGGCCATCATCGATGGCGTGGAAGATAAAACCCGCGTCGGCGTCTGCATCGATACCTGCCACGCCTTCGCCGCCGGCTACGACCTGCGCAGCGCCGAAGCCTGCGAGAAGACCTTTGCCGACTTCGAGCGTATCGTCGGCTTTCAGTATCTGCGCGGCATGCACCTCAACGATGCCAAGAGCGCCTTTGGCAGCCGGGTTGACCGTCACCATAGTCTGGGGGAAGGCAACATCGGCCACGACTGCTTCAGCTGGATCATGCAGGACAGCCGCTTCGACGGTATTCCGCTGATTCTGGAAACCATCAACCCGGATATCTGGGCGGAAGAGATAGCCTGGCTGCGGGCGCAGCAGATCGCCGAAGTGGCGTAAACAGAGACATAAAAAAAGGGCCGAACTGTCGGCCCTTTTTTATTGCGGAGAGATTATGCCGCTTTTTCGACTTCCGCTACCTGCGCTTCCGGGCGTTTCAGCACCGCGTAGGACAGGCCCGCCACCAGCGTCCCGGCGACAATCGCCAGCAGGTAGCCCAGCACTGGCGTAATCGCCCCCGGGATCAGCAGAACAAACAGCCCGCCGTGCGGCGCCATCAGTTTTGCGCCAATTGCCATCGAGATAGCGCCGGTTACCGCTCCGCCGACGATACAGCAAGGCAGCACGCGCATCGGGTCACGTGCGGCAAAAGGAATCGCCCCTTCAGAGATAAAGCACAGGCCGAGAACCAGCGCGGCTTTGCCCCCTTCCCGCTGCCCTTTGTCGAACTTATTGCGGGCAACCAGCGTCGCGACACCCATCGCCAGCGGAGGCACCATACCGGCCGCCATGATCGCCGCCATCGGCGCGTAAGTCTGGGTACTCAGCAGGCCAACGCCGAAGGCATAGGCCGCTTTGTTCACCGGGCCGCCCATGTCGGTACACATCATCGCGCCGAGGATCGCGCCCAGCAGAACCGCGTTGGCGGTGCCCATGGTTTGCAGCCAGTGGGTCAGCCAGGCGAGGATACCGGCGACCGGTTTACCGATCAGGTAGATCATCGCCAGGCCCACGATCAGGCTGGAAACCAGCGGAATGATCAGGATTGGCTTCAGCGCTTCCATACTCTGCGGCAGTTTCAGCTTAGTGCTGATGGCTTTCGCCACGTAACCGGCAAGGAAACCGGCGATGATCCCGCCGATAAAGCCGGAGCCGCCGCTGACCGCCAGCATACCGCCGATAAGACCCGGGGTCAGACCCGGACGGTCGGCAATAGAGAAGGCGATAAAGCCCGCCAGCACCGGCACCATCAGCGCGAAGGCCGAGCCGCCGCCGATTTGCATCAGCGCCGCCGCCAGGGTGTCTTTTACTTCAAACGCTTTGATCCCGAAGGCAAAGGAGAGCGCGATACACAGGCCGCCCGCCACCACCATCGGCAGCATGTAGGAGACGCCGGTCAGCAGGTGGCGGTAGGCGCCCGCCGACTCTTTTTTACCTTCGCCAGCAGCCTGAGGTTTCCCGGAAGGCTGGTACGGTTTGGCTTCCACCACCGCTTTGTCCAGCTCCTGGGCGGTTTTCTTCAGCGCCAGACCGGTGGTAGTGCGATACATCGGCTTGCCGGCGAATTTCGCCAGGTCGACTTCGATATCAGCGGCGACGATCACCAGATCCGCCTCGGCCACCTCTTCCGGGGTGATAGCATTGCCCGCGCCGACGGAGCCGCGAGTTTCCACTTTCACCCACCATCCGCGTTTTTTCGCTTCGGTTTCAATGGCTTCAGCGGCCATAAAGGTATGGGCAACGCCGGTCGGACAGGCGGTGACCGCGACAATACGTTTCGGTCCGCTGGTGGCCGCCGGGACTGCCGCGGCGGCAGGCGCCGCGTACGGCGTCGCATGGCCCTTGGCTTCGCTCAGGAACAGCTCCGGGTGCGCCACGGCGCGATTAATATCGCCGAGGAAAACCTGTTTGCCGTTCAGCGCGCTGTCAGTGGGCAGCGCCGACCCTAGAACAATCACCAGTTCGGCGTCGTTGGGGTTATCAATCAGTTCAAGGTGCGCTTTTGGCGCGGCGGCGCCCAGCAGGGTTTTCGCCATATAGGCGCGCGCCTGTCCGAGTCCGGCATCAATAATCAGCAGCGTTTTCATTATGCCTCTCCTGCTGTCAATTAAAGGGTTGTAAGTCGACGCGCGCCATCATCGCGGCCAACTGGGTACGGTCGGTGATCCCTACATTGCTCTGGCTGACGGCCAGGGCAGCGACAGCGGTCGCCAGGCGCAGGGTATGTTCGCTGGATTCACGCATCAGCAGGCCGTAAATCAGGCCGCCGACCATCGAATCGCCGGCGCCAACGGTGCTGACCACTTCGACTGAAGGCGGTTTGGCAATCCACTCGCCGGAGGCGTTCACCCACAGCGCGCCCTCTTCGCCCAGGGAAATCACTACGTGAGCGATCCCCTGCTCGCGCAGCGCATGGGCGGCGTCGATAACGTCTTTCATCTCCGGCAGCTTACGGCCAGCCCAGATTTCCAGCTCGCGACGGTTCGGTTTCACCAGCCACGGCGCCGCTTTCAGTCCGGCAACCAGCGCTTCGCGGCTGCTGTCGAAAATGATGCACGGGCACTGGCTGCGCAAACGGGTCATCCAGTCGGTAAAGGCCTCCGGGCTGACGCCGGACGGCAGACTGCCGCTGACGCAGACCATATCGAACTGCCCGAGCCAGCTCAGGGAGTCGTTGACGAAGCGTTCCCAGTCGCCCGGGGTCACTTCGAAGCCGGAGAAGTTGAAATCGGTCACTTCGCCATCTTTTTCCGTCAGCTTAACGTTGATGCGGGTCCGGCCCTGCACCACCTGGAAACGGTTGGCGATCCCCAGCTCGCTGAACAGCTGCTGAAAGCCATCCTGGTTGTCTTTCCCCAGGAAGCCGCCGACGGTGACGTCAATGCCAAGATCTTTCAGCACTTTCGCCACGTTGATGCCTTTCCCGGCGGCGTGCAGGCCGGTGGTACGCACCAGGTTCACTTCACCGCGCTCGATCTCCGGGGTGAAGCCCACCAGATCGTACGCCGGGTTTAAAGTAATGGTTGCTACACGTCTGCTCATTTATGCGCCCTCCCCAAGGCCTGCGGCGATCGCTTCGCCAATCGCATCCAGCGCTTGTTGCGCATCTTCACCCTGCGCGGTAAAGCGCAGACGGTGACCTTTTTTCACACCCAGCGCCACGACCTTCATCAGGCTACGACCGTTGGCCGGCTTGCCGGAACCGTCGAGGTTAGTGACGGTGACGTCGCTGGAAAATTGTTTAATGGTGTTGACCAGCATGGTGCCCGGACGGGCATGCAGGCCATGCTCATTGCGCACCACAAATTCGGCGCTCAGCACATCTTCGGCAATCGCGTCGTCGCTGGTCAGCAGCGCCAGCACGGTGGCGGCGTCGGCTTTCAGCAGATGGTCAGCTTTCTTGTCCAGCAGCAGCTTGCTAAGGCGGTTCAGCACCGCGGTTGGCTGCTCGTCGGTCATCGCCACCGTGACCAGCAGGGAAACCGGCTGATCGTCGCGGGTGAAGGCGGTGGCGGCGCGGCTGACCGCCACGGCGCTGCGCAGATTGCCTTCAGCGCTGTCGTTCAGCCAGATGCCCTGACCGAGGTTCAGCGGCGTATCGTTAATGACGTGGCTAACGAAGGCGGAATCCACCGCGCCTGCTTCTTTCAGACGCGCGGCGTTCAGCGCCTGCAGGGTCAGCAGATCGCTGGCCGCGACGTCGAGACTGAGGGTCTCGTTATCCAGCTTCAGCGCTTCGCTCTGTTTCTCTCCCATCAGCAGCGCACGCAGCTCTTCCGCGGTGGTGGCGGACTGCAGCTGGGCGGCGACGGCGTCATCGCTCAGCACGTGGGTCAGCTGACGCAGCAGGCCGAGGTGTTCATCTGAGCTGGCGGCAATCCCGATCGCCACATAGGCGGTCTGCCCTTCGCCCCAGGTGACGCCCTGCGGGAACTGAAACACCTGAACGCCGGTCTTCAGCACCTGATCACGCGTATCCGTCGTGCCGTGCGGGATCGCGATCCCGTTGCCGAGGAAGGTCGAGGTCTGCTGCTCGCGGGCCAGCATGCCGTTCACGTAGCCATCGGCCACGTTGCCGGCGCTGACCAGCGCGGCGGCGACCTGCCGGATGGCCTCTTCTTTATTACCGGCCTGCTGGCCGGGATGAATATCCTGCACAGATAACTGGAACATGGTTCTCCTCTCCTGCTGAATTGAATCGTTTCAGCTAACTTGAGAAAAAAGGCGCCATCTGACGGTGAACGATATGTCGAATGACGCTGAAACGTTTCAAGAATTTTGTACCTTTCTTGCTCAATGCGCAAGGTACGTCAGCGACTTGATTGCAGAACTTAGAGGTACTGCACACTTTTGCTGAAGCCCTGGCGCCTGGCTGGGGTAAGCGTCAGCTTTTTGCTGAACCTTGTATTTTGAAACGCCTTTTTAATTATTCGTGCCATACTACTGTTTATTTTCAGCCAGCAGGCGTAAACTCCGCGCCGTCTCCTGAAACTACAGAAAACCAAACACATGGAAAACCGAAGCGCCGCCCTTCCCCGACGCGGGTTCGATGTCACCTCTTCCGCCTTCCTTATCGTCGCCTTTCTGACGGGCATTGCCGGGGCGTTGCAGACGCCGACCCTGAGCCTGTTTCTGACCAATGAAGTACACGTCCGCCCGGCGATGGTGGGTTTCTTTTTTACCGGCAGCGCCGTCATAGGCATTCTGGTCAGCCAGTTCCTCGCCGGACGTTCTGACCGTCAGGGCGACCGCAAGCAGCTGATTGTCGTCTGCTGCCTGCTGGGAGTGCTGGCCTGCGTGCTGTTTGCCTGGAACCGGAACTACTTCATTTTGCTGTTCGTCGGCGTCTTCCTCAGCAGCTTTGGTTCGACCGCCAACCCACAGATGTTCGCCCTCGCGCGCGAGCATGCCGACAAAACCGGCCGCGAAGCGGTAATGTTCAGCTCCATTTTGCGCGCCCAGGTTTCCCTGGCATGGGTGATTGGTCCCCCGCTGGCCTATGCGCTGGCCATGGGGTTTGGCTTTACCGCGATGTACCTCAGCGCCGCGGCGGCGTTTATCGTCTGCGGGATAATGGTCTGGCTGTTCTTGCCCAGCATGCGCAAAGCGAAGGCGGTGGCGACCGGCCGGCTGGAAGCCCCGCGCACGCACCGCCGCGATGCGCTGTTGCTGTTCAGCATCTGCACGCTGATGTGGGGCACGAACAGCCTGTACATCATTAATATGCCGCTGTTTATCATTAACGAGCTGCATCTGCCGGAGAAGCAGGCCGGCCTGATGATGGGTACCGCCGCCGGGCTGGAAATCCCCACCATGCTGATTGCCGGTTACTATGCCCGGCGCTTCGGTAAACGCTTTCTGATGCGCCTCTCCGCGGTGGCTGGGGTGCTGTTTTATGTGGGCATGCTGACGGTGCATACGCCGGGGCTGCTGTTGGCTATGCAGGTGCTGAACTCCATCTATATTGGGATCCTCGCCGGGATTGGCATGCTTTATTTCCAGGATTTGATGCCCGGGCAGGCAGGCGCTGCCACCACCCTCTACACCAATACCACCCGCGTCGGTTGGATCATCGCCGGCTCACTGGCGGGCGTGGTGGCAGAGATCTGGAGCTATCATGCGGTGTTCTGGATTGCGCTGGTCATGGGGATCGCCACGCAGGCCTGCCTGTGGCGGATCAGGGACGTCTAGATAAGGTTGCCCGGCCGGAGCCGGGCAATGGGGATTAATGATCCAGATAGAGATAATGCAGCCAGCTGGTCATGCGCAGCAGCACTTTGCGCATAATCGACACATGGGCAAAATAATCGGTATACACCGCCGCCTGGGCGCTGACCCCGTCCGGTAAATGTTCCACTTCCGGATGGGGATCGAGGTCGATCAGCACGTAAATGCCCTCTTTCCCTGCCCCGGCGTTCAGTCCTTGCAGCGCGCCGCTGGCCTGGTAGCTGCCGTCCGGGACGGTCGGCAACACCCGCGATACCTTACCGCTGTAGACGCTGCCCGGCAGACCGTTAAACACCACCTCCGCGCTATCCCCGGCCGTCAGACGCAGGACCGAATTCTGGCGGAATACCGCCACCACCTGGCGCTTTTGCTGGGGAATAAACACCAGCACCGGCTTGAAGGGCAGACGCACCGCGGTCATCCCCGGCCGCGCCAGAAGCTGGGTGACGTAGCCGTCGCTCGGCGCGCGAATCACGGTTTGCGCCAGATTATACTCCGCTTCAAGGATCTGCGATTTCAGGCTGGCAATATTGGCATCCAGCCCGTGGTAGCGTCCGGATACCTGCTCTCGGGCGTTTTGTAATTGCGCTTTCGCCGCCTGCAGTACCGCCGACTGGATCTGCACCTGCTGCCTGGCATGGGTCACATCCTGTTCCGAAAAAGGATTCACCGGCATGGCCGCTCCTTGGGCATAGCGCTGGTAGTCG
The DNA here is from genome assembly GCF_040065235.1 of Klebsiella sp. GB_Kp047. Lineage (NCBI taxonomy): Bacteria > Pseudomonadati > Pseudomonadota > Gammaproteobacteria > Enterobacterales > Enterobacteriaceae > Klebsiella > Klebsiella sp. GB_Kp047. The sequence continues at coordinate 172,061 of NZ_JBEAJG010000040.1, read as the reverse complement.
CGGGTGACCCGGTCGTACTCCGCCTGCGCCTGCTGTACTCTGGCGCTGGCATCGTCAATGGTTGCCTGCTTCGCCCGCAGCGTGGCCTCCTCGGCCGCCAGATCGGCTTTCAGCTTGTTCAGCCGTGCGCGGTAGCGGGTATCGTCGATGCGAAACAGCAGTTCGCCCTTCTTCATTAACACATTGGTTTTACTGGTCACCTCCACCACCTCGCCTGATACCTGCGGCACCATCGGAATGGAGACGACAATTTTTTGCGCTCGCATCGTATAGGGGTGGTTATAGTTCATCGTTAATATTAGCGCACCGACGATCACTATTCCGCCTAATATAGCGGTGGGGATCGTCCATTTATTTACTGGAATGCGAAATATTTTAAACACGCCCCAGGCAATGGCGACATAGCAAAGGATAATTAACAGATCCATATTATTTCTCGCTATTCTCCACCGACGCCTGCTGGCTGTTTTTTAATGCCGCTTCAAGTAACGCAATGCGTTTCTCCAGCTCCGCTCGCTGCTGATGTCCTTCGGTCTGTGAGGCCATCCCCCAGCCACGATCAGGCCGGTACAACGTGGCCCAGATCCACAGAAAAGGCCAGATAGCATGCAGGGTAAACAGGCTTATCCAGCCTGCTACATGAATCGCGTCCTGATGGGGATGCTGGCGTTTTTGCGCGATGTGATAGGGAATATCGTGGATAATAATAACTCCATAAAACAATATGAGAAATACCAGTATTAATACAAACAAAGCAAAATAATTAAGCAGCATGGTGCATATACACTCAGTAAGCCAGCGGGAAGATCGTTATTTTTAATCACGTCGAGAACCACAAAAGAAGCAATAAAACGCACAGATTTCCTTAAATAAACGACTGTTCAACGCAAAGGCCATCATACGTTCAGCGGATCAATAAATCACATGGCAATTCAGCCAAACTGATATATCATTTTTGATATACCATTAATATCAGGCAGCGATAAGATGTTGAAAGACTTTAAAATGGACGAGCTGAGGATCCTCTGCGCCATCGCCGAAACCGCCAGCGTAAGCCGGGCAGCCCAGCGCCTGAATATGCCCCAGTCTAACGTCTCACGGACGCTGACCAGCGTGGAGCGGAAAGTCGGTCTGGCTATTTTTCTGCGCACCGCCAGGGAACTGGTGCGTACCGAGTTCGGCGAGCAGTTTATTCACGCCAGCAGCGCCGTTCTTGCGCAGCATGAGCAGCTTATCAACCTCGCCGACCGTTATAAGAACACACTGCAGGGCGTTGTCACCCTTGGAGCGCCCATCGGCATCCACCAGTTTCTCGGGCGCTATATTCTGCCAGCGCTAAGAAAAACGCTGCCGGAGCTGCAGATCAATCTGGTCACCCGCAACGCCAGCGAGCGGGAACAGAAATACGGCGCCATTTTCAATAGCGACTGCGATCTGCTGATAAGCCCCTTTAAGCCACAGAATGAAAACCTCATCGCCCGCCCGTTTACCCGCTTTCGTACCGGCGTCTTCGCCTCCCCGGATTACCTCGCGCAACACCCTATCGCCGAACCGGAGGCGCTGGTGGATCATGAGTGCATCACCCTGCGTATGCTGGGCGGCAGCGACAATATCTGGACCTTCAAAAGCAAAAACGGCAAACCGCTTAATCTCACGGTAAAGGGGGGATTCGTGTGCGATAACACGCTGCCGGCGGTGGAGCTGGCGAAGCTGGGGATGGGGATCGTTTATGCGCCCTACTATTCACTCGCCACCGAGCTGGCGGCAGGACAGTTGGTTCCCTGTCTGAAAAAGGAGCGCTGTATCGATCTGCAGGCCTGGCTTATCTACCAGCGACGGGACATTCTTCCGCTGCGCGTCCAGGCGCTGCTGGACGGCCTCAGCGTCCATATCAAAAACCTGTCTCATTTGCTGCTTTAAGCTCAGGGCGCGGTGGCCAGCTCAAGCGCCAGCAGCCAGGTAATGGCTTCATCACGATGAGTCAAGCACATCTCCGGCGAGGGCTGCAGGCTGGCGCACACCTTCGGGCGCAGTGGGGAACCGAAAATGAGGCACAGATTGTGCTCGGAGAGCTGAATACAGCGAGTGTTGGCCGGCTTGCCCTGCGGCATGCCGGGGATCGGCGATGATATAGAGGGGGCGATGCAACATGCGCCACAATCAGTACGACATTCCACAACCCAGCTCCCGAACGCTCATTTTGCGCCACAGCCTAAACGTTTTGCCAGAAGATAGCAAAACTCGCGAATTCCACTTGCCTGAACGCCCGGGCGCGAGTAGTTTTACGCGATATTTTTGACTCGTTAAGTGACAGGATTACTGCAATGCCAAGAGCGAATGAAATTAAAAAAGGTATGGTGCTGAATTACAACGGCAAGCTGCTGATTGTGAAAAATATCGATATTCAGTCACCCAGCGCCCGCGGTGCTGCGACACTGTATAAAATGCGCTTCTCCGATGTGCGTACCGGCCTGAAAGTAGAAGAGCGCTTCAAAGGCGACGATATCGTCGATACCGTGACCCTGACCCGCCGTTTCGTTGACTTCTCTTATGTCGATGGCAACGAATACGTGTTCATGGATAAAGAAGACTACACCCCTTACACCTTCACAAAAGAGCAGATCGAAGAAGAGCTGCAGTTTATTCCGGAAGGCGGCATGCCGGATATGCAGGTGCTGACCTGGGATGGGCAGCTGCTGGCGCTTGAGCTGCCGCAGACCGTGGACCTGGAAATTATCGAAACCGCGCCGGGGATTAAAGGGGCATCCGCCAGCTCCCGCACCAAGCCCGCCACCATGAGCACTGGCCTGGTGATTCAGGTGCCGGAATACCTGACCACCGGTGAGAAAATCCGCATTCATATCGAAGAGTGCCGCTATATGGGCCGCGCGGATTAATCTTCCGTGACGAGTTGACATAAAAAAGGACAGCCGCTGGCTGTCCTTTTTATTATCCCCATTGCCGCGATTACAACAGTTCAGGGTATTTGGTCATCTTCAGCGCCAGCTCCACGCCGCGTACTTCCGCCATCCCCTTGAGACGGCCAATCGCCGAATAGCCTGGGTTGGTTTTCTTGCGCAGATCGTCGAGCATCTGATGACCATGATCCGGACGGAAGGGGATCGGGCGCAGATCGCCGGCCTGCTTACGCCGCTGCTCTTCACGCAGAATCGCATCCACCACCGCCACCATATTAACGTCGCCGCTAAGGTGCGCCGCCTCGTGGAAGGTTTTCGGGTTCGCTTCACGGCAGGTGGAGCGCAGATGGGTAAAGTGAATGCGATCGCCAAAGGTCTCCACCATCTTCACCAGATCGTTATCGGCGCGGACGCCATAGGATCCGGTGCACATGGTAAAGCCATTATTAATGCTGTCCACTGTCTCTTTCAGCCACTGCATATCTTCAATGGTCGAGACGATACGCGGCAGGCCAAGGATCGGCCGCGGCGGATCGTCCGGATGCACAGCCAGACGGATCCCCACCTCTTCGCACACCGGCACGATGGCCCGCAGGAAATAGGCCATATTTTCGCGCAGCTGCGCTTTATCGATGTGGTCATATTCCGCCAGACGCGCGCGGAACTGGTCGAGGGTGTAACCCTCTTCCGCCCCCGGCAGGCCGGCGATGATATTGCGGGTCAGTTTCTCAATGTCCGCTTCGCTCATCGCCTTGTAATACGCCTCGGCCTGGCGCTGCTCTTCTTCGCTGTAATCCGCTTCCGCCCCCGGGCGTTTGAGGATATGCAGTTCAAAGGCGGCGAAGGCGATCTGATCGAAACGCAGCGCCCGGGAGCCGTCCGGCAGCTCATATTCCAGATCGGTGCGCGTCCAGTCGAGGATCGGCATAAAGTTGTAGCATACGGTATCGATGCCGCAGGCCGCGAGGTTGCGGATGCTCTGCTGATAGTTGGCAATCCAGGTCGTATACTGCCCGCTGTGGGTTTTAATATCCTCGTGCACCGGAATGCTTTCGACCACCGACCAGGTCAGCCCTTTCGCCGCTAACAGCGCCTGACGCTCTTTAATCTCGTCGATCGGCCAGACCTGACCGTTTGCAATATGGTGCAGCGCAGTGACGACCCCGGTCGCCCCTGCCTGCCGTACATCATCAAGCGATACCGGATCGTTCGGCCCATACCACCGCCAGGTTTGCTCCATCGCTATGCCCTCACAAAAGTTGTTATACCAATAATGGCGACACTCATGACGACTACCATACATGTTTCTCAGCAGGCTGCAAACAGTGCCGGCGCATTGATTGATCCAGCTCACAGTCAGCGGATAATTTCGGCTTACCAATTTAATTTCCTGTCATATAACTTTAGACTGGTAATGTTAATAAGCAGTTAAACAGGTGTGTAAAGAATGACAACAATTGCAACCGCTACGCTACCGGAAAACGTGCAACGTCCTCAGTACGATCGCAGCCAGCTCCGCTCGCGTATTGTCCATTTCGGCTTTGGCGCGTTTCATCGCGCGCACCAGGCGCTGCTGACCGATCGCGTGCTGAATAACTTCGGCGGCGACTGGGGGATCTGCGAAATCAGTCTGTTCAGCGGCGATACGCTGATGAGCCAGCTTCGCGAACAGGACCACCTGTTTACCGTACTGGAAAAAGGCGCCGACGGTAATCAGCCCATTATTATCGGCGCAGTGCACGAATGCCTGAACGCCAGGCTCGATTCGCTGGCGGCAATTATCGAGAAATTTTGCGAGCCGCAGGTGGCGATTGTCTCGCTGACCATCACGGAAAAAGGCTATTGCATCGATCCGGCGACCGGCAAGCTGGATCCGACGCATCCGCGCATCGTTCACGATCTGGAAAATCCGATGCTCCCGCAGTCGGCTCCCGGTATTTTAGTTGAAGCGCTGGCCCGCCGCCGGGAACGCGGCCTGCCGCCCTTTACCGTGCTCTCCTGCGATAACATTCCCGATAACGGCCACGTGGTGAAAAATGCCGTCCTCGGCATGGCGGAAAAACGCAGTCCGGCGCTGGCGAGCTGGATCGCCGACAACGTTAGCTTCCCGGGCACCATGGTGGATCGCATTGTTCCCGCCGCCACCGCCGAGTCGCTGGCAGAAATCGCCGCCGTGCTGGGAGTGGAAGATCCCTGCGCCATCAGCTGCGAACCCTTCATTCAGTGGGTAGTCGAAGACCACTTTGTCGCCGGGCGCCCCGCCTGGGAGACGGCAGGCGTGCAGATGACCGACGACGTGCTGCCCTGGGAGCAGATGAAGCTGCGGATGCTCAACGGCAGCCACTCTTTCCTCGCCTGGCTTGGCTATCTGGCAGGTCATGCGCACGTCAGCGACTGCATGCAGGATGAGGTCTTCCGCCGCGCCGCCCGCCAGCTGATGCTTGACGAACAGGCCCCGACGCTGACCATTACCGGCGTCGACCTGGCGGCCTATGCCGACAGCTTAATCGCGCGCTTCAGCAACCCGGCGCTCAAACACCGTACCTGGCAAATCGCCATGGACGGCAGCCAGAAGCTACCCCAGCGCATGCTCGATGGTATTCGCGTGCATCTTGAGCGCGGCAGCCGCTGGCCGCTGCTGGCCCTCGGCGTGGCCGGCTGGATGCGCTACGTCAGCGGCACGGACGATGCCGGTCAGGCCATCGACGTGCGCGATCCGCTGGTGGACAAGATCCAGCAGCGGGTGGCGCAGAGCGATGAGCAGCAGCGTGTTGACGCCCTGCTGGGTCTGGAGGAAATATTTGGCCGCGACCTGCCGCGCAACGCCCTGTTTGTCGCCGGGATCCGCGCCGCCTGGCAGCAGCTGGCGATGCACGGCGCCCGCGAGGCAGTTGCCCGCGCGCTCGATTCTTAACAATATTTGCGCTTATGCGGACAGAATTCCCTTCTGTCCGCCTCAGGACTTCTCTTTTCCCTCTTTTTTCGTCAGGATAGGCATAACTGTTACAACATTACATTTATCCTGGAGAAAAGAGTGACCAGAACCAATTTGATCACCGGCTTTCTCGGCAGCGGTAAGACGACCTCGATTCTTCATCTGCTGGCGCAGAAGCCTGCGGATGAAAAATGGGCCGTACTGGTTAACGAGTTTGGCGAAGTCGGGATAGACGGCGCGCTGCTGGCCGACAGCGGCGCCCTGCTCAAAGAGATCCCCGGCGGCTGCATGTGCTGTGTCAATGGCCTGCCGATGCAGGTCGGACTGAACACCCTGCTGCGCCAGGGGAAACCCGATCGTCTGTTGATCGAACCTACCGGACTTGGCCATCCAAAGCAGATCCTCGATATTCTCACCGCGGCGGTGTATGAACCCTGGATCGATCTGCGCGCGACCCTGTGCATCCTCGATCCGCGTCAGCTACTGGACGAGAAAGCGGTCAACAACGACAACTTTCGCGACCAGCTGGCGGCGGCGGATATCATCGTGGCCAATAAAAGCGATCGGGAAACGCCCGAAAGCGCTCAGGCGTTTGCCGACTGGTGGCAACGCTGGGGCGGCGAGCGTCGCCAGGTGTCGGTGACCCAGGGGAATATCGACCTCGCCCTGCTTGATGAGCCACGACGGAACACCGCCCCACTGCCGGCGAGCGGGGAGCACGCCCATCGCCATCCCCCAACAGCCGGTCTCGCCGCCCTTAGCCTGGCGGAACACCAGCGCTGGCGCCGCCACCTTAACAGCGGCCAGGGCTATCAGGCCTGCGGTTGGATCTTCGACGCGGAAACGGTCTTTGACACCATCGCCCTGCTGGAGTGGGCCCGGCTGGCGCCGGTGGCGCGCGTCAAAGGTGTGCTGCGCATTGCCGAAGGGGCGGTGCGGATCAACCGCCAGGGTGAGGATCTGCATATCGAGACCCTCAGCGTTGCACCGCCCGATAGCCGCATCGAGCTTATCTCCGCTAATGAAGCCGACTGGAATGCGCTCCAGACCTCATTGTTGAGGCTTCGTTTAAGTTAAGGCGGCTAAGGTTGCCGCCGACTGTCACAAAATCGCAATGGCTATGATGAAAAACCGAATTCCTTTAATCTTGCTGCTAAACATCGCGGGTGTGGCGCTATTTTGCTCCTGGTATCTGCCAGCCAACCACGGCGCGTGGGCGCCTGTTGACTCCGCGATCTTCCATTTCTTTAACCATGGCGTCAGCGTCAGCCGCGCTTACGCCTGGCTGCTGGCGATCATCAACAATCGCGCCTTCGACGCCTGCTCGCTGCTGGCTATGGGGTGCCTGATGCTTAGCTACTGGCTCAAGGCGCCGGCGGCAGGCCGTCGTCAGATCGCCATTATGGGCCTGGTGATGCTGCTGGCGGCGGTGATCATCAACCAGCTGGCGCAGCACCTGATGCCGGTTCAGCGCGCCAGCCCGTCGCTGTTTTTCAGCGATGTAACCCGCGTCAGCGACGTCGTTAACTTCCCCACTAAGGATGCTTCCAAGGACAGCTTCCCCGGCGATCATGGGATGATGCTGCTGATCTTCGCGAGCTTTATGTGGCGCTATTTTGGTCGCCGCGCGCTGGCCGTGGCGCTGGTGATATTTGTGGTCTTTGCTTTCCCGCGGGTGATGATTGGCGCCCACTGGTTCAGCGATATTGCCGTCGGCTCGCTGACCGCCGTGCTGATTGGCGCGCCCTGGGTATTGATGACTCCCCTGAGCGATAAACTGATCGCCTTTTTCGATCGCTACTTACCCGGTGGAATATCAGCCAAATAATGTCTCCGGCAGTCGCCAGACTCATTATCTATAAGGGGACCTTTTGGGTCCCTTTTTTTCAATTGTCCTTTTTTTCTACATCACGTTCATCTTCTTGTCACATTAATCCCGTGACAAATGAAGGAATTGTCTGTTTTTTGCCCGATATTGTCGCTATTTTGGCCTTTCCCGATGATTCACTTTTTGTCACCAAAATACTTATAAGAAATCGCGCAAAACCGCTCGCCATGCGGCGTTTGATAGGGTAATCTCGTTCTCGTTTTGCCTTTTCCGCAACATTAATTCAAGGCGTGAATAAAATTGTGCGTGACTGCACAAATTTAAGCTTAAGGAATTGTCTCATTGCGGATGGGTATTTAGGCTCTAACACGTTTGGCATTTTTATAACGACATTGTCGTTAAGGACAACAAGGGAAAATAAACAGCATGGTCAAATCTCAGCCGATTTTGAGATACATCTTGCGGGTAGCCCCCGCGATTGCAGTAGCGGTTCTGCTTTCCGCGTGTAGTTCAACAAGTACCGCCAGGAATATGCATTCTGAGACGCATGCTGTGGGTAGTGGCGATTTATCATCACTGCAAGCCTCTCAGGATGAATTTGAAACGATGGTCCGTAACCTGGACGTGAAGTCCCGTTTAATGGATCAGTATGCCAGCTGGAAAGGCGTGCGTTACCGCCTCGGCGGCAGCACCCGCAAAGGTATCGACTGCTCGGCGTTCGTGCAGCGCACCTTCCGCGAACAATTTGGTCTGGAACTGCCGCGTTCAACTTCTGAACAGCAGGAAACCGGAAAATCGATTTCCCGTACCCAGCTGCGTACTGGCGATCTGGTTCTGTTCCGTGCCGGTTCTACCGGCCGCCATGTAGGGATCTACCTCGGCAACAACCAGTTTGTTCACGCCTCTACCAGCAGCGGGGTGACTATCTCCAGCATGGATGAGCCATACTGGAAAAAGCGCTACAACGAAGCGCGTCGAGTCCTGAGCCGCTCGTAAACTGTCCTCTACCGCCGCCGGTTATCCCTTGGCTGGAAGCGGGATAAAAAACACTGCCCCGGCAGTGTTTTTTTTTGCCACCTGATTCTGAACGACGCAAAATAAGCTATGTCTTTTAAGTGGGAATGAGAAAAACGACGACTGACAACCCGTTGCTGCGCATCAATAACACGGAAAGACTATAGCTATGCTGACTCGCTACTTTTCGCCCCAGCGTAAAACCTGGCTAACCAGCCTGTGCGTGGGAATTATCGTCGCGCTACTGGCCGGCAGCATTCAGTTTATGGTGATTTACCATAACCGGGCGGAGCGTTTCGACGCCATTATCAACAACGTTAATACCTATCTGAAGAGCTACTTTCACGACCTGCGGCAGACCATCAACGGCCTGCAGCCGCTGGTGGACCAGCCCTGCGAGAATATTGACTCTGGGCTCACCTCCCATGCCGCTTTCAGCCCTAACGTCCGCGCCTTTCTGCTGGTCAAAAACGGCGTGGCCTTTTGCTCCTCGGCAACCGGCGCCATGGATACCCCCCTCACCCAGCTGATCCCAGCCATTGATATCCGCAAACCCCTTGATATGGCCATTTTGCCGGGCACGCCGATGATGCCGAAGAGCGCGGCGCTGGCGTTGTGGGTAGGAAAACCTGGTGATAAAAACAGCGGCATTTTCGTGTCGATTAACGCCAATCTCACACCGTATATCCTCTATTCTGCACGGCAGAATGATTTCAGCGGCATTGCGCTGGCCATCGATCACACCGCCATCTCCACCTTCAGTAACCGGCTGGTGGATCCGCAAACGCTGCATAACGCGCCGATCCGCCAGACACAGATCGAGGGTTTACCGCTGAAGGTCTACCTGTATGCCAACAGCTGGCTGGCGGAAAATACGCAGTTTGCTCTGCTGCTCGGGGTGGTGTGCGGCCTGCTGGCGGGGCTACTCTGCTATTACGTGCTGACGATCAAATCCGATCCGCGAAAATCCATTCTCCTGGGGATCAAAAACAACCAGTTCTACGTCGTCTATCAGCCGGTGGTGAATGCCCAGACTCTGCATATCAGCGGCGTCGAGGTCCTGATGCGCTGGCGCCATCCGGTGGTGGGCGAAATCCCGCCCGACATCTTTATTAACCTGGCCGAAACCCAGCAGATGATCGTGCCGCTGACCCATCATCTGCTGGCGCTGATCGCCCGCGATGCTGCGGTGTTGAAGCGTATTCTGCCGCGCGGCGTCAAGCTGGGGCTGAATATATCCCCTGCCCATCTGCAGGCCGACAGCTTCCGCGACGATATGCTGCGCTTCGCCGCCGCGCTGCCCGCCGGCCATTTTCACGTGGTGCTGGAGGTGACCGAGCGGGCGATGATTGATAAAGAAAAATCGATGGCTAACTTCGCCTGGCTCCACCGCCAGGGATTCGAAATCGCGATTGATGATTTTGGCACCGGGCATAGCGCGCTGATCTACCTTGAGCGCTATAACTTCGACTATCTGAAGATCGATCGCGGTTTTGTGCAGGCGATCGGCACCGAAACCGTTACCTCGCCGGTGCTGGATGCGGTACTGACCCTCAGCCGCCGGCTGAAATTAATGACCGTCGCCGAAGGGGTGGAGACCCAGGAGCAGGCGGAGTGGCTCCGCGCTCAGGGGGTTCATTTCCTGCAGGGGTACTGGATCAGCCGGCCGCTGTCGCTGGCGGCGCTGGTGGCCGCGCACGATGAACCCGCGAACTATTTCACAACGCGTTAAGTCTCACTTATGATGCGGGAACAGAAGTCGGCCATGGGGGCCGGCTATGACGGGGTATTCTGCCGCCTATGTATGCGCGACTTTTTCTGCTTCTGCTTGCTCTGTTTAGCCTGAGCGCTAACGCGCAATCCATTCAGGAAAGCGTCGCCTTCGCGATTATCGGCGAACCCAAATACGCCGCCGGTTTCAGCCATTTTGATTATGTTAATCCACAGGCGCCGAAAGGCGGCACCCTCACCCTGGCGGCGATTGGCACCTTTGACAACTTCAACCGCTACGCGCTGCGCGGCAATCCCGCGGTACGCACTGAGGCGCTCTACGATCCCCTGTTCACCACCTCGGATGATGAGCCCGGCAGCTACTATCCGCTGATTGCCGAGCGGGCGCGCTACGCCGGGGACTATTCATGGATGGAGATCGCCCTCAACCCGCGCGCCCGTTTTCACGACGGCACGCCGATCACCGCCCGCGATGTCGCTTTTACCTTCAATAAGTTTATGACCGAAGGGGTGCCGCAGTTCCGCCTCTTTTATAAAGGCACCACCGTGAAGGCCATCGCGCCGTTGACCGTGCGTATCGACCTCGGCCAGCCCGGTAAAGAGAACATGCTGAGCCTGCTGAGCCTGCCGGTGATGCCCGAGGCGTTCTGGCGTCATCACAAACTCAGCGACCCGCTGTCAAAGCCGCCGCTGGCCAGCGGGCCCTACCGCATCAGCGCCTGGCGGATGGGACAGTATATTACCTATTCCCGGGTCGCCGACTACTGGGCGGCCGACCTGCCGGTCAACCGCGGTCGCTGGAACTTCGATACGCTGCGCTATGACTATTATCTTGACGACAACGTCGCTTTCGAAGCCTTTAAAGCCGGGGCCGTCGACCGCCGGGAAGAGACGGTCGCCAAAAACTGGGCCACCCGCTACGTCGGCCGCAACTTCAGCCGCGGCTACATCATCAAAGAGGAGTATGCCAACACCTCGGCGCAGGATACCCAGTGGCTGGCGTTCAATATCCAGCGCCCGGTATTCGCCGATCGCCGGGTGCGGGAGGCTATTACCCTGGCGTTTGATTTTGAATGGATGAACAAAGCGCTGTTCTACAGCGCCTATCAGCGCGCCAATAGCTATTTCCAGAACACCGAATATGCCGCCCGCAGCCTGCCCGACGCGGCCGAACTGGCCCTGCTGACGCCGATGAAAAACGAACTGCCCCCCGAGCTCTTCAGTCAGGTTTACCAGCCGCCGGTCTCCCGCGGCGATGGCTTTGACCGCGCCAACTTACTCAAAGCCGACGCCCTGCTCAACGCGGCAGGCTGGACGGTGAAGAACCAGCGCCGGGTTAACGCCGCCACCGGCAAGCCGCTGCGCTTTGAGCTGCTGATGCCGGCCGGAAGCAATGACCGCTGGGTGCTGCCGTTCCAGCACAACCTGCAGCGCCTGGGGATCGTCATGGATATTCGTCAGGTGGATAACTCGCAGTACAGCAACCGCCGCCGCAGCCGCGATTACGACATGATGCCAAGCCTGTGGCGTGCCATGCCCTGGCCGGGGACCGACCTGCAAATCTCCTGGGCGTCAGACTATATTCACTCCAGCTACAACGCGCCGGGGGTGCAGAGTCCGGTGGTAGATAAACTGATTGCGCAGATCCTGCAGTGGCAGGGTAATAAGCAGAAGCTGATCCCGCTCGGCCGGGCGCTGGACCGCGTCCTCACCTGGAACCACTATATGTTGCCGATGTGGTATATGGCGCAGGACCGCACCGCGTGGTGGAATAAATTCTCGTTCCCGAAAACCCGCCCCATTTATTCGTCCGGCCTTGATACCTGGTGGTATGACGCGAACAAAGCGGCCACCCTCCCCGCGGACAGACGCTAAGGACATACCATGGGCAGTTACCTGATCCGCCGTTTGCTGTTAGTGATCCCCACCCTGTGGGCCATCATCACCATTAACTTTTTTATTGTGCAGATCGCCCCCGGCGGCCCGGTCGACCAGGCCATCGCCGCCATCGAATTTGGTCAGCACGGCGGAATGCCAGGCGCCGGCGACGGCGGGATGGGCGCCAGCCATGCCCGTACCGGCGCCGGCAATATCAGCGAGGGTCACTATCGCGGGGGGCGCGGCCTCGATCCGGAAGTCATCGCCGAGATCACCCACCGCTACGGCTTCGACAAACCGCTGCACGAGCGCTACCTGAAGATGCTGGGCGATTATCTGCGCTTTGATTTTGGCGACAGCCTGTTTCGCAGCGCCTCCGTACTGCAGCTGATTAAAGACAGCCTGCCGGTCTCGGTGAGCCTCGGGCTGTGGAGCACGCTGATCATCTATCTGGTCTCCATTCCGCTGGGCATCCGCAAAGCCGTCAGCAACGGCAGCCGCTTTGACATCTGGAGCAGTACGCTGATTATCATTGGCTATGCGATCCCCGCCTTTCTGTTCGCCATCCTGCTGATCGTGATTTTCGCCGGCGGCAGCTATTTCGACCTCTTCCCGCTGCGCGGTCTGGTCTCGCCAAACTTCGACACCCTCCCGTGGTATGAAAAGATCCTCGACTATCTGTGGCACATCACCCTGCCGGTGCTGGCGACGGTGATCGGCGGCTTTGCCGCCCTGACCATGCTGACTAAAAACAGCTTCCTTGACGAGATCCGCAAACAGTATGTAGTCACCGCCCGCGCCAAAGGCGTCGGTGAGAAACAGATCCTCTGGGGACACGTGTTCCGCAACGCCATGCTGCTGGTGATCGCTGGTTTCCCGGCCACCTTTATCAGTATGTTCTTTACCGGCTCGCTGCTGATCGAAGTGATGTTCTCGTTGAATGGTCTGGGGCTGCTGGGCTATGAAGCGACGGTCTCCCGCGACTATCCGGTGATGTTCGGGACGCTCTATATTTTCACCCTGATCGGCCTGCTGCTTAATATCGTCAGCGATATCAGCTATACGCTGGTCGACCCGCGTATTGATTTTGAGGGCCGCTAATGTCGTTCTTCAGTCCCGTTAATCAGGCCCGCTGGGCGCGCTTTCGCCACAACCGTCGCGGTTACTGGTCGCTGTGGCTGTTTTTAATTCTCTTCCTCTGCAGCCTGGGGGCTGAGCTGCTGGCCAACGATCGGCCGCTGCTGGTGCAGTACCGGGGCCAGCTGTACGTCCCGGTATTAAAAAACTACACCGAGCAGACCTTCGGCGGCGCATTCGCCACCGCCGCTGACTATCAGGATCCGTGGCTGCAGCACCAGCTGGCCAGCCACGGCTGGGCGCTTTGGCCGCCGGTGCGCTTCGGCGCGACGACGATCAATTTTGCCAGCACGGTTCCTTTTCCCTCGCCGCCCTCGGCCAGCAACTGGCTCGGCACCGACGCCAACGGCGGCGATGTGCTGGCGCGGATCCTCTATGGGACGCGCATCTCGGTACTCTTTGGCCTGCTGCTGACGCTGTTCTCCAGCGTGCTGGGGGTGCTGGCCGGGGCGATCCAGGGTTATTACGGCGGTAAAATCGACCTCTGGGGGCAGCGTTTTATCGAAGTCTGGTCCGGCATGCCGACGCTGTTTCTGATCATTCTGCTCTCCAGCGTCGTGCAGCCGGGCTTCTGGTGGCTGTTGGCGATCACCGTCCTGTTTGGCTGGATGACACTGGTGGGCGTGGTGCGCGCTGAATTTCTCCGCACCCGCAACTACGACTACATCCGGGCGGCGCAGGCGTTAGGGGTCAGCGACCGGCAGATCATCCTGCGGCATATGCTGCCCAACGCGATGGTGGCGACCCTCACCTTCCTGCCTTTTATTCTCTGCAGCTCTATTACCACCCTGACGTCGCTGGATTTTCTCGGCTTCGGCCTGCCGCTTGGCTCGCCCTCACTCGGCGAGCTGCTCCTGCAGGGCAAAAACAACCTGCAGGCGCCCTGGCTGGGTATTGCCGCGTTTCTTTCCGTCGCCATGCTGCTGACGCTGCTGATTTTCATCGGTGAAGCGGTTCGCGACGCCTTTGACCCCAGTAAGGCGGTGTAATATGACCCACCCGCTGTTAGCTATCGACAACCTCTCTATCGCCTTTCGCCAGCAGGGCGAGACGCAGACCGTCGTGCATAATCTGTCGCTCGAGGTGGCGGTCGGCGAAACGCTGGCCCTGGTGGGTGAATCCGGCTCCGGTAAGAGCATCTCCGCCCTGTCGGTGCTGCGGCTGCTCCCTACCCCGCCGGCCAGCTACCCCAGCGGCGATATCCGTTTTCATGGCCAGTCGCTGCTGCATGCGGATGAGGCGACCCTGCGCGGCGTGCGCGGCAACCGGATCGCGATGATCTTTCAGGAGCCGATGGTGTCGCTCAATCCCCTGCACACCCTGGAAAAACAGCTCTACGAGGTGCTGTCGTTACACCGGGGAATGCGCAAAGAGGCGGCGCGCGGGGAGATCCTCGACTGCCTGGAGCGCGTCGGGATCCGTCAGGCGCCGCGGCGGCTGGCGGACTATCCGCACCAGCTCTCCGGCGGCGAGCGCCAGCGGGTGATGATCGCCATGGCGCTGCTGACGCGCCCTGAGCTGCTGATCGCCGACGAGCCGACCACCGCCCTCGATGTGTCAGTGCAGGCGCAAATTCTGCAGCTGCTGCGCGAGCTGAAGCGGGAGCTGAACATGGGGATGCTGTTTATTACCCATAACCTGAGCATCGTCCGCCAGCTGGCTGACCGGGTGGCGGTAATGCAGAACGGCCGCTGCGTGGAGCACAATCACTGTCGGGCGCTGTTCAGCGCGCCGGCTCATCCCTACACCCAACGCCTGCTGGATAGCGAACCGGACGGTGAGCCGGTGCCGTTGGCCGTCGATGCCCCGGTGCTGCTGCAGGTGGACGATTTAAACGTGGCATTTCCTGTTCGCAAAGGGATCCTGCGCCGGGTTGTCGATCACCATCGGGTGGTCAACAGCCTCAGTT
The DNA here is from genome assembly GCF_040065235.1 of Klebsiella sp. GB_Kp047. Classification (NCBI taxonomy): domain Bacteria; kingdom Pseudomonadati; phylum Pseudomonadota; class Gammaproteobacteria; order Enterobacterales; family Enterobacteriaceae; genus Klebsiella; species Klebsiella sp. GB_Kp047. The sequence continues at coordinate 156,711 of NZ_JBEAJG010000040.1, read as the reverse complement.
TTCAGCTACGCGCCGGCGAGACGCTGGGGCTGGTGGGCGAATCGGGATCGGGGAAAAGCACCACCGGTCTGGCGCTGCTGCGCCTGATCTCATCCGAGGGCAGGATAACCTTTACCGGTCAGCCGATTCAGGGGCGTAACCGTCGACAGCTGCTGCCGCTGCGCCGACAAATGCAGGTGGTTTTTCAGGATCCGAACTCGTCGCTCAATCCGCGCCTGACGGCGCAGCAGATTATTGAAGAAGGATTGCGCGTCCACCAGCCGACGCTGACGGCAGTCGAACGCGAACAGGCGGTAATCCTTGCCATGCAGGAGGTCGGGCTCGATCCGGCCAGCCGCCAGCGCTACCCGGCGGCATTCTCCGGCGGCCAGCGCCAGCGTATCGCCATCGCCAGAGCGTTAATCGTCAAGCCGCAACTGATCGTCCTCGACGAGCCGACTTCTTCGCTGGATAAAACCGTTCAGGCGCAGATCCTGAATCTGTTGAAAGCATTACAGCTGAAGCATCAGCTGGCCTATATTTTTATCAGCCATGATTTAGGCGTGGTGCGCGCGCTGTGTCACCAGGTGATGGTGCTGCGGCAGGGAATGGTGGTTGAACAGGGCGAGTGCCAGTCCGTCTTCAGCGCGCCCCGGCATGAGTATACCCGCCAGCTGCTGGCGCTAAGCTGACGGTCAGAAAGGGTTATTGCCGGAGAAGGGCTCGGCGATCGCCACGCCAAAATTTTTCAGACGACAGGTGGCGGCAAACTCATCCTGCAGATTAACGAACAGGCAGGGTTCGCCTTCGCACTCAAGAACGGAACAGTCGACTTCGATGTCGCTTAACGCCTGGCTGAGCTTATGCATCACCGGCCAGGCTTTTTCACCGTCCGGACTCAGCAGTTTCAGGGCGACGAGACTGTTTTCGTTCTGCGCGCCGTTTTGCGGAATCGGTTCAACTCTGGAACCCGCAAAACCGGCCAGCCAGCGATAGCTCTGCGGCAGACGGTGTACGATAGAGAGTTGTTGTGTATTCACGTGGTTTCCCCGGAAGCAAAAGGCTTCACAATAAATTTACATCAATATTAACACACTGTTGACAAATAGTCCTGCTCAGACGCAGAAAACGTTTACAGCCGCGTCGGACCAAGGTTAAGCGCTTATATTCCAGCGTGTTATTTTTTAACCCGGCAAGCCGATTGGCGCTATATGTACCCGTTTCTGTGATCCAAAACAACTTTTTTATCGCAACAATGCGACTTTTTACACTAATTGATTTTACATAAAGGAAACAAATCACAGAACCCTGAAGCCCATTGCGGTTGACATGCATCAAGAAAGGGGCGATTTCGCCCCTGAAAATGTGACCTAGCGTGCGATTTTTCGCCGGCGGGAAGCGTAAAGGGAGAAGAAAATAGAGCTGGTGGCGCAGAAGGCAATGGAGATTAACATCGGCCAGGCGGTGGTAAAGGTGGCCATCGACAGCAGCGCGCCGATAATCGCCCCGATACCAAAGCGGAAAGTCCCCGCCAGCGACGAAGCGGTGCCCGCCATATGCGGAAACTCATCGAGGATCACCGCCATAGCGTTCGACGACACCATCGATACGCAGCCAACGAAGGCCGCCACGCCGATCACCAGCGACCAGAAGCCGACGTCGAGCAGCGCGCAAACCACCATCCACACCGCCATGGCAAACTGGATCCACAGCCCGGCGCGGAACATGCGCAACGCCCCTACCCGCCGCACAAACCGGCTGTTGAACATGGTCATCAGGAACAGAAAGACAATGTTCAGCGCAAAATAGTAGCCAAAGTGCTGAGGCGCGACGTGGTTAATATTGATATAGACGAAAGGCCCGGCGCTAAGGAAAGAGAACATGCCCGCGAAGCTGAAGCCGCTCGCCAGCATATAGCTCAGGACCCGCTTATGGCGGAACAGGGTGGCAAAGTTACCCAGCGTGGTGCGCAGGTGGAACGGCTGACGCCTTTCAGCCGGTAGCGTTTCGCGGATAAACAGGCCGATCATCAGCGAGGCCAGCAGGGCCACCAGGGCAAGGATCCAGAAAATGGCATGCCAGCTGAACCAGACCAGCACCGCCCCGCCGACCATCGGCGCCACCAGCGGCGCAATGGTCGTCACCAGCATGACAAACGACATCATCCGCGAAAACTCATCTTTCGGATAGATATCGCGCATCAGGGCGTTGATCACCACGCTGGCCGCCGCGGCCGCCAGACCGTGGAAGAAGCGCATGGCGATCAGCATCTCGATGGTCTGCGACAGGGCGCAGGCCACCGCCGCCGCGGCGAAGACCAGCGTTCCGCCGAGGATCACCGGCTTGCGGCCAAGGCTGTCGGCCATCGGACCGTACAGCAGCTGCCCCAGCGCAAAGCCGAGGATATAGGTGCTGAGGGTCATCTGCGCGCTGCCGTCCGGCACGTGGTACTGGGCAGCGATCACCGGCAGGGCCGGGAGGTACATATCGATCGACAGCGGCATCAGCATGGCCAGCAGGCCAAGGATAAAGACAATCCCCAGAGACGAATTTTGCTTCAGCGTCACGTTTTGCTCCGTGGCTGCGGAGCGCCCACGCTGGCGATTTCCGCTTCCGTCAGCGGACGATATTCACCCGGCGCCAGAGATTCATCCAGCAGGATGTCGCCGATGCGTTCCCGATGCAGGCCAACCACGTGGTTGCCCACGGCGGCGAACATGCGTTTCACCTGATGGTAGCGGCCTTCGCTAATGGTGAGGCGCACTTCGGTCGGAGTGATAACTTCCAGCACCGCCGGTTTGGTGAGATCTTTTTCGTTATGCAGCTGGACGCCTTTTGCAAACAGCTCCGCGGTCCCTTCCGCCAGCGGGCTTTCCAGCGCCACCAGATAGGTTTTTTCACAATGGTGGCGTGGCGAGGTAATGCGGTGCGACCACTGGCCGTCATCGGTCATCAGCACCAGTCCGGTGGTGTCGATATCCAGCCGTCCGGCGGCGTGCAGCTTATGCGCCACCGGCTCGTCGAGGAAATAAAGGATAGTCGGATGATCGGGATCGTCGGTGGAACAGACGTACCCTTGCGGCTTGTTGAGCATAAAATAGCGCGGGCCGTTCTGCTGGGTCAGCGTGTTCCCGTCATACTCCACCTCGTGCTCCGGCTGAAGCTTAAAGGAAGCATCTTTTACAATGTCGCCGTCCACGGTAACGCGGCTGCCGCGGATTTCACGCCCGGCAATAGCCCGGCTGACGCCAAGCTGCTGAGCGATAAACTTATCAAGTCGCATGAGATTTTTTTAGCCTGTCAAAGTGCTGGAGCGGGCAAATCGCCCGAAAAAGAAGAATTTCACTGGCTAGTATAACGGGCTCTTAACACCACTCAAGGGAAAAGATTCATGGCATACTATTCGCGAGTTAATTAGCCCCGTGAATTCATGACTTTTACATTACGTCCTTACCAACAAGAAGCCGTCGATGCCACCCTCGCCTGGTTCCGTCGCCATACCGAGCCGGCGGCGATTGTCCTGCCCACCGGCGCGGGCAAAAGCCTGGTGATCGCCGAGCTTGCCCGCCTGGCCCGCGGCCGCGTGCTGGTGCTGGCCCACGTCAAAGAGCTGGTGGCGCAGAATCATGCCAAATACTGCGCCCTTGGCCTTGAGGCGGATATCTTTGCCGCCGGTCTGCAGCGAAAAGAGAGCCACGGCAAAGTGGTGTTCGGCAGCGTACAGTCGGTGGCGCGCAATCTCGACCAGTTTCGCAGCGAATTTTCGCTACTCATCGTCGATGAATGCCACCGCATCAGCGATGATGACGACAGCCAGTATCAGCAGATCATCGGCCACCTGCGGCAGGTTAATCCGCAGATCCGGCTGCTCGGCCTGACGGCTACTCCGTTCCGCCTTGGCAAGGGCTGGATCTATCAGTTCCACTACCACGGGATGGTGCGCGGCGATGAAAAGGCCCTGTTCCGCGATTGCATCTATGAGCTACCGCTGCGCTATATGATTAAGCACGGCTACCTGACGCCGCCGGAGCGCCTCGATATGCCGGTGGTGCAGTACGATTTCAGTCGCCTGCAGGCGCAAAGCAACGGCCTGTTCAGCGAAGCCGATCTTAACCATGAGCTGAAAAAACAGCAGCGTATCACCCCACATATCGTCAGCCAGATCGTGGAGTTCGCCGAAAGCCGCAAAGGGGTGATGATCTTCGCCGCCACCGTGGAGCACGCCCGGGAAGTGACCGGCCTGCTACCGGCAGGCCAGGCGGCGCTGATCACCGGGGAAACCCCGGGTCCGGAACGGGATCGCATCATCGAGGCGTTTAAAGCGCAGGAGTATCGCTATCTGGTGAACGTCGCGGTGCTGACCACCGGCTTCGACGCCCCGCACGTCGACCTGATCGCCATCCTCCGCCCCACCGAGTCGGTGAGTCTTTACCAACAGATCGTTGGCCGCGGCCTGCGCCTGGCGCCGGGAAAAACCGACTGCCTGATCCTCGACTACGCCGGCAACCCGCACGACCTGTACGCCCCGGAAGTGGGAACGCCGAAGGGTAAAAGCGACAACGTGCCGGTGCAGGTCTTCTGCCCGGCCTGCGGCTTCGCCAATACCTTCTGGGGCAAAACCACCGCCGACGGCACCTTGATTGAACACTTTGGCCGCCGCTGCCAGGGGTGGTTCGAAGATAACGACGGCCACCGCGAACAGTGCGACTTCCGCTTTCGCTTCAAAAACTGTCCGCAGTGCAACGCGGAAAACGATATCGCCGCCCGCCGCTGCCGGGAGTGCGACACCATTCTGGTTGACCCGGACGATATGCTGAAGGCGGCGCTGAAGCTGAAGGACGCGCTGGTGCTACGCTGCAGCGGCATGGCCCTGCAGCACGGCGGCGACGAGAAAGGCCCGTGGCTGAAAATCACCTACTACGATGAAGACGGCGCCGACGTCAGTGAGCGCTTCCGTCTGCAGACGCCCGCCCAGCGTACCGCCTTTGAGCAGTTGTTTATTCGCCCGCATACCCGCACGCCGGGGGTGCCGCTGCGCTGGATAACGCCGGCGGATATCGTGGCCCAGCAGGCGCTGCTGCGCCATCCGGACTTTGTCGTCGCCCGCATGAAAGGCCAGTACTGGCAGGTGCGGGAAAAAGTGTTCGATTATCAGGGGCGTTTTCGCCGCGCCAACGAGCTGCGTTAATCACCCGAAAGCTGAGGTTTTGATTGCCCGGGTGTCGTTTGGCGGCTATAATGCCGCCCGCTTTTGCATTCGCAAAGCAGATAATCCGCCTGTTGCTGGGTCGCCTGTAGCAGGCTTTATATATAGAGAGACATCAATGTTTACTATCAACGCAGAAGTACGTAAAGAGCAGGGTAAGGGTGCGAGCCGCCGCCTGCGCGCAGCTAACAAGTTCCCGGCAATCATCTACGGTGGCGAAGCTGCTCCGGTTGCTATCGAACTGGACCACGACAAAGTTTGGAACATGCAGGACAAAGCTGAGTTTTACGGCGAAGTTCTGACCGTCGTGGTTGATGGCAAAGAAGAAAAAGTCAAAGTTCAGGCTGTTCAGCGCCACGCGTTCAAGCCGAAACTGACTCACATCGACTTCGTTCGCGCGTAATCGCCGATAGCAAGTTGTATGGCAAGCGCCCCGGGGTCTTCGGCTCCGGGGCGTTTTGTTATCCGCGCCGCCAAAGCTCCGGCGCCTTGTCCACGATGTCGCTAAGCATCCGGTGCTTATTCATTCCGGGCAGCCAGAGCATCACCATGGTGACGTTCAGCCCCTGACTGCCGACCTCCGTCGCGATTTCACTGACTCCCTGCCACTCGCCTGGCCGCAAATGGTCCGGTAAAAACCCCCAGCCCCTCCCCTGCTCCAGCGCATGGCGCAGCAGAGTAATTTCGTTCATATACAGCGTATGGCCGGAGATCTGCAGCCGGCGGGCAATCTGATCGTCACTGCGCCGGTGCATCACTAACTGCGGCGTCAACGAAAGATTCAATAGCGTCAGCGGCCGCGGAGCGTCGTGGAACAGGCTGTCCGCCGCGTAGAAACGCAGATCCACGGTGCCGAGCGCCCGCCACTCCATTTCGCTCCCCAGCGTGCGGTTGTTAGCCTGGCACAGCGCCATATCCGCCACGCCATCGCTCAGCGCCTGCTCGGCTTCGCGCCGCGAGGCGCTCCAGCAGCTCAGGCGGATCTGCCGCCGGGCCAGCGTATCGGCCAGCGCGCAGAGAAAATCACGTGGGATAAAGGGATCGAACACCAGACGCAGCGCCTGTCCGGTGGTTTGCGGCAGCGTTTGCGCAAAAGACTCGAAAGCCTGCGCCTGGCGCAACAGCAGATGCGCCTGACGAAAAAGCTGCTCGCCTTCGTCGGTTAAGGTCAGGGTACGCCCTTCCCGGCTGAACAGATGGTAACCCAGCGCGTCTTCCAGATAGTCCAGCAGATCGCGCAGCGTGGTTCGGTCTTTACCTAACCGAATGGCCGCCCGCGACAGGCTGCCGGTCTCGGCGATGGTGGCGAATGCTTCAATCTGCGCGAAAGAATATTGCAGGGTTTTCATCCTTCTCTCCCTTACGGGGGAAAATCCCCCCTGGGCTGATTTTAGCCGGCGCGCGCCGATTTATATACTGCGCAGCGAATCTATGGCAAACGAGGAAAGGAAGATGATAAGAAAACCACTGGCCCTGGCGTTAATCCTGGCGGCGCTGCCGGCGGCGGCAATGGCGCAAAACTGCGGCGGCCTGACGCTGGATGTCTGCCCAACGCCTTACGATCAAACGCTACCCGCGGCCAAAGACATGCTCAGCTGGGATCAGACTTCACGCGTGATTGGCTTTCGCAATGACTATCGCAACTATGCCGGGGATGTCTTCCGCCACGGCGCCTCAGTGCCGCTGGAACGCGCTGAAAAACAATTGACCGATGCCCGCTATACCCTTAACGGCCATACCTGGACCCTGCAGGATTACCTGAAGCGCGAGAACGTCAGCGGTATGCTGGTGCTGAAAGACGGCAAAGTCGCCTGGAAATATCTTGGCGACGGCAACACCGATACCACCCTGTGGACCTCACGCTCGGTGGGAAAATCGGTGGTCTCGACGCTGGTGGGTATCGCCATTCAGCAGGGTAAGATCCACTCCCTCGATGATCTGATTACCGTTTATGAGCCCGAACTGAAAGGCACCGCCTGGGACGGCGTGACGCTGAAGCAGTTAATTCAGCACACCAGCGGTGTGGAATGGAATGAAGACTACACCGACCCGCAGTCGCACTTCGCCCGCCTGACCCAGTGCGAGGCGCAGCCCGGCGCCTATGCCTGCGTGCGCAAGATCGTCACCGGCCTGGCGCGCCAGCATCCGGCGGGGGAGCAGTGGTCCTACTCTTCCGGCGGCGCCTGGCTGTTGGGCGATATCCTGGAGCGCGCCACCGGTATGCCGCTGGCCGCCTGGCTTGAGCAGTCGCTGTGGCAGCCCGCCGGGATGGCCCACGACGGCGTATGGCATGCTTATCAGCAAGGGAAGCACGATGTCGGCGCCCACGGCTTTAACGCCACCCTCGAAGACTGGGGCCGCTTCGGCGAATTCGTCGCCCGCGATGGTCGGTTAAGCAACGGCAAACAGCTGGTGCCTGCGGGCTGGTTCGATCAGGCCGCAAGCTGGACCACAGCGCTGAACTCGGTCTCGGCGGCGCATCCGCAAGGTATCTACGGCTATCAGTGGTGGAATAACGCCATTCCGGCGAATGCGCAAAACGTCCAGCCGACGCCGCAGGAAGGGCTGAAGGACTCGCTGTGGGCGCTGGGTATCTACGGCCAGGTGATCATGGTGAACCGCGCGGAACACCTGGTGATCGTCCAGTGGTCGACCTGGCCGCAGGCGGAACCCTCCTTTAACGCCCAGCCGCTGGAAGCGGCGCTGATGTACAGCGCCATTGCCCGCGAGCTGCGTTAACCCCCCCGCTCCTTGCCGCTCAGCCGGCGAGGATCGTGTCGGCATTCAGCGCCAGGTGCTGCAGCAGGATAATGGTTTTGGCATCCATGATCTCGCCATCGCGAATGGCCTGCAGCGCCCGCGCCAGCGGCCACTCCAGCACTTCAATGTCCTCACCTTCCGCCGCCAGCCCGCCGCCCTCTCCCTGCCGGTCATCGGCCTGATATTCGGCGATAAAAAAGTAGAGTTTTTCGGTGACAGATCCGGGGCTCATAAAGACGGTGAAGACGGGCTCGATGCGCGTCACCCGAAAGCCGGTCTCCTCTTCCGCTTCGGCAACGATCCTCGTCTCCGGCGAGGCGTTATCCAACAGCCCGGCCGCCGCTTCAATGAGATATCCGTCGTGACCGTGAGTAAACACCGGAAAACGGAACTGACGAGTCAGGACCACCGTCCGCTTTTCCCGGTTGTAGAGTAAAATGACCGCGCCGTTGCCGCGATCGTAGGCCTCGCGGCTCTGCTCCTGCCAGCGTCCGTCCCGGCGCTGCAGTTCAAAGGTATATTTTTTCAGCGTGTACCAGTTATCAGAGAGCAGCGTCTCGCGAATGTGGCGGACGTGCGGTGCATGAGTTTGCATGTTATATCCCCTTTAAGATGACAGCAGGCACCATAACATGCATAATCGTGCACAAACAAGATCACTCGTGAAGGAAAACTCATGCTCGCCAGTCAACGAAAACAGCAAATCCTGCAGATTCTTGCGGAGGAAAAACAGGTGATGTCCGGGGAGCTGAGCCAGCGGTTTAACGTCTCAGAGGACTCCATTCGCCGCGACCTGCGCGAGCTGGCGGCGGAAGGAAAACTGCAGCGGGTCCACGGCGGGGCGCTGCCGGTCTCCGCTGCCATCGCCCCTATTGAAACACGCAAAAGCGTGCAAATCGCCTCCAAGCAGGCGGTGGCGCGCGCCGCCGCCGCCCTGATCCAGCCTGGACAGGTGGTGATTGTCGATGGCGGCACCACCACCGCGGCGATGATCGGCTTCTTACCCGCCGACCTCAGCTGCACGGTGGTCACCCACAGCCCCGGCATCGCCGTGGCGCTGGTCGATCACCCGCGAATCGAGGTGATCCTGCTTGGCGGCAAAGTGTTTAAGCATTCAGTTGTCGCCGTCGGCCCCGAAACGCTGGAAGGAATGGCGCGGATCAACGCCGATGTGTTCTTTATGGGGGTGACCGGCGTCCACCCGCGAGCGGGTTTTACCACCGGTGATTATGAAGAGGCAGGCATCAAGCGCGCGCTGGCGGCCAGGGCCGCGGAAACCGTGGTGATGGCCTCCCGGGAAAAGCTCAACGCCGCGTCGGCCTTTGCCATCGGCGAGCTGAACCTCGCCAGTACGCTTATCGTCGATGGGGATCCCGACGCCGCGCTGCGCCAGCAGCTGGTGCAGCGCGGCGTGGAGATCGTCCCCGTTCAGCGGTCGCGCTGAACGGGGCGCGGCGCTTAGTTGCCGCCGGAGGTCCGGCGCTGCAGCTGGTCGCGCAGGTTCGGCGGGGTGCCCTTAATGGTCAGAGTATCGGTGGCGGGATCCCAGAATACGCGTTCGCCCAGCAGCATCGCGTCGAAGTTAATGGTTAAACCGCCGCCGCTGCCGGCAAACTTGGTCAGCTGGCGTAAGGTGCTGCGATCCGCCGGGAAGCTCTCTTCCAGTTCGTAACCCTGTTCGGCGGTGAATTCCTGGAAGCTCTTTTCGCTGACGCCGGCCAGCTCTTTGGACAGCGATTCCAGCTCAATCTCTTCCCCGGCCTGCAGCTGTTCGTTGCAGTACGCATAGACCTGCTGACGCACATTCTGTCGCTCGGATTTATCAAGCTGCGCGTCGGCGGCGAAGTCGTCCACCGCCTGCAGCAGGCCGCGGTTCTGCGCTTTGGCGTTGAGGCCTTCGCTGGCGCCGAGGAAATCCATAAAGAAATCGGCCACTTTGCGCCCCACCCGCCCTTTCAGGAAGGTTAAGTAGCGAGTCGACTCCGGGTTGGTTTCCCACTCGGTCAGATCGATGCGCGCGACGATATCGGCATGGTTAATATCCAGATAATGGGTCGAGCGGATATCCAGCTCTTCGTTGACGCGCATACTGCTCAGGTTATTGAGCACCGCCACCAGCAGATACTCGACCGCCAGGTAACGATACTGGCAGAAGAGGACAATGCCCCCTTCGGCGAACGGGTATTTCGCCAGCTCATCGCGTAGGCGGCCGGTCGCCGCGCGGCTGAACGCCAGAAACTCCTCTTCGCCCTGACGCTGCAGGCGCAGCGCCTGCGCCAGTTCGCTCTCTTCATTGAACAGCCCATAGGCTTTGCTTTTGGCGCTATAAACCCGGTGCAGTTCAGCCATCATCTCGACGACCGTCGCGTTCGGCTCCAGCAGTGACTCGCGCAGCACCAGCTCCAGATTTTGTTCATCACGTTTGATTAACTGATGCAGGGCAATCTGGTCGATATCCAGACTCATGTTAAACTCTCCTTTTAGACCGGGCGGTATTCAACCACCGCCGGGTAGCCGACGCAACTGGCGCCACACATTTCGACGTCATGACTGACAATCGATGCGCTTTTGCGCCGCGGCGAAAAAATGCGGAAAAAAAGCTGCTGCTACGGTAATATGTTGCCCTTTCACGAACAAACAGATTTTGAGTTTATGCCGCAAATTTCCCGCTATAGCGATCAACAGGTCGAACAGTTGCTCAGCGAGCTGACGAACGTCCTGGAATCACACAAAGCCCCGGTTGACCTTTCACTGATGGTGTTAGGCAATATGGTGACCAACCTGATCAACAGTAGCGTCGCGCCGGCGCAGCGTCAGGCCATCGCCCGTTCTTTCGCGCAGGCTTTGCAATCTTCGATTAACGACGATCCAGCGCATTAAGGATAACAGCAACAGTATATGGTGACTCTACGTCAGCCCTACCGAGAAAAAGTCTCCCAGATGGTTAGCTGGGGGCACTGGTTCGCCCTGTTCAACATGTTGTTGGCCATGGTGCTCGGCAGCCGCTACCTTTTTGTCGCCGACTGGCCGACGACGCTTGCCGGACGACTCTTTTCGTACGTCAGTCTCGTCGGGCACTTCAGCTTCCTGGTGTTTACCAGCTATGTGCTGATCCTCTTTCCGTTGACCTTTATCGTGGTCTCGCAGCGCCTGATGCGCTTCCTGTCGGTGATCCTTGCCACCGCCGGGATGACGCTGTTGCTGATAGACAGCGAGGTCTTTACCCGCTTCCATCTTCATTTAAATCCGGTGGTCTGGGAGCTGGTCATCAACCCTGACCAGAATGAGATGGCGCGCGACTGGCAGCTGATGTTTATCAGCGTTCCGGTCATCTTTTTGATTGAAATGCTCTTCGCCACCTGGAGCTGGCAAAAGCTGCGCAGCCTGACGCGTCGCCGCCATTACGCCCGCCCGGTCGCCTGGTTCTTCTTTCTGTCGTTCGTCAGCAGCCACCTGGTCTATATCTGGGCGGATGCCAATTTCTATCGCCCGATCACCATGCAGCGAGCGAATCTACCGCTTTCCTATCCGATGACCGCCCGTCGTTTCCTTGAGAAACATGGCCTGCTCGACGCCCAGGATTATCAGCGTCGCCTGGTGGAACAAGGGGCGCCGGAGGCGGTATCGGTCCAGTATCCGCTCAGTAACCTGCGCTACCGCGACCTCGGCGCGGGCTATAACGTGTTGCTGATCACCGTCGACAACCTGAACTACTCGCGGTTTGAAAAGACGATGCCGGCGCTGGCGGCGTTTGCCAAAGAAAACGTCAACTTTACCCAGCATATGAGCTCGGGCAATACCGCCGACAGCGGCCTGTTTGGCCTGTTCTACGGCATTTCGCCAGCCTATATGGACGGTGTCCTCTCGGCGCGTATTCCCGCAGCGCTGATCACCGCCCTCAACCAGCAGGGCTACCAGCTGGGGCTGTTCTCTTCCGATGGGTTTAGCAGCCCGCTGTATCGCCAGGCGCTGCTCTCCGACTTCTCGCTGCCGAGCGCGAAGACCCAGAGCGACGAGCAGACCGCCAATCAGTGGATCAGTTGGCTGGACCGTTACGCGCAGGATGAGAATCGCTGGTTCTCGTGGATCTCGCTCAATGGCACCACCCTCGACGACACGCAGCAGCAGAACTTTGTCCGCCGTTATAGCAAGGCGGCAGGCGACGTTGATGCCCAGATCGATCGGGTGCTGACCGCGCTGCGCGAAGCCGGCAAGCTCGATAATACGGTGGTGATTATCACCGGCGGCCACGGCAAGCCGCTTAACGTCAAACACGACTCATTCGACTGGTCGCGCGAGCAGCTGCAGGTGCCGCTGGTTATTCACTGGCCGGGCACGCCGGCCCAGGAAATTGCCACCCTGACCGATAACAAAGATGTGATGACCACGCTGATGCAGCGCCTGCTTCACGTTTCGACGCCGGCCAATGAGTATTCGCAGGGTGAAGATCTGTTCAGCGCCGCGCGGCGTCGGAACTGGGTCACCGCGGCCAACGGCGATACGCTGGCCATTACCACCCCGACCATCACCGTGGTCCTCAACCATAACGGCACCTACACCACCTGGAGCCGCGACGGCGAGAAAATCAAAGATCAGAAACCGCAGCTCAGCCTGTTGCTGCAGGTCCTGACCGACGAAAAACGCTTTATCGCTAACTGATTGATTAATTATGAATCAATCGCGCGCGACCCGCTTGCATTCGCCTGGGGAACGGGTAATATTGTTCCCCACGCGTCGGCACGTAGCGCAGCCTGGTAGCGCACCGTCATGGGGTGTCGGGGGTCGGAGGTTCAAATCCTCTCGTGCCGACCAAAAATCCCAGAGAAACCAGCCTTTTAAGGCTGGTTTTTTTATGTCTCTCTTTTACGCCCGTCCCCCACCTCATTGAAATTGTGCCCTTTCCGCGCCACAGCGTATAGAGTACGACTATCCTGATGGTAAATTACGTCGTAGCATCTATTATTCGACCGTATGACTCATAAGCAGGAGCGGATGACATGAGAGTTAATGGACTTACCAAAGGATTTTTCATCCTTATCGTCTTCATTGTAACCCTGGCCTTTTTTGATGTTCTCTCACCCTACTATTCCGCCATTCTCTGGGCCGCGATCCTCGCGGTGATTTTTAATCCGGTCAAAAACAAAATTCGCACCCGCCTCGGCGAGCGTAATGGCCTGGCGGCGCTGATGACCATCGTCATTATCTGCCTTATCGTGTTTACGCCGCTGGCGATTATCCTGTCGTCACTGGCCTACGAGCTGAACGTGGTGTACAGCAAACTGCAGCATAACGATACCCAGTTCCCGACGGTGGTCGCCAGCCTGATTGCCCACCTCCCCGGCTGGGCCAGAAGCTTCCTGGCAGAACATAACCTTGATAGCGCGCAGCAGATCCAGCAGCAGCTCTCCGATGTCGCCCTGAAAGGTGGCCAGTATCTGGCCGGCAGCGCGTTTCTGATTGGCAAAGGGACCTTTGGCTTTACCGTCAGCTTCGGCATCATGCTGTACCTACTGTTTTTCCTGCTGAAGGATGGACCTTACCTGGTGCTGTTGATCCTCGAATCTCTGCCGTTATCCAGCTATGTGAAGCAGCACCTGTTCGCTAAGTTCGCCGCAGTGGCCCGCGCCACGGTAAAAGGCACCGTCGCCGTGGCGCTGGCGCAGGGGGCGCTGGGCGGCTTAGCCTTCTGGATCGCCGGTCTGGACGGCAGCATTCTCTGGGGGGCGCTGATGGCGTTCCTGTCGCTTATCCCGGCGGTGGGCTCGGCTATTATCTGGGTGCCGGCGGCTATTTACCTTTTTGCTACCGGCCAGTTGTGGCAGGGCGCCTTTATCGTGGGCTTCTTTGTCGTTGTGATTGGTCTGGTGGACAATATTCTGCGTCCGCTGTTGGTGGGCAAGGATACCAAGATGCCGGACTACTTGATCCTGATCGCCACTTTAGGCGGCATGGAGATCTACGGTATCAATGGATTCGTGATCGGGCCACTGATCGCCGCCTTGTTTATCGCCTGCTGGAATTTGCTGTCGGGACGGGAACATGCTGGCAACACCGATGAAATCGATGAAGAGTTTATTGAGGAGGCGAAAAATAGCCGTACTGAATAGCTTCTCCGGCAGGCGTCTGGCGGCCCGCCAGCGCCTCTGTTGCGCTCTGAACGCTGCCCTTTTGCCAGTAGATAACACTGTTCACTTTGCAAAAAATGGTAAATAAATCTTAACATTCAGCTAAGTGATGATAGGCTATCCCTGTCAGGAACGAAAATAAAGGATGATCAACCGTGAAAAAAATCACTACGCTAGCCGTTTCTCTGCTCACCGCCGCCTGCATGTCTGCCGGCGCCCTGGCCGCAGACCAGCCGCTGGAAAAAGTCGCGCCGTTCCCGAAAGCGGAAAAAGGCATGAAGCGTCAGGTTATTCAGCTGCCGCAGCAGCAGGATGAGTCGGCGTTGAAGGTTGAGCTGATGATCGGCCAGACGCTGGAAGTCGACTGCAACCACCATCGTTTTGGCGGGCAGCTGGAAAGCAAAACCCTGGAAGGCTGGGGTTATGACTACTATGTCTTTGATAAGCTGAGCGGCCCGGTATCCACCATGATGGCCTGCCCGGACGGCAAGAAAACGAAGAAATTTGTTACTGCCGGCCTCGGCGATGACGCTATGCTGCGCTACAACAGCAAGCTGCCGATCGTTATCTACACGCCGACTAATGTCGATGTAAAATATCGCATCTGGCGCGCCGACGAGACTATCGGCAACGCCGAGATCCGCTAAGGCGCGCAATTGAATCAGCAATAAAACAACGGCAGCCCGCAGGCTGCCGTTTTTGTCAGAGCGCGATGTCCGCCATCGGCTTGCCGCCGCTCAGCGGCTTCAGCTCCGCCTGCGGAGCTTCATCCGCCGCCGCGGCCGGCTCATATTTCAGCTCCAGCACTTCACTGGTCCACGCCAGCGCTTTCTCAATCTCCGCCGGGTTGCCATCAAGGCGAATACCGTAGGTCGGGATGATCGCCTTCAGCCTGGCCTGCCATTCGGGCGAATTCACTTTGTCTTTAAACACTTTTTCCATCAGCTGCAGCATGATAGGCGCCGCGGTGGAGGCGCCTGGCGATGCGCCGAGCAGCGCCGCGACGGTGCCTTCGTCATCGCTGACCACTTCGGTGCCCAGGCGCAGTACCCCGCCCTTCTTCGCATCGCGCTTGATGATCTGCACGCGCTGACCGGCCTGCCACAACCGCCAGTCCTCTTTCCGCGCTTCCGGATAGTATTCGCACAGCGCGGCCAGACGATCTTTATCTTTCTGCATCACCTGGCTAATCAGGTATTTCACCAGATCGAAGTTGTCCAGGCCGACGTTAAGCATCGGCAGGATATTCGAGGTATTGGTCGAGGCCAGCAGATCCCACAGCGAACCGTTCTTCAGGAAGCGGGTCGAGAAGGTCGCGAACGGCCCGAACAGCACCACGCGTTTACCGTCGATAATACGGGTATCGATGTGCGGCACTGACATCGGCGGCGCGCCCACTTCGGCCTGGCCGTAAACCTTCGCCAGATGGTGGTTTACTACCTCCGGATTTTCGCAGACCAGGAACTGGCCGCCGACCGGGAAGCCGGCATACTCTTTGGCCTGCGGAATGCCGGTTTCCTGCAGCAGGGTCAGCGCCGCGCCGCCGGCGCCGATAAAGATAAATTTGGCTTTAATAACCCGCTTCTGACGACGGTTGTCGGCATCCGCGAGGGTCACCGTCCAGCTCTTGTCGGCGTTGCGCTTGAAGCGACGCACCACGGTGCCCAGCTGCAGGGAGAAATTATCATGCTTTTGCAGGCTGGCGATCAGCTGGCGGGTGATTTCGCCATAGTTGACGTCGGTTCCCATTTCCGTACGGGTGGCGGCCACCTTTTGCAGCGGGTCGCGGCCTTCCATCACCAGCGGCGCCCAGGCTTTGATCTGCTGATGGTCTTCAGAATAACGAATGCCGCGGAACAGTTCGCTCTGCTGCAGCGCCGCATAGCGCGCGCGCAGGAAGTTGACGTTATCTTCGCCCCACACAAAGCTCATGTGCGGCACGCTGTTAATGAATGATTTTGGTTTGTTCAGGACGCCGCGCGTCACCTGATGCGCCCAGAACTGACGCGAGATGTGGAAGGCTTCGTTGATGTCGACCGCTTTGTCGATATTGATGCCGTTGGCGGTCTGCGGCGTATAGTTCAGCTCCATCAGCGCCGCGTGGCCGGTACCCGCATTGTTCCACCCGTTTGAGCTCTCTTCCGCCACGCTGGACATCTGCTCAACCATGGTAATAGACCAGTCTGGCTCAAGCTCCTGCAGCCAGGTTCCCAGTGTGGCGCTCATAATGCCGCCGCCAATCAACAATACATCCGTCTCTTGCTCATGGCGGGTGTTGGTCCGAGTGCTGTTGGGACCAACCGCCTGTGAGCGTGGTACGGCCATCTTTTTATTCATCGGATTTGAGCCTTACTTTACTCGCTGTTTTATTTAGCGCAGGTGATACGATTGTCACCCCTCACGTTACCACCGAAGCTCAAAAATTTAAATATTGTTTAAATTTTAAGTTCTGTTTTGAGATCCGTTATAAAAATGTTTAATAAATGTATACACCAAATCACTTTTTGTACTGGTGCCCTGGCAGATTCCGCGCTATCATCCCTGGTTTTGTGACAGACCGCACGGAAGCAGGGCCTGACACCGCTCCTCCTTTTTTTATAATCTGCGAACTTTTTTTATGCCCCCAGTTTCAGACCCCGCCGCTTCCGGCAACCTGCGTCCAATCCTTCGTTCTCCGTCGCTGCTGACGCGCGAAGTCCTGGCCGGCGTGCTCACCGCCCTGGCGTTAATTCCTGAAGTGATTTCGTTTTCGGTTATTGCCGGCGTTGACCCGCAGGTGAGCCTGATTGCTTCCGTCGTGCTCTGTCTGGCGATGTCGCTACTCGGCGGACGCCCGGCGATGGTCACCGCCGCCGCTGGATCAGTGGCGCTGGTCATTGGCCCGATGGTGCATCAGCACGGCGTGGGTTACATTCTGCCAGCCGTCATTCTGGGGGGTATGATTCAAATTTTGTTTGGTCTGTGCGGCATGGCGCGCCTGATGCGCTTTATTCCCCCGGCGGTGATGACCGGGTTCGTCAACGCCCTCGGGATCCTGATTTTCTTCGCCCAGGTGCCGCACTTCTGGAGCCGCCAGCCGCTGATCGTCGGCCTGTTCGTCCTGACGCTGCTTATCGTTCTGTGGGCGCCGCGCTTTATTAAGACTATCCCGGCGCCGCTGATCGCCATCGTCGCGCTCACTCTCTATACCGCGACCACCGGCCAGCTGCTGCCGACCGTGGGTGATGAAGGGTCAATGAGCGGCGGCCTGCCGGGGTTCACCGCCCTGACCGTTCCCCTGAACCTGACCACCCTGCAGATAATCTGGCCGTGCGCCCTCAGCATCGCCTTTGTCGGCCTCATGGAGTCTCTGCTGACGGCTAAGCTGGTGGATGACCTGACCCATACGCCGTCGAATAAATCGCGGGAGAGCGCCGGGCTGGGGATCGCCAACATCCTCGCCGGCTGTTATGGCGGTATCGCGGGCTGCGCGATGATCGGCCAGACTATCGTTAACGTGGAAATGGGCAAAGCCCGTAGCCGTCTCTCAACGGTTATCGCCGGCCTGGTGCTGCTCCTGCTGGTGACAGCGCTCAGCCAGGTGATGGCGAAAATCCCGATGGCGGTCCTGGCCGGGGTGATGGTGATCGTGGCGGTGAAGACCTTTAGCTGGCACAGCATTCTCCCGGGCGAGCTGGCGCGCAATCCGTGGCCGGAAACGCTGGTGATGCTGGTGACCGTCGCCGCGACGGTGGGAACCAGCAATCTGGCGATTGGCGTGCTGGCGGGGATTGTCGCGATGGCGATCATCCCCCGCCGCCTGCGGGCAAAAGCGCAGGCTACATCAGAAACAGCGTCGCCAGACCCAGAAAAATAAAGAAGCCGCCGGTGTCGGTGATAGCGGTGATCATTACGCTGGAGCCGACCGCCGGGTCACGCCCCAGCTTCACCATGACCATCGGGATTATCACGCCCATCATCGCCGCCATCAGCAGGTTGAGCATCATGGCCAGCGTCATCACCCCGCCAAGCTGCGGATCGTCATACAGCCACCAGGTGATGGCCCCCATGATCCCGCCCCACACCAGGCCATTAATCAGTGCAACGCCCATTTCACGCAGGATCAGAAAGGTAAAGCTGCCGGGCTGGATCTGCTGCAGCGCCATCGCCCGAACGATCATGGTGATCGTCTGGTTGCCGGTATTGCCGCCGATCCCGGCGACGATCGGCATCAGCGAGGCCAGCGCCACCAGCTGTGAAATGGTATGTTCGAAGCCGTCGATGACCCTGGAAGCGATAAACGCCGTACACAGGTTCACCGCCAGCCACGCCCAGCGCGTTTTCACCGCTTTGCTGACCGGGGCGAAGACATCTTCTTCATCGCTCAGGCCGCCCATCCGCCGCAGATCGTTGTCGGTCTCTTCATAGACCACATCGACGATCTCATCGATGGTCAGACGGCCGATCAGTTTGCCATCGGCATCGATAACGGCGGCGCTGAGCAAGTCATCACGCTCGAAGGTGCGCGCCACCTTCTCCGCTTCTTCATGCGGCTGAAAGGTGACCGGATCGCCCTCCATCACCTCCCCCACCCGCTTCTGCGCATCGTTGAGCAGAATGGTCTGCAGCTCCAGCTCGCCGAGCAGCAGCTTATTGCGGGTGGTGACGAACAGTTTATCGGTGTTCTCCGGCATTTTCCCGAGACGCCGCAGGTAGCGCTGGACCGCCGCCAGGGTGGCCTCCGGCCGCACCGTAATGACCTCAAACTCCATGATCGACCCGACGCTGTTGTCGGCATAGCGCATAATCTGGCGAATACGGGCGCGCTTCTCAGCCGGCAGGGTCGCCAGCAACCGTCCGGTCAGATTGCGCGGCAGATGCTGCAGCAGGTAAACCTGTTCATCGATATCCAGCGGCTGCATCGCCTGCAGCAGCTCGTGGTCGCTCATCTTATCGATGAGGTCGCCCCAGACGTTTTCTGAAGCTTCCAGCAGCACTTCGCCGCGTTTATCGTCGGGCACCAGGCACCACAGCGCGGTGCGGGCGTCATAGGGGAGCGCTTCCAGCGCATCGGCGAGATCCGGCGGCGGCAGATGCGAGACCAGCATTTCCACTTCAGCCAGGTCATCGGCCAGCGTCCCTTCATCGTAACGTTCGGCCAGCGTCAGTTTGCCCAGCAGCGCGGAGGTCACCGCTTTATCGGTGCTCAAGAGCCAAATCAGACGGGCGCGCTCTTCGTCACGCAAGCGGGCGCTTTTTTTATGCAAAACGGACATCGGTCAGGCAATCCTTTTGAGAATAGTGAGCCGGCCTGCGGGCCGGAAGCCTTAAGCATAGCGCGAGGAGGGGGAAATAATAACCGTCAGCACTGTAGACGCTGAAAATTTCAGCGGCGCCCGGCTTTCCCCGGGCGCGCAGCGTGAATCAGGCCGTGCGGGCCACCGCATCGCGGGAGGCCTGCGCCCGCTCTTCGCCAGTGAGCTCGGATAGCTGCCCGGCACGCATCTCCAGCAGGCGATCGGCGTGCTGGAAGTAGTGATCGTCATGGCTGATGGCAAACACGGTTTTCCCCATCTGCTTCATCAGCGGCAGCAGGACCTGGTAGAACTCGCGGCGGAAATGCGGATCCTGATCCGCCGCCCATTCATCCAGCAGAATGATATCCCGGGACTCGGCCAGAGCCAGCAGGAGCGCCACGCGCTTCTTCTGCCCTTTCGACAGCCGAAGGTCGCCGATCTTACCGTTTTCCAGCTGCAGCTTGTGGGCCATTTGCAGACGCTCCAGCCACGTTGCCACCAGCGCCGGATCGGCCTCCTCGCCCTGCGGCCCGAGCAGACGGTCGAACAACCAGACGTCAGTAAACACCGCGGAGAACAGTTTGCGGTACGCCTCCGGTTTATCCGCCGCCAGCGGCTGGCCGTCCACCAGAATCTGACCGGAAACCGGCTGATACAGGCCGGTCAGGAGCATCGCCAGGGTTGATTTGCCGCTGCCGTTGCCGCCGATGAGAAACACCAGCTCGCCGCGTTTTAGCGTCAGGTTAAGCGGCCCTACCGCAAAGCGATGGTCCGGATAATGGAAAGTGACATCGCGCAGCTCCAGCGTCTGCCAGTCAGCCTGCGGCTGCGGCCGGGGGAAATCCGCCCGGTAAGGGGCGAGCGAGAACTGGCGCAGCTTATTAAACGCCACCTGGGCGCTAAGCAGCGTGGGCAGCGCGCCGACGGCGGAGAGCAGCGGCGTGCGCAAAAACAGCAGCGTCAGGGAGTAGGTCGCCGCCACGGCGGTATCGGCCCAGCCGAGGCTGTTGGCCATCCAGAACACCAGCCCGATGGCGCCAAGCATCATAATATTCGACCAGTTGACCGCGCTGAGATGGAAGGTATCGGCACGAACGATGTGGTGCCGGTAGTCGCGGGCGTCCGGGAGATAGAGCTGATTAAACACATACTCCGCGCGCTCCCGGTTGAGGGTCAGCTCTTTGCGCCCTTCCAGCACCGTCTGGTAGTCGTGATAGAGCTTATCTTCCGTTTCGCGCAGGCTGGCCATGTGTTTGTACACCCGCGACACCAGCACAAAGCCGCCCCAGATGGTGAGCGCCATCCACAGGGCCGTCACCAGCATCATTTTTCCTGACAGCCAGGCCAGATAAGCGGCGGAGCCGAAGGTGAGAATGATCCCCTGCACCAGCTCAGGGAGGCGTACAAAGGCGATGGTAATATTGCGGATATCGCTGGTCAGCCCGGCAAGCAGCGACGCGCTGCCGATCTTCTCCACCTGTTCAATCTGGGTATCGAGGATGCGTTTCACAAACTCGCCGCGCAGGCGATAAACAAAATGGTGGCCGAGGGTGGTCAACGCCAGCTGCGAACCCAGGGTCACCGCCATTAACAGCCCCAGCAGGCCAAGAAATTCCGGCAGCACCCGCAGCGAGGTATCGACAGTGGCGATCAGGCGCATGTTAATAAAAGCGATTAAGCCGATACCCAGCGCGGCGCTGAGCAGGCTAAGGGCAATAACGCCCAGAAACGGCCAGCGATACTGGCGCCAGACGAGAGAAAGAAGTTCCATAACAGGCTATCCGGAAAAGCAAAACAGCCAGCAGTTTAAACGGCTCGCCGGTGACATCAAGAATAATTCTTATTTTAATCGCCGGGACGGCCCGCCTGCCGAAAGGTGAGGTTATATCGACAGTCGCCGGTCTCGGGATGATGGCCCGCTTTCAGCGGCTGAACGCCATGATAAAACAGGCGCGACTCCCCGCCCCAGACCACCACATCGCCATGCTCCAGCAACAGCCGCTGCAGCGGGTCGCTGCGCTGCAACCCGCCAAACTGAAAGATGGCCGGCAGGCCCAGGGAGACCGAGACGATCGGGGCCCGCAGATCCTGTTCATCTTTATCCTGATGCAACGACAGCTTTGCGCCGGGCTGGTAGCGGTTAATCAGACAGGCGTCGGGGGAAAAGCCCGGATAGCCGCCGGCCGCGGCTGCCGCCAGCGCCAGTTCATGGAATACGGCCGGCATCGGCGGCCAGGTATGACGGGTGACCGGATCGACCGGGGCGTAGAGGTAGCCGTGGCGATCGGTGGTCCAGCCCAGCCGGCCGCAGTTGGTCATCGCCACCGACATGGTGTACCCGCCCGGCGTGACCATCTGGCGAAACGGCGACTGGCGGGCGACGTCGGCAATCGCCTGCAGCAGCCCTGGGGCACGCTCGCGGGCAAAGCGGCGAAGCACCACCGCGCCGGGGGCCAGCGGCTCCTGCCACGGTGGGGTATCGCTAAACAGATCGAGCATTACTCCTCCTCTCGTTGCACCTCGCGCGCCAGCAGCTGCGCTTTTCGCGCCGTTCCCCAGCGATAACCGGATAGCGCGCCATCTTCACGCACCACCCGATGGCAGGGAACGATCACCGCCAGTGAATTCGCCGCGCAGGCGCCGGCCACGGCTCTTACCGCCCGCGGCTGGCCAATATGCTCGGCCACCTGGCGGTAGCTTCGGGTCTCCCCCGCCGGGATCTGCCGCAGCGCCTGCCAGACCTGCAGCTGGAACGCGGTGCCCCGCAGATCCAGCGGCAGCGACACCGGCCGCCGGCTGTCGTCGAGGTGGGCGAAAATCTCCGCCATCTGACGACGAAACTCAGGGTCGCCCTGACGCAGCTCGGCGCGGGGAAAGCGCTGACGCAGATCGTCGAGCAACGCAGCATCGTTATCACCCGGCAGCACAGCGCAGACACCGCGTTCACTTTGCGCCACCAGGCAGCGGCCCAGCGCGCAGTCGCCCGTCGTCCAGGTCACCACGGTGGCGGCGCCGCCGCGGCGAAACTGGCTGGCGGTCATCCCTAAGGCGGCATCGGCCTGGCGATAATAGCTGCTGCTGTCGGGAAAGCCGGCCGCCAGCGCGGCGCGGGTCACCGGTTTCCCCTGCTCCAGCGCCTCCCGAAGGCGTCGCGCGCGCCACGCCTGCTGCCAGGCTTTCGGGGTCATGCCGGTGACGGATTTGAATAAACGGTGGAAATGAAACGGGCTGACCGCCAGCTCGCGCGCCAGCGCCTCGAGGGTCAGGGGCGCCTCCTGCTCCAGCAGCCGACAGGCCTGCGCCACCTTGTCGATCCTTTGCTGCTGCGGATAGTCTTTATCCGGCTGGCAGCGTTTGCAGGGGCGGAATCCCGCCGTCACGGCAGCAGCGACGTCGGCAAAAAAGCGCACGTTTTCCCGCCGCGCGCGCCGCGAGCGGCAGGAGGGACGGCAGCAGACGCCGGTGGTCAGTACCGCAAAGACGAACTGACCATCGGCCCGGGTATCACGCTCGCAGACCGCCTGCCAGCGGCGGTCATCGGTATCGGCAACTATCGGTTTCATCACGGGTCTCCTGCTGTAAGTGTATCCTCAGTCTGCGGTAAAGCCCGCAGCAAAAAACCCGCAATCTTGCTTTTTAATTTTTTTCGCCGACGAGAAAGGTACGGAACTGCGGCGACATCCAGGTTTTAAAGCCCTCCCCCTCTTTGACGATCATGTAGACCGCCAGGCCCTGCTCGCGCACCACCTGCTGCGCTTTTTCCGGCCCCAGCACCATCAGCCCGGTATCCCAGCCGTCCGCCTCCAGCGCCGTTGGCGCAATGACGGTCACGGAGACCAGCTTATGGGTTATCGGCTGCCCGGTCTGCGGATCGATGACGTGCGAGATACGTTTGCCATCGAGTTCATAGTAGTTGCGATAGCTGCCGGAGGTGCTGATGCCGTGGCCATTGATGTCGACAATCGCCTGAACGGCGTTTTCCTGGTCGGTCGGTTTCTGGATCGCCACCCGCCAGGGCTTGCCTTCGCCGTTCATCCCGCGGCTCACCAGCGCCCCGCCTACCGACACCAGATAGCGGGAGATCCCCTCCTGCTCCATCAAGCGCGCAAGGTGGTCGGCGGCATAGCCTTCCCCCACGGTGGAGAGGTCGACAAACAGATCGGGAATATCTTTTTGCAGGAACTGCCTGCCGCTCTGATTGATAACCTGCAGATGCTGCAGGCCGGTGCGCGCTTTCGCCGCGGCGATCGCCTGCGCATCCGGAGTGGCGACCGGCTGTTTATCCGGGCCAAAGCCCCACAGATTGACCAGCGGCCCGACGGTGATATCCATCGCGCCATGCGTTTTGGCGCCAATCCGCAGCGACAGGGTCACGATGTCCGCCATCGCTTCGCTCACCGGCCAGGGCCGGGTATCCGCCGCGTGGTTGAAACGCATCAGCGCCGAGTCGTTTTTCCAGGTCGACAGCAGGCGATCGTCGGCGTCCAGCTGGGCCTGAACCTTGGCGCGCAGCGTCTGCGCCTTTGCCTCATCCACGCCGATAACGCTGACCCGCCAGAAGGTGCCCATTGTTTTGCCATCCAGCACGGTGGCCGTTGAGGCGGGTGTCGCGGGAGTGGTGGCTGAATCGCAGCCAGAGAACAGTACGCAGGCGCCCAACAGCGCGGCGCGAAAGAAAGTCATATCCATTAATCGAGGCTCCTCTTACCAGGGCGACAAGAGTATACCAGCGAGGTTAAACCAGACATAAAAAAAGGCGCCGGAGGCGCCTTTTTGTTATGCAGCTTGCGACTTAGAACTGGTAAACCAGGCCCAGTGCAACCACGTCGTCGGTAGAGATACCGGCGTTACGGGTGAAGCTGTTGTCGTCCAGCAGGTTGATTTTGTAGTCAACATAGGTGGACATGTTTTTGTTGAAGTAGTAGGTCGCGCCAACGTCAACATATTTCAGGATGTCCTGGTCGCCGTAGCCTTCCAGATCCTTACCTTTAGACTGCAGGTAAGCCACGGACGGACGCAGACCGAAGTCGAACTGGTACTGAGCAACCACTTCGAAGTTCTGCGCTTTGTTAGCAAAGCCCAGAGAACCAGCGCGGGTCGCGTTGTAGGTCTGGGTGTACTGAGTGGCCAGGTAGATGTTGTTGGCGTCGTATTTCAGACCGCCGGTGTAGGTTTCAGCGTTGTCGCCGTTACCCAGAACCAGGTTGTTCTGATCGTCGGTACGTTTAGAGTGGGAGTACGCGAAACCAGCGCTGATGCCATCAAAGATGTCATAAGTTACAGAGGTACCGAAGCCGTCGCCGTTCTGTTTCTGAGCGCCACGACCGTTGTTGGTCGCGCCTTCGCCGCTGACGCTGCCGTTTTTACCCTGGTACTGCAGAGCAAAGTTCAGGCCGTCAACCAGACCGAAGAAGTCAGAGTTACGATAGGTTGCAACGCCGTTAGCACGGGACTGCAGGAAGTTGTCAGAACCGTAGGTGTCGCCGCCGAATTCCGGCAGAACGTCGGTCCAGGACGTTACGTCGTATACTACGCCGTAGTTACGACCGTAGTCGAAAGAGCCCGCGTCGCCAAATTTCAGACCGGCGAATGCCAGACGAGTCCATGCCTGATCGCTGGAGCTTTCAGTGTTGTTCGCCTGAACGTTGTATTCCCACTGGCCGTAACCGGTCAGCTGGTCGTTGATCTGAGTTTCGCCTTTCACGCCTACACGCATGTAGGTCTGGTCGCCGTCGACGCTCTTGTCGTCAGAGAAGTAGTGCAGACCGTCAATTTTACCGTACAGGTCTAATTTGTTGCCGTCTTTGTTATAAATTTCAGCCGCATTTGCTGCGCCTGCTACCAGCAGAGCCGGTACCAGGAGGGACAGTACTTTAACTTTCATGTTATTAACCCTCTGTTTGTTATATGCCTTTTATTATGCCACTGCTTACTGATTACCCTTCTAATCAGTCGGCTATTTCATTGTGCTGCAAAATGCAGAATAATCCAACAAGAATATGATACTAAAACTTCTAAGATGTTTCAAAGTTCCCACAAGATGTTTCAATTTGTAAATATGGCGGAACTTTTTTTTACCCCAAAATGGCCAGGGAAATACGCACTAATAATCAAAAAAATTATTTAGCCATTTAAAATCAACACGATATACAAAACTAAGCCTATAGCACTGAATGGTAAAACAAAATGATCCTCGGTAACTAAAATAATAGTCGCTATCATCATTAACTTTATTTATTACCGTCATTCAGTTCTGAATGTCTGTTTACCCCTATTTCAACCGGATGCCTCGCATCCGGTTTTTTTTACCCTTCTTTACACAACTTTAATTTATCTGTGCTACAGCCAATGATTCCCTAACGACTATTAATCAATCAATTAGGCCGTCTTTTGCGCTTATTCTGCCAATGTCTTGTTATTTCGTGCGATTCCTGGCTTTTGCTTCTGTCAATATCGTCACTGGTCAGTCTTGCGGACGCGGTTTCATTTACGCTTCGTTTCTAAGATAATTCCTGGGCGGTATCGCGCCGCTGGCACCAATCTGTAGTATGGATTTACGCCATTAGCCTTTATACTGCCTGCAGCATCTGCTTTGTTGCCAGTTACTCTGGCGCTACATCCTGTTTACAAACAATGATGAGTCGTTCAGCCACAAGATGACCCCGAAAAAATTCTCTCTGATCCCCGGCAACATCAGCCGCTTCTTCATTTTGATGGTTATTGTCCTGCTGGCGACGATGGGGGTGATGATTCAAAGCGCCGTCAATGCCTGGCTGAAAGAGAAGAGCTATCAGGTAGTTGATGTCTCCCATGCCCTGCACCAACGCATTGATACCTGGCGCTATGCCACCTGGCAGATCTACGACAATATCGCCGCCACCTCCGCCAACACCGCCAGCGGCGGTCTGCAGGAGACGCGTTTAAAGCAGGACGTGTACTATCTGGAGAAGCCCCGGCGTAAAACCGAAGCCCTGATCTTTGGCTCCCACGACAGTTCGACCCTCGAGATGACGCAGAAAATGTCCGATTATCTCGATATTTTGTGGGGCGCGGAGACCATTCCGTGGTCGATGTACTATCTCAATGGGCTGGACAATAGCCTGATCCTTATCTCCACCCTGCCGTTGAAGGACCTCTCCTCAAGCTTTAAAGAGTCAACGATCAGCAGCGTGGTGGAATCCCGGCGCGCGGAAATGCTGCTGCAGGCCAATACCCTTGATGAGCGCGAGACCTTCTCGCCGCTGCGCCATCTTGCCTGGCAGAACGCGCACTACTTCACGTTACGTACTACCTTCAATCAGCCAGGACACCTGGCAACGGTGGTCGCCTTCGACCTGCCGATTAACGATCTGATCCCGCCGGGCATGGCGCTGGATAGCTTTCGTATCGAGCCTGATCCCACGCAAAATGTGGCCGCCAGCCCCGAGAAAGAGGCTAGCGATCATATCGGGATCACCTTCAACGGCATGCAGATTGACATCGCCACCGACATCAGCACCACCGGTATGCAGTTAGTGTGGACGGTACCGATGAGCACCATGCTGCTGGAATCCCTGCAAAACATTCTTCTGCCGCTGCTGCTTAACATTGGCCTGCTGGCGCTGGCGCTGTTCGGTTTCACGACCTTCCGGAATTATAAAGGTCGCAGCAGCACCTCGGGCGCCGGGCTCCCCTCCGCCGCCAATAGCGAACTGCGTTTACTGCGCGCCCTTAATGAAGAAATTGTTTCTTTGCTGCCGCTGGGGCTGCTGGTCCACGATCAGGAAGCCAACCGAACGGTGATCAGCAACCCGATTGCCGACCATCTGCTTCCGCACCTGAATCTGCAGAACATCACTAACATGGCGGACCAGCATCAGGGGGTGATCCAGGCCACCGTCAACAACGAACAGTATGAGATCCGCCAGTATCGCAGCCAGGTCGCGCCTCGCACGCAGATCCTGATTATCCGAGACCAGGACCGCGAAGTGCTGGTCAATAAAAAGCTCAAACAGGCCCAGCGCTTGTATGAGAAAAACCAGCAGGGCCGGACGACCTTTATGCGGCATATCGGCAGCGCCCTGAAGCAGCCAGCCCTTAACCTGGCGGCTGAGGCAGCGGCGCTCGACGGCGCGGAGAGCCGGACGCTGGCGCAGCATGCCGATGAGCTGGTCAAACTGATCGATGATATTCAGCTCGCCAACCTGCTGGAAAGCGATGCCTGGAAAACCAGCCAGTCGCTGTTCTCGGTGCAGGAGCTGATCGACGACGTCGTACCGGAGGTGCTGCCGGCGATGAAGCGCAAGGGTCTGCAGTTGCTTATCAATAACGCGCTGCCTGCCGGCGAGCAACGCTATGGCGACCGTGAAGCCCTGCGGCGCACGCTGGTACTGCTGATCCAGTATTCCATCACCACCACGCCTATCGGCAAGATCACCCTCGACGTCTGCCAGGAAGAGTCGGCCAGCGATCGCCTGACCTTCCGCATACTGGATACTGGCAACGGGGTCTCGGCAAACGAGATCGACAATATGCACTTCCCGTATCTCAATGAGACTCAGAGCGATCTGTACGGCAAAGCGAACGCCCTTACCTTCTGGTTATGTGACCGTATGACGCGCAAGCTGGGCGGGCAGTTGACCATCAAAGCGCGGGAGTCGCTGGGGACTCGCTATAGCCTGCATCTGAAAATGCCGGCCAGCGAAGAGGCGCCAGAGGCGGGAGAACATCTGCTGGATGACGTTATCGTCCTGCTGGATGTGACCTCCAGCGAAGTACGGCGGATTGTCACCCGCCAGCTGGAGAGCTGGGGGGCGTCCTGCATCACGCCGGACGATCGAGCGACAAGTCAAGCGTTCGATCTGTATTTAACGGATAATCCGTCTAATCTTACTGCTTCGGGCTTGCTTTTAAGCGATGATGAGGTTGGGATACGCAAAATCGGCCCGGGCCAACTGCGGGTCAACTTTAATATTAGCACGGCGATGCAGGAGGCTATCCTGCAGCTTATTGAGCAGCAGCTGGCGGAGGAGGCGGTTCAACCCGCCACCTCAGGAAACGAGAGTAACGCCGAACTCCATGCCAGCGGCTATTACGCACTGTTTGCCGATACGGTACCGGATGATGTTCAGAGATTGTATACTGAAAACGAAGCGGGTGATTTTGCTGCTCTGGCGCAAACCGCCCACCGCCTCAAAGGGGCATTTGCTATGCTTAATCTGATACCCGGCAAGCAGTTATGTGAAACGCTTGAGCATCTGATTCGCGAAAAGGATGCGCAAGGCATAGAAAAATATATCAGCGACATTGACGCTTACGTCAAGAGCTTGCTGTAGAAGGTAGCCTTATACATGAACACTATGAACGTAATTATTGCCGATGACCATCCGATCGTACTGTTCGGTATTCGTAAGTCACTTGAGCAAATTGAGTGGGTGAACGTCGTTGGCGAGTTTGAAGACTCCACGGCCCTTATCAACAATCTTCCGAAGCTGGACGCCCATGTGCTGATCACCGATCTGTCCATGCCCGGTGATAAATACGGCGACGGGATCACGCTGATCAAATACATCAAGCGCCACTTCCCGGATTTGTCGATCATTGTTCTGACCATGAACAATAACCCGGCGATCCTCAGCGCGGTGCTGGATCTGGATATCGAAGGGATCGTCCTCAAGCAGGGGGCGCCGACCGATCTGCCTAAAGCGCTGGCCGCGCTGCAGAAAGGAAAGAAATTCACCCCGGAAAGCGTCTCTCGTCTGCTGGAAAAAATCAGCGCCAGCGGCTATGGCGATAAACGCCTGTCGCCGAAAGAGAGCGAAGTGCTGCGTCTGTTCGCCGAAGGCTTCCTGGTGACCGAGATCGCCAAAAAGCTGAACCGCAGCATCAAAACCATCAGTAGCCAGAAAAAGTCGGCGATGATGAAGCTGGGCGTCGAAAACGACATCGCCCTGCTGAACTACCTCTCCTCCGTCTCGCTGAGCTCG
This sequence comes from Klebsiella sp. GB_Kp047, assembly GCF_040065235.1. NCBI lineage: Bacteria > Pseudomonadati > Pseudomonadota > Gammaproteobacteria > Enterobacterales > Enterobacteriaceae > Klebsiella > Klebsiella sp. GB_Kp047. The sequence goes on along the minus strand of NZ_JBEAJG010000040.1, from coordinate 127,400 downwards.
ACGGACAAAGAGTAATCCCGACGCGCTCTCCGTCTCGCCCCGGCGAGACGGAGCTCCCGATTATTCCCGCCCTTTACGTACCCGCGCCGCATATACCGTCAGCGTTTGCTTCAGCACGTCAAGCGTCACCGGCTTGGACAGACAGCTGTCCATCCCCGATTCCAGACAGCGCTGCTTCTCTTCCGCCAGGGCATTGGCCGTTACGCCAATCACTGGCAGCGTCAGGCCAAGCTGACGAATGCGCTGCGTCAGGCGATAGCCATCCATATTAGGCATGTTGACGTCGCTGAGCACAATATCGATGTGCTGCTTGCTGAGAACGTTGAGCGCGTCGACCCCGTCGTTGGCGGTCACGCACTTGTAGCCGAGCGATCCCAGCTGATCCGCCAGCAGGCGGCGGTTGATCGGATGATCGTCGACCACGAGAATCATCATGTCGTCGTTATTGCCGACCTGCGCCTCCGGCGCCATCAGCGCCCGGCTATTCTCCGCACTGGCCAGCGCGACGTGGAAAATACGTCCTAACAGCGGCAGCAGTTCATGCGGCGTCGTCACGCTATGCAGCCACTCGCCGGCGGCCCGCTCCTGCGGAATACCGATATGACGACGGCAGAAGATGACCATCGCCCTTCCCTGCCAGCCGCTCAGCGCTTCATCGTCAGTGAGTAAGACATCCTCGGCGTCCGGGGTTTCTCCGGCATGGCGGCGTACCGTCAGGCCGTGATAGCTGAGCAGCGAGGTGACGAACATCGCCAACGAGGTGTTGTGGATGGCCAGCCAGCAGGTCTTGCCAGCGAAACCGTCCGCCGTCACCTGCGGCGTGTTCTGCACGCCATACAGCGGGATGCGGATGGTAAAGCGGCTGCCCATTCCCGGCTCCGTTTCCACGGCGATATCGCCATCCATCATGCTGATCAGTTTTTCGCAGATCGCCAGGCCAAGGCCGGTGCCCTGGAAGTTGCGCTGCACGCCGGTCCCCACCTGGAAGAAAGGGTCGAAGAGGCGCAATACCTCTTTCGCCGGGATCCCCTCCCCGGTGTCGCGGACGCTAATCTGCAGATAATCTCCTGCGCACTGAACGTGCAGGATAATGCAGCCGGTGTCGGTGAACTTGATCGCATTGCTCAGCAGGTTTGAGATCACCTGCTGCAGACGCATCGGGTCGCCTGACATCTGTTCCGGAACGTCCGGTTCGATAAAGCAGTACAGACCCAGCTGCTTGCGCACCACCAGCGGCAGATAGTTGGCGGAGATATGGTTCATGACCTCGCGCGGGGAAAATTCCCGCGGCTCGATCTTCAACTGCTCGGACTCGATTTTGGAGAAATCGAGAATATCACTGATGATTTTCAGCAGCAGGCTCGAGGAGTTGTTCATCGCCGTCACCAGGCGATCGACGCCTTTCGGCAAGGCTTTAGTCTGCAGCAGATCGAGGTTACCGATGATGCCATACAGCGGGGTACGCAGCTCATGGCTGACGGTGGCAAGGAACATCGATTTCGACTGGCTGGCCTGCTCCGCCGCCTGGGCCATCTCCTGCAGCGACTCCTCCATCTTCACGCGGGCGGAAACGTCCACCAGCACGCAAATCGCCACGTTTTCATTGCGATAGCGCGAGTGGACAAAGCTAATCTGCAGGTTGGTATGGTTGCTGGTCAGCACATCGACAAAGTTGACCTGCTGGCCGCAGATAATCTGCGTCAGCCGCTGGCGGTCCTCGTGGGTCAGCATGTTCAGATAGTTGTGCGCCAGCTCGTTACTGAGAATGTTGGTCCCGTCGAGGGTGCGCAGAATACAGATCCCCACCGGGGCGGAGGCCACGATTTTGCGGTTGAACTGCTCATGCTCTTCCAGCCGTTGAGCGTCATTTTCCGCCGGGATAAAAATGCGCCGCTCATACATCCGCGCCAGCGCAAACAGCATCGCACCGCTGAGGATATTGAGAACGATGGCGTTGATGATCAGCATGCGGATCCGCTCCAGCACCTGGTCTACCGAGACGGAATAGACGATGCTCAGGGAGGACGGCGCGAGGCTTTTCTTCAGCACCAGCTCGCGGAAACCCGTGCTGTAGCCAAACCACATTCGCTCCTGCATCCACTTCGCTTCGCTCTGGATTTTGCCTTCCGCGCCGGCCAGCGAGATCAGCGGCTGGCCGTTATCGTCGAAGATCGTCACGCTCATCGGCAGGCTGCCCGGCGTAAAGAAGCTTTCCATGCGGATGGTCTGCTCCACGCCGAGCATCGCCTGCAGGCGATTGGCCATATAGATCGGCGTCAGGGCGTAAAAGTAGCCCACCCCGGGGCGCACGCCCTGGCTTATCCAGAAGAGGTTGTTGCCGCGCTCGTTTTGCGGCGCATTGCGGTATTGCTCAATGCGTTGATGCAGGACTTTCAGCGCCTGATCGCGCTCAATCGGCACGTCCCGCAGGCCAAAGTTGGCCATACAGAGATTATCGCTGCCGATGAGAAAGATGCGGTTAAGGTCGTAGGCGGCGGTAAAATTATCCCGCCAGTAGCGCATAAACCACGCCAGCGATTGGAGCGAATTACGCCAGGCGCTACTCATCGCGCTGCAGTCGGAGTCAGGATACAGGGGTTCAAAGCTGGGGATCGCAATATCGCCGCTTTGCCCTTGCGCTACCGCATCCCCTGCCGACAGCCGGTTACCGGCGACATACTTCAGCTCTTTAATCACGTCCGCCGTACGCTGAATGTAGCGCTGGGCCTGATCGGCATTGAGATTGAGCTCCTGATGGATCTCGGCTTCCCGCTCGTGTAGCGCGTTGACGATATAAAACACAGAGACAAACGCAATCAGCAGCCACAGCAATACCGCCAGCGCTCTGAACAGATAACGTGAAACCTTCAGGGTTGTGTGGAAAGAGGCAAGATATTTCAATGTGGCGATGCTCGGCCGTCAGGGACTCAACAGAATGGGGTTAAAGTAGCGGTAAACCGGCTTTGCCGCAATGTTAATGCAAAAAGGGCCGGGAGAATACCCGGCCCTTTCAGAACATTTACCTGGGACGATTACTCTTCGTCTTCGGCGATGTCGTCATCAGTATCCGCTTCCGGGGCGATATCGTCATCGCCTTCCGCCGCGCTACCGTCGATGGCGTCCAGCTCTTCATCGTCTACCGGCTCAGCGACGCGCTGCAGACCCACCACGTTTTCATCTTCCGCGGTGCGGATGAGGATCACGCCCTGGGTGTTACGGCCCACGATGCTCACTTCGGAAACGCGGGTACGCACCAGCGTCCCGGCGTCGGTGATCATCATGATCTGATCGCAATCATCCACCTGTACGGCGCCGACCACGGAACCGTTACGCTCGGTGACTTTGATCGAGATAACGCCCTGGGTAGCACGCGACTTGGTCGGATACTCAGCCGCGGCGGTACGTTTACCGTAACCGTTTTGCGTCACCGTCAGGATCGCGCCTTCGCCGCGCGGAATAATCAGCGAGACGACGCTGTCGTTTTCCGCCAGCTTAATGCCGCGTACGCCGGTGGCGGTACGGCCCATGGCGCGAACGGCATCTTCTTTGAAGCGCACGACCTTGCCGGCCGCGGAGAACAGCATCACTTCGTCCTGACCAGAGGTCAGATCGACGCCGATCAGCTCATCGCCTTCGTTCAGGTTCACCGCGATGATGCCAGCGGAACGCGGACGGCTGAACTCGGTCAGCGCGGTTTTCTTCACGGTACCGCTGGCGGTGGCCATAAAGACGTTAACGCCCTCTTCGTACTCGCGGACCGGCAGGATAGCGGTGATACGCTCATCGGCTTCCAGCGGCAGCAGGTTGACGATCGGACGACCGCGCGCGCCGCGGCTGGCTTCCGGCAGCTGATAGACCTTCATCCAGTACAGACGACCGCGGCTTGAGAAGCAGAGGATAGTGTCATGGGTGTTGGCCACCAGCAGGCGGTCAATAAAGTCTTCTTCTTTAATGCGCGCTGCCGATTTGCCTTTACCGCCACGACGCTGTGCTTCGTAGTCGGTCAACGGCTGATACTTCACATAGCCCTGATGCGACAGGGTGACCACCACGTCTTCCTGGTTGATCAGATCTTCGATGTTGATATCAGCGCTGTTGGCGGTGATTTCGGTACGACGTTCGTCGCCGAACTGGTCGCGGATCAGCTCCAGCTCTTCGCGAATCACTTCCATCAGACGGTCGGCGCTGCCGAGGATGTGCAGCAGTTCCGCGATCTGTTCCAGCAGCTCTTTATATTCGTCGAGCAGTTTTTCATGCTCAAGGCCGGTCAGTTTCTGCAGACGCAGATCCAGAATCGCCTGAGCCTGCTGCTCGGTCAGGTAGTATTTACCCTCGCGCACGCCGAACTCTGGCTCCAGCCATTCCGGACGCGCGGCGTCATCACCGGCACGTTCCAGCATCGCCGCGACATTACCGAGATCCCACGCCTGGGCAACCAGCGCCGCTTTCGCTTCAGCCGGGGTCGGCGCGCGACGGATCAGTTCGATAATCGGGTCGATGTTGGCCAGCGCCACGGCCAGCGCTTCGAGGATATGCGCCCGGTCGCGCGCTTTGCGCAGTTCGAAAATCGTACGACGGGTCACCACTTCGCGGCGGTGGCGCACGAAGGCGGCGATGATGTCTTTCAGGTTCATGATCTTCGGCTGGCCATGGTGCAGCGCAACCATGTTGATACCGAAGGAGACCTGCAGCTGGGTCTGGGAATAGAGGTTGTTGAGCACCACTTCCCCTACCGCGTCGCGCTTCACTTCAATCACGATGCGCATCCCGTCTTTATCAGACTCATCACGCAGCGCGCTGATGCCTTCCACGCGTTTTTCTTTTACCAGCTCGGCGATTTTCTCAATCAGGCGCGCTTTGTTCACCTGATAAGGAATTTCATGCACGATGATGGTTTCGCGGCCGGATTTGGCGTCCACTTCCACTTCCGCGCGCGCGCGGATGTAGACTTTACCGCGACCGGTGCGGTAGGCCTCTTCAATGCCGCGACGGCCGTTGATAATGGCGGCGGTCGGGAAATCAGGGCCAGGAATATGCGCCATCAGCCCTTCAATGCTGATGTCTTCGTCGTCGACATAGGCCAGACAGCCGTTGATCACTTCCGTCAGGTTATGCGGCGGTATGTTGGTGGCCATCCCGACGGCGATCCCGGAGGCGCCGTTTACCAGCAGGTTAGGAATTTTGGTCGGCATGACGTCCGGAATACGCTCCGTACCGTCATAGTTGTCAACGAAATCGACCGTCTCTTTTTCAAGATCGGCCATCAGCTCATGAGCGATTTTCGCCAGACGAATTTCGGTATAACGCATCGCCGCGGCGGAGTCGCCGTCGATGGAACCAAAGTTACCCTGGCCGTCCACCAGCATGTAACGCAGCGAGAACGGCTGCGCCATACGGACGATGGTGTCGTATACCGCGGAGTCGCCGTGCGGGTGGTATTTACCGATTACGTCACCAACGACACGGGCTGATTTTTTATAGGCTTTGTTCCAGTCATTGCCCAATACGTTCATGGCGTAAAGTACGCGACGGTGTACCGGCTTCAGGCCATCTCGGACATCCGGCAGCGCACGGCCAACAATGACCGACATCGCATAATCCAGATAAGAGTTCTTAAGCTCTTCCTCAATGTTGACCGGTGTAATTTCTCTCGCAAGGTCGCTCATCTAACCGCTATCCCTCTACTGTATCCCGGATTCAAAGGTCGCAAATTATAACACAGCCGCGCTAAGAGAGGTAAAGCAATACGGTTTATTCATGGCGCGCTGCTGATATACTCCCAGGTCTGAACAGAAAAGGAGTAAAAGCGCCCATGAATGCCGAAAAAACGTCGGTAGCCCCTAACGTCGATCATGCTGAAATCGCCAAATTCGAAGCCGTCGCCTCGCGCTGGTGGGATCTGGAGGGCGAGTTCAAACCGCTCCACCGCATTAATCCCCTGCGGCTGGGCTATATCGCCGAACGCTCAGGCGGCCTGTTCGGTAAAAAAGTCCTCGATGTCGGCTGCGGCGGCGGCATTCTCGCCGAGAGTATGGCGCGCGAAGGCGCGACGGTCACCGGACTGGACATGGGCGCCGAACCGCTGCAGGTGGCGAAACTGCACGCCCTGGAGAGCGGTATTCAGGTGGAATATGTTCAGGAAACGGTTGAGGAACATGCCGCGAAGCACGCGCAGCAATACGATGTCGTCACCTGCATGGAAATGCTGGAGCACGTCCCTGACCCACAGTCGGTAGTCCACGCCTGCGCGCGGCTGGTGAAGCCTGGCGGTCAGGTCTTCTTCTCCACCATCAACCGCAACGGTAAAGCGTGGCTGATGGCGGTGGTCGGCGCGGAATATGTCATGAAGATGGTGCCCAAAGGCACCCATGATGTGAAAAAGTTTATCAAGCCGGCCGAACTGCTGGGCTGGGTAGATCAGACTACTCTGAAAGAGCAGCATATCATCGGTCTGCATTACAATCCGTTGACCAACACCTTCAAGTTGGCGCCAGGGGTTGATGTTAACTATATGTTGCATACCAGCGCCAAAAAAGCGTGACGTCAGCAGCTGCGCTTATGATGATTGCGCGGCATCAAGCCGCGTGATTATTTCTTCCGATGAAGAAATCAGCACTCGATCAAATTTTCATTTTTTTTTCTGTTTTATTGACTTCTTCTCCAGGCCTTATGCGACGTGGACTTGCGGATTATTACCCTTCCGCAACCTCAATTTAACGTCAAAATCAACCCTTGTACTCAAAAGATTCCTTACTAAAATACTCACCATATAGCGTTCCTTTTATCGACAACCCCCTACATATAGTATTTATCCACAGAGTTAGTCACAACGGCCTTCTGTGGATAAACGGGGGATATTTTCTTTCACGGACAGGTAAAATCCACATGAATCAGAGTCTGCTGGTGACAAAGCGCGACGGGACCACCGAGCGCATCAATCTCGACAAAATCCATCGCGTACTGGATTGGGCGGCAGAAGGACTGAATAACGTTTCGATTTCCCAGGTAGAGCTGCGCTCGCATATCCAGTTCTATGACGGCATTAAAACCGCGGACATCCACGAAACCATTATTAAAGCCGCTGCGGACCTGATCTCCCGCGAGGCGCCGGATTACCAGTACCTCGCCGCACGTCTGGCGATCTTCCACTTGCGTAAAAAAGCCTTCGGCCAGTTTGAGCCGCCGGCGCTTTACGATCACGTGGTGAAGATGGTCGAGAAGGGTAAATACGATCATCATCTGCTGGAAGACTACACGGAAGAAGAGTTCCAGCAGATGGACGGTTTCCTCGACCACTGGCGCGACATGAACTTCTCCTACGCTGCCGTGAAGCAGCTGGAAGGCAAGTATCTGGTACAGAACCGCGTCACCGGCGAAATTTATGAGAGCGCGCAGTTCCTTTATATTCTGGTGGCTGCCTGCCTGTTCTCTAACTACCCGCGCGAAACGCGTCTGGACTACATCAAGCGTTTCTACGACGCGGTGTCGACCTTTAAAATCTCGCTGCCGACGCCGATCATGTCCGGTGTGCGTACCCCGACCCGTCAGTTCAGCTCCTGCGTGCTGATCGAGTGCGGCGACAGCCTGGATTCCATCAACGCCACCTCCAGCGCGATTGTGAAATACGTTTCCCAGCGCGCCGGCATCGGCATCAACGCCGGCCGTATTCGCGCGCTGGGCAGCCCGATCCGCGGCGGCGAAGCCTTCCACACCGGCTGCATTCCGTTCTACAAACATTTCCAGACTGCGGTGAAGTCCTGCTCGCAGGGCGGCGTTCGCGGCGGCGCGGCGACCCTCTTCTACCCAATGTGGCATCTGGAAGTGGAAAGCCTGTTGGTGCTGAAAAACAACCGCGGTACCGACGCCAACCGCGTTCGTCACATGGACTACGGGGTGCAGATCAATAAGCTGATGTACACCCGTCTGCTGAAGGGCGGCGACATTACCCTGTTCAGCCCTTCCGACGTCCCGGGCCTGTATGACGCCTTCTTCGCCGATCAGGACGAGTTTGAGCGCCTGTACACCCAGTACGAGCAGGACGACAGCATTCGCAAGCAGCGCATTAAAGCGGTTGAGCTGTTCTCGCTGATGATGCAGGAGCGCGCCTCCACCGGCCGCATCTACATCCAGAACGTCGACCACTGCAACACCCACAGCCCGTTCGATCCGGTGGTCGCCCCGGTGCGCCAGTCTAACCTGTGCCTGGAGATCGCTCTGCCGACTAAACCGCTGGAAGACGTCAACGACGAAAACGGCGAAATCGCGCTATGCACCCTGTCGGCCTTCAACCTCGGGGCTATCGACAGCCTCGACGAGCTGGAAGAGCTGGCGGTGCTGGCGGTGCGTGCCCTGGACGCGCTGCTCGACTATCAGGATTACCCCATCCCGGCCGCCAAACGCGGCGCAATGGGCCGCCGTACGCTGGGCATCGGCGTGATCAACTTCGCTTACTATCTGGCGAAGCATGGCAAACGCTACTCCGACGGCAGCGCCAACAACCTGACCCACAAAACGTTCGAAGCGATTCAGTACTACCTGCTGAAGGCCTCCAACGAGCTGGCTATCGAACAGGGCGCCTGCCCGTGGTTCAACGAAACCACCTATGCGCAGGGTATCCTGCCGATCGATACCTACAAAAAAGACCTGGACGGCATCGTCAGCGAATCCCTGCACTACGACTGGGAAGCGCTTCGCGAGTCCATTAAAACCCACGGCCTGCGCAACTCTACGCTCTCCGCGCTAATGCCGTCCGAGACCTCGTCGCAGATCTCCAACGCCACCAATGGCATCGAGCCGCCGCGCGGTCACGTGAGTATCAAAGCCTCGAAGGATGGGATCCTGCGCCAGGTGGTGCCGGATTACGAAAACCTGCAGAACGCCTACGAGCTGCTGTGGGAAATGCCAAACAACGACGGCTACCTGCAGCTGGTGGGTATCATGCAGAAGTTTATCGACCAGTCGATCTCTGCGAATACCAACTACGATCCGACGCGCTTCCCGTCCGGAAAAGTGCCGATGCAGCAGTTGCTGAAAGACCTGCTCAACGCCTATAAATTCGGCGTCAAAACGCTGTACTATCACAACACCCGTGATGGCGCTGAAGACGCTCAGGATGACCTGGCCCCGTCCATTCAGGACGACGGCTGCGAAAGCGGCGCTTGTAAGATCTAAGGTATTTTTGCCGGGTGGCGCTATGCTTACCCGGCCTACGATTTTGTAGGCCCGGCCAACCCATTCCCGCCGGGCAATACAGTTCAACAGGACTCACTTCAATGGCATACACCACTTTTTCACAGACGAAAAACGATCAGCTGCTTGAGCCAATGTTTTTTGGCCAGCCGGTTAACGTGGCCCGCTACGATCAGCAAAAATACGACATCTTTGAAAAGCTGATTGAAAAGCAGCTCTCCTTCTTCTGGCGCCCGGAAGAGGTTGACGTTTCCCGCGATCGCATCGACTACCAGGCGCTGCCGGAACATGAAAAACACATTTTCATCAGCAACCTGAAGTACCAGACGCTGCTCGACTCCATCCAGGGCCGCAGCCCGAACGTCGCTCTGCTGCCGCTGATCTCCATCCCGGAGCTGGAGACCTGGGTGGAAACCTGGGCCTTCTCTGAGACCATTCACTCGCGCTCGTACACCCATATCATCCGCAACATCGTCAACGATCCGGCGACCGTGTTCGACGATATCGTCACCAACGAGCAGATCCAGAAGCGTGCCGAGGGGATCTCCCACTATTACGATTCGCTGATCGAGATGACCAGCTACTGGCACCTGCTGGGCGAAGGCACCCACACCGTCAACGGCAAGACCGTGACCGTCAATCTGCGCGAGCTGAAAAAGAAACTCTATCTGTGCCTGATGAGCGTTAACGCCCTGGAAGCGATCCGCTTCTACGTCAGCTTCGCCTGCTCCTTCGCTTTCGCCGAGCGCAAACTGATGGAAGGCAACGCCAAAATTATCCGCCTGATCGCCCGCGATGAAGCGCTGCACCTGACCGGCACTCAGCATATGCTGAACCTGCTGCGCTCCGGCAGCGACGATCCGGAAATGGCGGAAATCGCCGAAGAGTGCAAACAGGAGTGCTATGATCTGTTCGTGCTGGCGGCCCAGCAGGAGAAAGAGTGGGCGGACTACCTGTTCCGCGACGGCTCGATGATTGGCCTGAACAAAGATATTCTCTGCCAGTACGTCGAGTACATCACCAATATCCGCATGCAGGCGGTGGGCCTTGATCTGCCGTTCCAGACCCGCTCCAACCCGATCCCGTGGATCAACACCTGGCTGGTCTCCGACAACGTTCAGGTGGCGCCGCAGGAAGTAGAGGTCAGCTCTTACCTGGTCGGCCAGATCGACTCTGAAGTCGATGCCGACGATCTGAGCAACTTCCAGCTGTAATGAAGCGGATCTTCTTGAAAATCTCTGACACTCGCCTTGAGTGTCAGGATGAACACCCTTCCCTGTTGGCTGCTCTTGAATCGCATAATATCGACGTCGAGTATCAATGCCGCGCAGGCTATTGCGGCTCCTGCCGCACCCGTCTGGTCTCCGGCCAGGTTGACTGGCTGACCGAGCCGCTGGCCTTTATCCAGCCGGGCGAGATTTTGCCCTGCTGCTGCCGGGCGAAAGGCGATATTGAGATCGAGATGTAGTCTTGTCAGGTGGCGCTACGCTTACCTGAGCTACTGTTCCAGGACCGGCCGTTTACGTACTGCCGCCCTGGGCTGCTGAAACTGACGGTGTTGACGGCCTCAAAATCGCTGAGACGTTCCCGGAAGGCCGGGGCAGCCCGCATGGATGCGGGCTGAGGGCCGTGTTTTGCAGGGACGCTGCCTCGGCCCGACCCGAAGCCTGCAGGGATAAGTCGAAGGGACCGCGCAGCGGCGATTTTGCTGGCCGGAGCCCGGGGGTACAGGGGGAGGCGGCGACTGGCCTCCCCCTGTGCGCTCCCTGCGCTATGAAAGGCATAACGCAGAAGAAATATCGGGAGCGCAATCTTCCAGGAAATATCATAGAACAAACGTTATTCCCGGGTCGAAATCGTTGCACGCCGAGAACCGTGTCAACAAAACCGCAGTTCGTACGCCGGGTAAGGCGCAACCGCCACCCGGCTTTTTAGCGTTTCGCGTCCAGGAACTGCACCGCTTTATCCGGGAAATCGGTAAACAAGCCGTCGACGCCCGCCTGGTTATACAGCAGGTCATAGAGCTGATTAACGTTAGTCGCGTACTCCGGCAACTGATCCGCGCGCACGGTGTACGGATGCACCTGCAGATGGCTGGCGTGCGCCTCTTTCACCATCGCCGTCAACTTCACCGCCCCCGGCTTTGAGCCTTCCGCCACCAGCATATGGTAATCCGGACCAATGCCGTCGGCGTATTGTGCAATCTGCGCCATGGCCCCCGGCTTGAACATCCAGTCATAGCTGTAGTTCACCCATTGGCCATCGGCCTGTTTCTGCTGGGTTTCATTCCAGTCGGTATAGGCGATGAGCTGCACCAGATTAAGATCCATGCCCATCTTCGGCTCCAGCTCATTTTTAATGCGCTTCAGCTCGTTGGCGTCAAAGCACTGCAGATAGACCTTATCCTGCTTGCTGGTGTAGCCATACTCTTTCAGCACTTTCAGGGTGCTGGCGGCAATATCTTTGCCTTCCTGATGGTGGAACCACGGCGCTTTGATTTCCGGGTAAATACCGATGTTTTTGCCGGTGGAATGGTTCAGTCCCTGGACAAACTCAATCTCCTCTTCAAAGGTATGAATGCGGAAATCGGATTTGCCCATCGGGAAACGCCCGGGGTAGGTTTGCACGTTCTTGCCATCTTTCGGCTCAAAGCCTTCGGTAAACTTCAGCGACTTAATCTCGGCCAGGGTAAAGTCGATGGCGTAGAAACGGCCATCTTGACGCGCCCGCTGCGGGAAGCGCTGAGCGACGTCGGTCACCCGGTCGAGATAATGGTCGTGCAACACCACCAGCCGGTCGTCTTTGGTCATCACCAGGTCTTGCTCAAGGTAATCCGCCCCCTGCGCGTAGGCCATCGCTTTCGCCGGCAGGGTATGTTCGGGCAGATAACCGCTGGCGCCCCGGTGGGCGATAACCATTTTATCCGCCGCTGTCGCGCTGAAGCACAGCGCCGAACTGGCCAACATCATGCCGCTCATTAGCGTGGTGAGTTTCATGTTCATCGCCGCTCCTTAGGCTTGTTTCAGCTGTTGATGATGACGGCGTTCACCGAGCATCACGATAACCAGCAGGACGACCGCCAGCACACTGCCGCCGATCATTACCATAAAGCCGCCGTCCCAGCCGAAGAAATCGACGGTGTAGCCGACGATGGCGCTCGCGGCCACGGAGCCGCCGAGATAACCGAACAGACCGGTGAAGCCTGCCGCGGTGCCGGCAGCTTTCTTCGGCGCCAGCTCCAGCGCATGCAGACCAATCAGCATCACCGGGCCGTAGATCAGGAAGCCGATAATAATCATACAGGCCATATCCACGCCCGGGTTACCCGCCGGGTTCAGCCAGTACACGATGGTAGCGATGGTCACCAGGGTCATAAAGAACACGCCGGTGGCGCCGCGGTTGCCTTTAAACACCTTATCCGACATCCAGCCGCACAGCAGGGTGCCCGGGATCCCCGCGTACTCGTACAGGAAGTAGGCCCAGGAGGATTTATCCAGCGCGAAGTGCTTCACCTCTTTCAGGTAGGTCGGCGACCAGTCGAGAATGCCGTAGCGCAGCAGATAAACGAAGACGTTGGCGACCGCGATGTACCACAGCAGCTTGTTCGGCAGAATGTACTGCATAAAGATCTGCTTCGCCGTCAGCTCTTGTTCATGCTCTTCGCTGTAATCGTCCGGGTAGTCATTTTTATATTCTTCGATTGGCGGCAGGCCGCAGGATTGCGGAGTATCGCGCATCATCGCAAAGGCGAAAATCGCCAGCAGGATAGCGGCGAACGCCGGCATATAGAGCGCCGCGTGCCAGTCGTTAAACCAGGCCATACCCAACAGGAACAACAGCGGCGGGATCCCGCCGCCGACGTTATGCGCACAGTTCCACACTGAAACAATTCCGCCACGCTCTTTCTGCGACCACCAGTGGACCATGGTACGGCCGCACGGCGGCCAGCCCATCCCCTGGAACCAGCCGCAGAGGAACAGCAGCACGAACATGATCATGATGCTCGAGGTGGCCCACGGTACGAAGCCCATCACCAGCATCACCAGCGCGGCGAGGATCAGCCCCGCCGGCAGGAAAATGCGCGGATTCGAACGGTCAGAGACCGATCCCATGATGAATTTCGAAAATCCGTAGGCAATGGAGATGCCGGAAAGGGCGAAACCGAGGTCGCCGCGGGAGAAACCCTGCTCGATAAGATAGGGCATCGCCAGGGCAAAGTTCTTACGAACCAGATAGTAAGCGGCATAACCAAAGAAGATGCCGATAAAAATCTGCCAGCGTAACCGACGATAGAGCGGGTCGATCTCCGCGGCTGGCAAACGCGCTTTATGCGCGGCGGGTTTAAAAATACTTAACATATCAGCCTCCGTGGCCCTTGCTGTTTTTTACTGACGTCACGACAACAATCCCAGATTAATCACTAACTTCGAATCTGGCCGCGATGGTAGGCAATACGTAGAGCTGATACTGTGAAACATCGCACAATTTGTTACAGAAATATGACAAAAGGTTCCAATGTGAGCACGAAATCACATAACACGCTCAAATAACGCTCGAATGTGCTCGAAATCAAACAATAACCTTATAGACTGTGGCTAAATGGTGTTAAACGAAAGCAAAGGAGCTGAAGATGACGGGACGTCTGGATAGCGAGGTCATAATCATCGGCGGCGGAGCAACCGGCGCCGGTATCGCCCGCGATTGCGCCCGGCGCGGATTACGCACACTGCTCATTGAGCGTCATGATATCGCCACCGGGGCCACCGGCCGTAATCATGGGCTGTTGCACAGCGGCGCCCGCTATGCGGTGACTGACAACGAATCCGCCCGCGAATGCATCAGTGAGAACCGCATCCTGCGCCGCATCGCCCGTCACTGTATCGAACCTGCCGGCGGTCTGTTCATAACCCTGCCTGAAGACGATCTGGCATATCAGCAGACCTTTATCGCCGCCTGCCAGCAGGCTGGCATAGAGGCCACGCCGCTCTCTGCGCAGGAGGCGCTGCGCCGCGAGCCCGCCGTCAACCCGGCGCTGCTGGGGGCGGTGCAGGTTCCGGACGGCACCATTGACCCGTTTCGCCTCACCGCGGCCAATATGCTCGACGCCCGCGAACACGGCGCGCAGATCCTCACCGGCTGCGAAGTCACTGGCCTGCTGCGCCAGGGCGATCGCGTCTGCGGCGTCCAGGTGTACGACCGTCAGCTTCACCAGACCCGCACGCTGCACGCCGGGGTAGTGGTTAATGCCGCCGGGATCTGGGGGCAGCGCATTGCGGAATATGCCGACCTGCGCATCACCATGTTCCCGGCGAAGGGATCGCTGTTGATCCTCGACCACCGGATTAACAACCTGGTGATCAACCGCTGCCGTAAGCCGGCCGATGCCGATATTCTGGTGCCCGGGGATACCATCTCGCTGATCGGCACCACCTCGATGCATATTCCTTATGACGAAATTGACGACAACCGGGTCACGACCGCGGAAGTCGATACCCTGCTGCGCGAAGGCGAAAAGCTGGCGCCGGTCATGGGCCGCACCCGGATCCTCCGCGCCTACTCCGGCGTCCGCCCGCTGGTGGCCAGCGACAACGATCCCAGCGGACGCAGCGTCAGCCGCGGCATCGTCCTGCTCGACCATGCTCAGCGTGACGGCATGGAAGGCTTCATTACCATCACCGGCGGCAAGCTGATGACCTATCGCCTGATGGCCGAGTGGGCCACCGACGCCGTCTGTCGTAAGCTGGGAAACACTATCCCCTGTACCACGGCCGAGAGCCCGCTGCCCGGCTCACAGGAGCCGACGGAAAGCACCCTGCGAAAAATTATCTCCCTGCCTGGCCCGCTGCGCGGCTCTGCCGTCTACCGCCATGGCGATCGCACTCCGGCCTGGCTTGGCGACAGCCGCCAGCACCGTAGCCTGGTCTGCGAATGCGAAGCCGTCACCGCTGGTGAAGTGAAATACGCGGTGGAAAATCTGGCGGTCAACACCCTGCTCGACCTGCGCCGCCGTACCCGGATTGGCATGGGGACCTGCCAGGGGGAACTCTGCGCCTGCCGCGCCGCCGGGCTGCTGCAGCGCTTTAACGTCACCACCCCCGCGCAGTCGTTGGCCCAGCTGTCGGCGTTTCTCAATGAACGCTGGAAGGGCGTGCAGCCCATCGCCTGGGGCGACGCGCTGCGCGAAAGCGAATTCACCCGCTGGGTCTACCTCGGCCTGTGCGGACTGCCACAGGAGCATCAGGATGAAATTTGACTGCGCGATTATCGGCGGCGGACTGGCCGGTCTGCTGTGCGGCCTGACGCTGAATCAGTCCGGCCTGCGCAGCGTTATCATCAGCCGCGGGCAAAGCGCGCTGCATTTTTCCTCCGCGTCGTTAGATCTGCTCTCGGCGCTGCCGAACGGCGATAACGTCACTGACCTCGCGCAAGGTCTGCAGCAGCTCGCTGAACTGCTTCCTGAGCACCCTTATTCCCGGCTCGGTGCCGGGGCGGTGCTCGAATACGCTAAACAGACTGAAGCCCTGCTGACCACCTGCGGGGCGGTGATGCAGGGCGACGCGCACCACCCGCACCGGCGAGTAACGCCGCTGGGGACGCTGCGCGCGGCGTGGCTATCGCCGCAGGAGGTTCCTGTCGCGCCACTCCCCCGACAAGGGGTCTGCCTGGTGGGGATCAGCGGCTTTGCCGATTTTCAGCCGCATCTCGCCGCCGCCGCGCTCGGGCAAACCGGCGTTACCGCCGTGGCGGCGGAAATCGAGTTACCGCTGCTGGATGTGTTGCGTGACAACCCCACCGAATTTCGCGCCGCCAATATCGCCCGCCTCCTCGACGATGAAAACCACTGGCCTGCCCTGCACGCGGCGCTGCTGCCCCTGGCGCAGCAGCATGAGCTGCTGATCATGCCCGCCTGCTTTGGTCTCGCCGACGATCGCCTGTACCACTGGCTGCAGGCGCGCCTGCCCTGCCCGCTGCGTCTGCTGCCGACGCTGCCGCCTTCGGTTCCCGGGATGCGCCTGCACAGTCTGCTGCAGCGGCAGTTTATTCGCGGCGGCGGCACCTGGCTTGCCGGCGATGAAGTGGTGAACATCAGCCATCGACAGGGCGCCGTCGAGGCCGTCTGGACGCGAAATCACGGCGATATTGCGCTGCGTCCGCGTTTTACCGTGCTGGCCAGCGGCAGCTTTTTCAGCAACGGTCTTGTCGCCACGCGGGAGAGCGTGCGCGAACCCATTCTTGGTCTCGATCTGCAACAGACCCTGCCGCGCGACGACTGGTACCAGCGGGACTTCTTTGCCTCCCAGCCGTGGCAGCGCTTCGGGGTGAAAACCGATGCCCTGCTGCGTCCCCTGCTGGGCGGGCAGCCGTTCAGCAATCTGTTCGCCATCGGTTCGCTGCTCGGCGGGTTCGATGCCATTCAGCTCGGCTGCGGCGGCGGGGTCTGTGCCGTCACCGCGCTGCACGCCGCCAGACAGATCCACGCTCTTGCCGGAGGCCGGCCATGAACGATACCCGTTTTGAAAGCTGCATTAAGTGCACGGTCTGTACCACCACCTGTCCGGTAAGCCGGGTCAATCCGCGTTATCCCGGGCCGAAACAGGCGGGGCCGGATGGCGAACGCCTCCGCCTGAAGGATGGCGCGCTTTACGATGAGGCGCTCAAGTACTGCATCAACTGCAAGCGCTGTGAGGTGGCCTGCCCGTCGGATGTGAAAATTGGCGATATCATTCAACGCGCCCGGGCACAGTACGGCCAGCAAAAGCCGACCCTGCGCGACGCCATCCTCAGCCATACCGACCTGATGGGCACCCTTTCCACCCCCTTTGCCCCACTGGTTAATGCCACCACCGGCTTAAAACCGGTACGCCGCCTGCTCGACGCAGCGCTCCATATCGATCATCGCCGCACGCTGCCGAAATATGGCTTCGGTACCTTCCGCCGCGCTTACCGCCAGCTCGCGGCCCACCAGACGCAGTACCCTGAGCAGGTGGCCTTCTTTCATGGTTGCTACGTCAACTATAACCACCCGCAGCTGGGCAAGGACCTGATTCGCGTCGTCAATGCGCTGGGCACCGGCGTGCAGTTGTTATCAAGGGAAAAATGCTGCGGCGTGCCGCTGATCGCCAACGGCTTTTTTGACAAAGCGCGTAAGCAGGCGCTGAGCAACGTCGCCGCGATGCGGGAAAACGCGCTGCCGATCATTGCCACCTCTTCGACCTGCACCTTTACCCTGCGCGATGAATACCCTCACCTCCTGGATGTTGACAACAGCGACCTCCGCGACCGGGTGGAACTGGCCACTCGCTGGATCTGGAAACAACTGGATAGTGGCAAAACGCTGCCGCTGCGCCGGCTGCCGCTGAAGGTGGTCTATCACACCCCGTGCCATATGGAGAAAATGGGCTGGTCGCTGTATACCCTCGAACTGCTACGGCTGATCCCCGGCCTGCAGCTGGAGGTGCTGGATTCCCAGTGCTGCGGCATCGCCGGCACCTACGGCTTTAAGACTGAGAATTACGCGGTATCACAGGCTATCGGCGCCCCGCTGTTCCGTCAGATTGAGGAGAGCGGAGCCGACATCGTCGTCACCGACTGCGAGACCTGCAAATGGCAGATAGAAATGTCCACCAGCAAACGCTGCGAACATCCGCTGACGGTGCTGGCGCAGGCGCTCGCCTGAGTCCGGCGCCAGCCTGCGCCGTCAATAGCTCGCTTTCCCCTGCGGCTGAGCGCTGGCGGATTTAAACATCGCCAGCCGGCGGTCCAGCGCCTCGGTGTAGAGCATGGTATCGACCCCGACGGCGACGAAATTGGCCCCCCAGGCGAGACATTTTTCCGCCATCGCCGGGTCGACCGCCAGAAATCCGGCCGCTTTTCCCGCCGTGCGAATGCGCCGGATGCTCTGCTCAATCACCCGCTGCACGTCAGGATGGCCGGCATCGTCCGGGTGCCCCAGCGAAGCGGAGAGATCCGCCGGACCGATAAATACGCCGTCAATGCCCTCCACCTCGAGGATAGCGTCCAGATTTTCCAGCGCGGTTCGGCTCTCTACCTGAATCAGCAGACAGAGTTCGTCATTCGCCTCCGCCATATAATTCTCCACTCTGCCCCAGCGTGCCGCCCGGGCCACGCCGGCGCCCACGCCGCGGCTACCGACGGGAGGATAACGGGTTGCCGAGACGACTTCCCGCGCCTGCTCGGCGGTATCGACCATCGGCACCAGCAACGTTCTGGCGCCAATATCCAGCACCTGTTTTATCAGACTGCGGCTGCCCTCCACCGGTCGGATCACCGGCTGACTGGCATAGGGAGCGATGGCCTGGAGCTGATGATAAAGGTCCTGAATGGTGTTCGGGGCATGCTCGCCGTCGATCAGCAGCCAGTCATATCCTGAGGTGGCGGCAATCTCCGCCATATAGGAGGAGGTCGAGCTCAGCCACAGGCCAATTTGCGTCTCACCGCGTAATAATCCACGTTTGAAGGGGTTAGATAACAGTGCGTTCATAGCGATTCCTTTAATCAATGCTGTACGCTGCCGCGCTGAGGAACCGCGCGGGTGAGGCTTAATGAGAAGATGATGATCACCCCGACGATGGCCACACCGGCCAGGGTTAACAATCCGGCGGCGCTGCTGGCGAACAGCGTTTCGGCCTGCACGCGAACGATTGGCGCCAGAAAGCCGCCGATGGCGCCAAACAGGTTAACGAAGCCAATCCCGGCGGCCAGCGCCGTGCCGGAGAGCAGCTGCGTCGGCATCGTCCAGAAGACCGGCTGCACGGCAATCACCCCAACCGCCGCCACGCACAGCGCGATGATAGCCAGCACCGGCGCCACCAGTCCGGAAACCGCAATCCCGACCGCTGCCGCCAGCAGCGTCAGCGCGGCAATATTGCGCCGCTCGCCGGTGCGATCGGAGTAGCGAGGGATAAGCCAGGTGCCGAACAGCGCCGCCACCCATGGGATAGCCGTCACCACCGACGCAATGAAGCCGACTTTGGTGCCCAACAGCGCGGCGACCTGAGTAGGCAGGAAGAAAATCAGGCCATAGACCGCCACCTGAATGGTCATGTAAATCAGCGCCAGCTGCCAGACCCGCCCGTTACGCAGCGCATCGGACAGGCGCGAGGTGACCTTTTTCTCCTCCTCTCGCGCCAGCTCGCCGATCAGCGCCTGTTTCTCCGCAGCGCTCAGGAAGCGGGCATGCTGCGGCGAATCGTCCAGCCAGAAGAAGGTGAACGCTCCCGCGGCGACAGCAAGCAGGCCTTCAATCACAAACATCCAGAACCAGCCGGGATGGCCCATAAACCCATGCATCTCCAGCAGCGCGCCGGATAAAGGCGAACCGAGCGTCAGCGCCAGCGGCGCCCCCATATAAAAAAGCCCCATAATGCTGGCGCGGTTTTGCTGGGGAAACCACTGTGAAGTGAGGTAGATCATGCCGGGGAAGAAGCCCGCCTCCGCCGCGCCCAGCAGGGTGCGTACCAGCAGGAATTTCGCTTCCGTATCCGCCCACGCCATCGCCGCCGACAGCACGCCCCACAGCAGCGTGGTGCAGCCGATCCATTTTCTGGCGCCGAATTTGCGCATCAGCAGGTTGGCCGGTACCCCGAGAAAGGCATAGACCACAAAGAAAATCCCCGCCCCCAGCGCATAGGCTTCGTTGCTGAGGCCCGTATCCAGCTGGTAGGTCTCTTTGGCGAAACCGATATTCGAACGGTCAAGAAACGCCAGCACGTACAGCGCCAGCATAAAGGGGATTAAGCGGGCGCGGTTTTTCTTCACCACGCTCTCCAGCAGTGTGTTGCTCATCATAATATCCTCAGGCGTGGGCCGCCGGGCGGCCCGGGGGATCAGTGTTGATAAGGACGTTTCAGGTTGCAGTCGCGATTGAGCTCGACGCCAAAGCCGGGTTTATCCAGTACCGATTTATGAATGCGCCCCCTCTCAGGCACCGGCTCGCCGAGCAGGATCGGGTCGAACTGCGGACGCAGCGTGGCGCAGTCCGGACTGGTCATCAGAAACTCGCTGAACGGCGTGTTGGTGAAGGTGATCACCGCATGATGGGAGTACACCGACGAGCCGTGCGGCACCACCAGCTGCCCGCGCGCTTTAGCAATAGCCGCTATCTCCACCAGCGTGGTTAAGCCGCCGCACCAGCCGACGTCGGGCTGCATAATATCAATCCCGGTCTCCGACAGGGTGCGGAAGGACTGCAGGGTGCCGTGGTGCTCGCCGCTGGTCACCATCATCCCGGCCGGCGCCTGGCGCTTCAGCTCGCGATAACCTTCATACTGCTGCGGCGGCAGGCACTCCTCGATCCACTTAAGGTTGTAAGGGGCGCAGGCATGGGCAAGTTTGGTGGCATAGTTAACGTCCTGGCTCATCCAGCAGTCCAGCATTAACCAGAAATCCGGGCCGCATTTTTCGCGCATGTCCGCCACCATGGCGACGTCTTTGCGGATCCCGGCGTCGCCATCGTGCGGCCCCCAGTGGGTGGGCATTTTGCCGCCGATAAAGCCCATCTCCTGCGCCAGATCCGGACGAGCGCCGGTAGCATAGAACTGGATTTCGTCACGCACCGCTCCGCCCAGCAGTTTGTAGACCGGCAGGCCAACCACTTTCCCGAACAGATCCCACAGCGCGAGGTCGACACAGGAGATAGTGTTCATCACCAGACCGCCGGATCCTGCGTAGTAGAGGGTGGCGTTAAGCATCTGGTCATGGATCAGTTTGATATCGCTGACGCATTTGCCTTCGATAAAGCGGTTGAGATGTTTCTCCACGATAAAGCAGCCCATCTCTCCGGCCGTCGACACGGCAAAGCCGGTCTGCCCGTTGTCAGCCTCCACTTCCACAATCAGCGTGCCCAGCACGTTGATGCCAAACGACTGGCGGGACTGCTCATACTGTTTATATTTGCTCATCGGGGTAGCGATATGATCGTCAATCCAGTGGTTAGCCCCCTGATCGTGGTAATCGCCGCCGCCGACGCCCTGCTCTGCCGTGGCGCCGCCGGTAAACCAGGCACGGACGTGTTTAATTTTCGGTAGGGTCATGGTGTTCTCCTTATGATGAGGCGAGTTGTTCGAAGGGGCTTTTCCACCCCAGCAGTCGTGAAATATCTTTCGCGCAGGCAATCGCCTTACCGGCCAGATAATCGCGATTGTCTTCATTGATTTGCAGACGGGTGCCCACCACCGAGATGGCGGCGGTCAGGTCGTTATTGGCGTTAAACACCGGGGCGGCCACGCAGCGCACGTCCGGGTAGTCCTCGCCATTATCAAAGCTCCAGCCCCGGGCGCGGATCCGCCCCAGCTCCTCCCGCAGCTGTTGAGCATTGCTGATGGTCGTTGGCGTAGCCCGCTCCCACTGCAGTTCATCGATAATGAATGCCTGAACCCCGGCGGGCTGCCAGGCCAGCAAACATTTGCCGATCCCGGAGCGGTAAAGCGACAGGCTCTTTCCTTCGTGCGAACGCACGCTAATGGTGGCGGGTGATTCAATTTTCAGAATGTAGTAGGCGTTACCGTGATCGATAATGCCCAGATGGCAGAGCAGGCCGCACTCATCCATCAGCCGGGTCAGGCGTGGCCGCGCCAGCTCGCGCAGGTCCATTTTGCTTAGCGCCTGCCCGGCCAGCTCCACCAGTTTGGTCCACAGGCAGTAGTTATCCTGATTATCCATACTGATGAAGCGCTGCTTTTTCAGCTCGCCCAGCAGCAGATAAACCGTGCTTTTCGGGATCCCCAGCTCCGCTATTATCGTCGCCGCGCTGCAGGGTCCGATGCGGCCAATTAAATTGAGGATCTCAATCGCGCGGGTCAGCGCCGGGACTTTCGTTGATTCCAACATACTGGACTCCAATCCTGAATACTGGAATCAGTGTTGCGGTTGTCCGGGCGGTAAAGTGTGAGCGACATCGCGGGGCAATCGCTTTCCCGTATGCTGGACCGTTCGCAGCGGAAAATTGCGACTTAACGCACAGAATTTTTTCAGGAGAGTACAACAGGCTGGACAACCGGCGCCAGGGAGAAGCCCGTGCGCCGGGAAACGACTTACAGCGAGAGGGAATCCACCACGTTAATCCAGCCATGTTCGCTGGCCAGCGGTTGGCCATTCAGCCAGCGACGCAGCAGGTTTAATGCCATCATGGCGCAGACTTCCTGGCGTACCGCCAGGCTGTGGCGGGTGACGCTGAACTTCACCCGCAGCGCGAAGGTGCCGTCCGGGGTGGCCAGGGCCACGTTAAGATGATCGTTCTCCTGGCCGCTCACCGCCAGGGCCAGGCCGGCAAAATGGTTTATGCGCCGCTCGGCCGCCCAGCGGGCCGCCTGCGCCAGCGTCTCCTCCTGCGCCGGGACCACTTCGCTGGCCAGCAGCGGCGCGCCGGCGCGGGACAGCTGGAGCGCCAGCAGACCGCCGGTAAACTGCTCGCTGAGCGTCAGGCTCAGCTGCCGCTCCTGCAGGGAGCGTGCAATCTGCGCCGGTAACCCTTCAGTGCCTTCGAAAATCAGGCTGTCGCCAGCCACTTTACGCACTTCCGGCCACAGAGCCAGCATGGCGTCACGCTGCTCAGCCGGTCCGGTCAGCTTCAGCTCAATGATCGGCATCGACGAGCGGTAGCCCATCACGACGCCAGGCGGTAACGTCAGCGGATTGAGGTTTTGCGCCAGCTCGCTTTCCGAGCGGCCAAAAGTGGTCAGCCGCAGGCATACCGGCGGTTCCGGCAGCGTAAAGCGCTGGCGCAGGCGCGGTAAAATCTCCTGCTCGACCATCACTTTGAATTCAGAGGGAACGCCGGGGGTGAAAAACATCAGGCAGCGATTGAGCTGGATGGCAAAGCCGCAGGCCGTGCCCACCGGGTTATTGATCATCTCGGCGCTGGCGGGGATTTCCGCCTGCTTACGGTTGCTTTCCGCCATCGGCCGCCCGCGTTCAGCAAAGAAGCGGGTCATGGTATCCAGCCACTCCGGATGCAAAATAAGCCCTTCGCCTTTCGCGGTGGCCGCGGCCAGCGCGCTCAGGTCGTCGCTGGTGGGGCCGAGGCCGCCATTGACGATCAGCACATCCGCCTGTTCGCTGCGTTCGCGCAGAATCGCCACCAGCGCATCGAGATCGTCGCCGACGGTATGACGGCGCGTTAACGGTAAACCCTGATTAAAAAAGAAATCCGCCAGCCATGCTGCATTGGTGTCAACGATTTGACCATGCAACACTTCATCGCCAGTGGACAGCATTTCCACATTCAACATTGCTCACTCCTTGCCTGCCAGGTGGCAAATACTATAACGCAAAGCGGGAGGCTGACGAGGAGGAAAATCTGGCGCGGCAAGAAGAGACCGCGCCGGAGGAGATTAGAAGCTGGCGCTGGCGCCGATGTACGGGCCGTCGGCGATGGTGTTATCGCGGTTGCCATCTTTACCCGCCAGGTTCAGATAGCGATAGCCCGCCTGGATGCTGAGCGGACGCATAATGGTCCAGCTGGCGCCGACGTTGGCTTCCTGATAGCTGTCAATACCGCTGGAGAGGGAATCTGGAGAATAGTAGTAGTCGCCATACAGACGGAAGCTGTCGCCGATTTTCCACTGCAGGCCGCCGCCGACCGCGGCCGCATAACCTTCATCACCCTGTTTCGGGTTGGTGTATACCCCTTTACCGCCAACGGTCGCGAGGAACGGCCCCAGCGGAATATTCAGGCCCAGGCCTAAACCCGCGGCGTCGCCATCGTTATCGCTGTGCAGCCAGTTACCCGAAACAGCCAGACCGGTGGACTCGGTGCCGAAGCCGACCCCAAGGTTGGTGTAATGCTCGCCTGCTTCGCCGGTAACGCTGATCGCATGGGCCGCCGAAGAAACCAGCATGACGCCAGCCAGCGCCATAAAAATGCTTTTTTTCATTATTTACTCTATCCAGAAAATTAAAATCAAAGAAGTCCCGAAAAAACTCGAAAATTCTACTGCGCACTCGTCAGGAATCAATGACCTGGCGAAATGATTTTTCACAAGAGTGTAACCAGTTGCGTCTTTTTACAGCAATACCGCCGCGCATTTGCGAAAGAAAGTAAATTTCATCGCATTCAAATTCAGTGGAATTATATTTAATTAGGTTGTATTGATTAAATAAATCTATATTTACCTGCGCAGTCGCCGTCGCGCAGGCTGTTTGAAGGAAGCAGAAAAATTAATGGGCGAGCAGGGCCAGGCGCTCCGGCGCAAGCCCCGTCAGCTTCGCCACCAGCGCCAGATCAAGCCCGTTTTCCAGCATCGCCTGGGCAATACGTTGCGCAGCCAATTGTTCTCCCTGTTCAAGACCTTGCTGCAGGCCCTGCTCAAGGCCCTGCTGATGGCCGCGTTGTTCCAGAAACTGGGCAATGTTCATTAGCGTCTCCTTATGCAGCCGCCTGGGGACATTTTGCGCAAGATTACGTAAAAAGGCGACCGGATCGGCGGCATTTCCTGCCTGCAATAAATAGTGAAGCAGCGTCCTGAGCTGTCTGCGGCTAGTGTATCCCAGCGCTAACAGGCTGGCTAGTTGCTCCTGCAGTTCCATCATATCGCGTTGCCGGATATGCTTTTGCAGCAACTCAAGCATCGCGACCCGTCGGTGCTGCATTATTGTATCGTCAGGAAGCACCGTGATATCGATTAAGTGAAAATCCTGATTGTATACTTGCCGCGCGGTTTGCGGATGAGCAAATCCTTCCAGCCAGCACATGGGATACGGCCAGGGCGAGACTTGCCCATGATAAAAAAGCAGCGGGATCACCAATGGCAGTTGCGTATGTCCTTTATCCAGATGGCGCTGCATCGCTGCTATCGCATAACGCATCAGGCGAAATGCCATATGACGGTCCGCAGAGCTTTGATGTTCGATAAGCAGATAGATATATCCGTCCCCCGCCTGGGTTTGCAGCGAGTAAAGAATATCGGAATGGCTGGCGCGCAGGTCTTCATCGATAAAACTTCCGGACTCCAACTGCAGCGTTTGCAGATTGCATAATTCTCGCAAATGTTCAGGAAGGTGAATGTCCAGAAAATCCCGCGCCGTCGCCCGATGCGACAGTAGGTGTTTAAACACGGCGTCATGTGGGGAATGGGTGGTCCTTTCCATGGTGGCTCTCCATACGATAATTTTCGCTTAACTTATCACTCTGTAAAGCCAGCGCCGTATTTCCCTTGCGGTTTGCCGAGGCGCCTCGCAAACTGTTTCCTCGATACCCGGCCCGACTTACTGCGAAGGAGAAAAATCATGCGTCAAAGGACGATTGTTTGCCCGCTAATCCAAAATGATGGCCATTACCTGTTGTGCAAGATGGCTGCCGACCGCGGGGTTTTTCCCGGACAGTGGGCGCTGGCCGGCGGCGGCGTGAAGCCAGGGGAACGTATCGAAGAGGCGCTGCGCCGGGAAATCCGCGAAGAGCTCGGCGAAAAACTCATCCTTACCCATATTGCGCCGTGGAGCTTCCGCGATGATACCCGCGTTAAAACTTACCCCGACGGGTGCCAGGAAGCGATCTATATGATCTATCTGATCTTCGACTGCGTCAGCGCCAATCGTGACGTGACGATCAACGAGGAGTTTGACGATTACGCCTGGGTGAAAGCGGATGAGCTTAAAAACTACGATCTCAACGCCGCTACCCGCCTGACCCTGAGCATGAAGGGGCTACTCTAACGCCACGGTCGGCAGGCGCAGCGTCGCCTTCAGTCCGCCCAGGCTTTCGCTGCGCGAAAGCTGCAGGTGGCTACGATGCAGACGCGCGATATCGTTTACCAGCGCCAGCCCCAGACCGGCGCCGGGTATCGCGCCCGCGTTATCGAGGCGGCGAAACGGCATCAGCGCCTGGTGTACCTGCTGGTCGTCAATTCCCGGGCCGCTGTCTTCCACGCTGAGCAGCACGGCGTCGCCGTCGCGATGCAGGCTAAGCGTGACCGAACCATATTCCGGGGTATAGCGAATGGCATTGTCGAGCAGGTTAGCGCACAGTTCCCCCAGCAGAACGCTATCGCCTGCCACCTGTACCGCCGACTGCTCGCCCTCATAGCCAAGATCGATATGTTTGCTCCGCGCTTGCGCAATACGCGAAAAGCAGCTGTTGCACACAATTTCCGGCAAGTTAATCACCGCAAACGCCTGATCCCGCTGTTTTACCGTCGCCAGCTGCAGCAACCGCTCCGTTAACAAGACCGTATCGTCCAGCGTGGCGCGCATCGCCTGCAGGCTTTCGCGCCACAGTTGCGTATCGTCGCTGGCCAGCGCAACCGAAGCCTGCGTTTTCAGCACCGCCAGCGGCGTTTTCAGCTGATGGGACGCATCGGCGCTGAAGCGCTCCTGACGGGAGATCATCACCCGCAGGCGGTCGATATAGCGGTTGAACGCGACAATCAGCAGCCGCGTTTCTGACCAGGGCAGCAGCTCCGGCAGCGGCGTCAGCAGGCCGGGTTCACGGCGCACCATCAGCGCGGAGAGCTGGCGCATGGGCCGCAGCACGCGGCGCAGCAGCCAGGCTGCCAGCACCAGCGTCAACAGGACCAGTAACCCCTGCGACACCCAGGATGAAAAGAGTAACTGTCCAGCCAGCCAGCGGCGGGACTGCAGCGTTTCGGCAATATAGATCTCCGCCATGCCCACGATGCCCCCTTCGTTGATGGGCTGCAGCAGGCGCGCCACGCGAATTGCCTGACCGCGATATTCGGTATGATAAAACCATGCCAGCGCCGGATAGAGCTGAGTTCGCGAGGTGGATGGCGGCATCGCGGGCAGATCGTCATAGCCGGAAATAACCTTCCCCTGCGGGTCAAGCACCTTGTAATAGAGGCGATCGTTCATGTTGAGCTCGAAGCTGTCCAGCACCACCCAGGGCACATTCACCTCCAGTTGCCCTCCGCGCACCACCAGCCGCTCGGCCACCGTCCGCGCCGACGACAGCAGGGTACGATCGTAGGCTTGCGTCGCCGCCTGCAGCGCGCTGACGTAGCTATTAAACGCGGAGAGTCCCCACAGCAGAACCAGCGGCAGGCCGAGAAACAGCAACAGTTGGGCATAGAGCGATTGCGGCTTACCCCATCTCATTGCACTCGCACTCAAGCAGATAGCCTAACCCGCGCAGGGTGGTTATACGCACATTGCTCGCCTGAAGTTTCTTGCGCAGGCGGTGAATATAGAGTTCGATGCTTTCCGGACTGACGTCGTCGCTGAGACTGAACACCTGTTCGAATAACTGCTGGCGCGAAACCGGGCGGGTGCGGCGAAACATCAGCACCTTCAATAACGCCAGCTCACGCGGCGTCAAAGACAGCATCTGGCCACGGAGTAAAAAATAGCCTTCGTCACAATACGCCAGCTCACCAAGCTGCTGCACCTCATGCACCTGCCCTTCGCTGCGCCGGAGCAGCGCCCGCAGGCGGGCGTCGAGCTCTTCCAGCTCAAAGGGCTTGGGTAAATAGTCATCCGCGCCGGCATTTAAGCCCTTCACCCGGTCCGCTACCGCGCTGCGGGCGGTCAGCAACAGCACCGGCAGGGTCTGCCCGCGCTTGCGCAGCCGCTGCACCACTTCAAGGCCATCGAACCCCGGCATACCGATATCCAGCACCGCCAGCGCATATTGCTCACTTTGCAGCAGATGGTCGGCCGCACGCCCGTCAGCGACGCAATCTACGGCAAAACCGCCCTGCACCAGCGCTTTTTCCAGCCAGTGAGCCAGCTCACGATTATCCTCGGCTAATAAGAGACGCATATCACATCCTGTAACGTTGCTGCCGCATTGAAAGGGAAATGAAAGGTAACTGTTTTAACAATCATGCAACCGAATCGCCATATGTCGGTTCACATAATCAAAAAAACCTGCCCTGTACCTGCTGAGGAAGCCTATGAAAACGCCATTTTTCCGCCATCTGAGCGCCATCGCGCTGTGCCTTTGCACCACATCCGCCTTCGCCGCAGAGGCCCCGTCCCGCACCGAATGTATCGCGCCCGCTAAACCCGGCGGCGGCTTTGACCTGACCTGTAAGCTGATTCAGGTGAGCCTGATGGAAACCGGCGCTATCGAGAAACCGATGCGCGTCACCTATATGCCCGGCGGCGTGGGCGCGGTAGCCTACAACGCCATTGTCGCCCAGCGCCCGGCAGAGCCGGGGACCGTCGTCGCCTTCTCCGGCGGCTCGCTGCTGAACCTGTCGCAGGGTAAATTCGGCCGTTACAGCGTCGATGACGTGCGCTGGCTGGCGAGCGTCGGCACCGACTACGGCATGATCGCCGTGCGCGCCGATTCGCCATGGAAAGATCTGAAGTCGTTTATGACCGCGATGGAGAAAAATCCCTCCAGTATCGTGATTGGCGCCGGGGCCTCCATCGGCAGCCAGGACTGGATGAAAGCGGCGCTGCTGGCGCAAAAAGCCAACGTCGACCCGCATAAAATGCGCTACGTCGCCTTTGAGGGCGGCGGCGAGCCGGTGACCGCGCTGCTCGGTAACCATGTGCAGGCAGTCTCCGGCGATCTCAGCGAGATGGTGCCCTATCTGCAGGGCAATAAAATCCGCGTGCTGGCGGTCTTCTCCAGTGAACGGCTGCCGGGGGCGCTCGCCGATGTCCCCACTGCAAAAGAGCAGGGCTACGACCTGGTCTGGCCGATTATTCGCGGCTTCTTTATGGGCCCGAAAGTCAGCGACGCCGAGTACCAGTGGTGGGTCGATGAATTCACTAAACTGCAGCAAACCGAAGCGTTCAAAAAGCAACGTGAACTGCGCGGCCTGTTTGAATTCAATATGAACGGCAAGGCGCTCGATACCTACGTTAAGCAGCAGGTCAGCGACTACCGCGAACAGGCGAAAGCCTTTGGCCTGGCAAAATAAACCGCGGAGGCGCTCATGAGCGATCGTATTTTTGCCGGAGTATGGCTGTTGTTATGTACTGGCGGTCTGTTTATCGCCTGGCAGATCCATAGCGAATACTCCTATGAACCCGTCGGCCCGCGCCCCTTCCCGCTCGGGATCATCGGCCTGATGCTGCTGTGCTCGGCGTTAATGCTGTTGCGTCGCCCGGACGCCGTCGAGTGGCCGGGACGGCATGTGCTGCAGCGTCTGCTGACCATGGTCGTGGTGCTGGTGGTGTACGCCTGGGGGTTTGAATGGCTCGGTTTTCCGTTGGCCACCGCGCTGCTGACGGCGATCATTGGTCTGCTGTTCGGCGCGACGCTGCCGGCGGCGGGCATTGCCGGCGTCGCGATGGGCGTGTCGTTATGGTACGCCTTCGACACCCTGCTCGATGTCACCTTGCCCCTCGGCATCTGGTTTAATTAACGGAGGCGTTTATGGATACCTGGATCTATCTCTCGCAGGGCTTCGCCGTCGCCATGACGCCGGAGAACCTGTTGATCGCCCTGATCGGCTGCTTTGTCGGGACTATCGTCGGCCTGCTGCCGGGGCTGGGCCCTATCAACGGCGTGGCGATCCTGCTGCCGCTGGCTTTCGCCCTGCATTTACCCGCGGAGTCGGCGCTGATCCTGCTGGCGACGGTCTATATCGGTTGCGAATACGGCGGGCGTATTTCATCGATTCTGCTGAACGTGCCCGGCGATGCCGCCGCCATTATGACCGCCCTCGACGGCTATCCGATGGCCCAGCAGGGTCGCGGCGGCGTTGCGCTGTCGATTTCCGCCGTCAGTTCCTTCTTTGGCTCACTGATCGCCATCGGCGGCATTATTTTGTTCGCGCCGCTGCTCGCCCAGTGGTCGCTGGCGTTCGGTCCCGCGGAATACTTCGCGCTGATGGTCTTCGCCATCGCCTGTCTTGGCAGCATGATGGCGCAGAACCCGCTGAAGTCGTTCCTCGCGGCGTTAATCGGCCTGGGTCTGGCGACGGTGGGCGTAGACGCTAATACCGGGGTTTACCGCTTCACCTTCGACAGCGTCCATCTCTCCGACGGCGTACAGTTTATTGTGGTAGTGATCGGCCTGTTCTCGGTTTCGGAGATCCTGCTGATGCTGGAGAGCACCAGCGGCGGACAAACCCTGGTGCGGAAAACCGGACGGATGCTGTTTAACACCAAAGAGGCCGCACAGTGCGTCGGCGCGACGCTGCGCTCCTCGGTGGTGGGTTTCTTCGTCGGTATTCTGCCCGGCGCCGGGGCGACCATCGCCAGCGCCATTACCTACATGACGGAGAAAAAACTCAGCGGTAACAGCGATAACTTCGGCAAGGGAGATATTCGCGGCGTGGCGGCGCCGGAAGCGGCCAATAACGCCTCCGCCTGCGGTTCCTTTATTCCCATGCTGACGCTCGGCGTGCCGGGGTCCGGCACCACCGCGGTGATGATGGGCGCGCTGACGCTGTATAACATTACGCCCGGCCCGGCGATGTTCACCGAACAGCCGGATATCGTCTGGGGGCTGATTGCCGCCCTGCTGATCGCTAACGTGATGCTGCTTATCATGAACATTCCGTTGATCGGCCTGTTCACCCGTATGCTGACCATTCCGCTGTGGTTTCTGGTCCCGGCCATCGCCGCGGTCTCCGCCGTCGGCGTTTACGCGGTACACAGCACCACTTTTGACCTGTTGCTGATGGTGGGGCTTGGCGTGCTTGGCTACATCATGCGCAAAATGCACTTCCCGATGTCGCCGCTGATCCTTGGCTTCGTGCTGGGGGAGATGCTGGAGCAGAACCTGCGTCGCGCGCTGTCCATCAGCAACGGCAACCTGGCGATCCTGTGGCAAAGTGGAGTGACCAAAACGCTGCTGGTGCTGGCCATCGCCGTGCTGGTGGTGCCGCCGCTGCTGCGTCTGCGGCGTAAACAGCGCCAGCGTCGCGCCGAAGCCAATATCGGCTAAGCCGGCGAATTGACCCATTCGCGCAGCGCCCGGCGCGAGATCTTAATCCCACCGTTCTTTAACGTTTCCGGCAGCCGCAGCCAACGCACCGGCTGCTGGAAACGCGCCAGCCGCTCCGCGCTCCATGCCGCCAGCACGCTCATCTCGCAGCCGTCATCGCATTCCACCACCGCGACCGGACGCTGGCCATATTCCGCATCGTCCAGCGGCACGACAAACGCCTGTTGTATCTGCGGATGCGCCACGATGATCCGTTCCACCTCCTCAGGCTGGATCCCTTCCCCACCGCTGAAAAAGAGATTATCCAGGCGCCCGAGGAGAGTGAGCCGTCCATTGATGATCTCGCCGCGATCGCGGGTGGCAAACCACCCTTCGTCGTTGGTCAATGGCAACAATTGACCGTCGCGCCAGTAGCCCGCGGCCATACTCGCCGCCCGCAGCCAGACCTCGCCGGCAACGATTTTCATCTCCCGCCCCGGCAACGGCGCGCCCACATCCGCCGCGCCGTCGGCCTCTTTGGCGCAGACGGTGGAAGCAAATTCGGTCAGGCCATAGCCGCAGTAGGTGCGTACCCCCTGCCCCCGCGCCCGCTCGGTCAACTCGACCGGGATCGCCGCGCCGCCAAGCAGCACCGCCTTGAGGGAGAGCGCAGCACCGTCATTCAGCAGGCGCCACAGCTGAGTCGGCACCAGCGAAGCGTGGGTGCAGCCCTGCAGCATCTGCGCCAGCGGCTGTTTATCGCGCACCGTCAGCCGCGCGCCGGCCAGCAGCCAGCGCCACATAATCCCCTGTCCGGAGACATGAAACAGCGGCAGCGACAGCAGCCAGTCATCTTCTGCGGCAAACGGCATCAGCGCCAGCACGCCGGCGGCGCTGGCCAGATGGGCGCTGGCATCATGCACTGCCGCCTTCGGCAGACCGGTCGACCCCGAAGTCAGCGTCATTGAAGCGAAACGATCCCCGCGCCACGGCACAGCATGGGTTCCCGCTGCCGCCTGCAGGGTTAACGCCGGTAAATCCCCCGGCAGCGCATCGCCGTTAAGCACCAGCTGATGCTGGACGGTCAACGCTGGCAGCAGTTCCTGCAGCAACGCTGCGGGCAGCTGCGGATTCAGCGGCAGCACCCGCGCACCGCACTGCAGCAGCGCCAGCCAGGCCAGCAGCGTCGCCGGCTGGTTAAAAGCCTGCAGCGCCACCCCGTGACCTGCCGTTACGCCCTGCGCGGCAAAGCCGGCCGCCAGCGCGTCAACGTGGGCGCACAGGTCGCGCCAGGTCAGCGGCTGGTCATTCAGGCGCAGCGCCTGCGCCTCTCCGCGCCGCTGGCGCCAGTGGCGCCAGGGCCAGTCGTGAAAGGTCACAGCAGTGGCTCCAGCGTATCCATGTTGATCATCGGCAGGGTGCTTTCCGGCCACGGCCGCACCAGCTGGGCGCCCATCAGCGACAGGGTGTCCAGTCCGGGGATGGTCTGCGGCGTCAGCCAGGCGGCAACCCGCGCCAGCTGGGTTAACCCGAGGCTGGACTCGATTGACGAGCTGATCACCGCGCTCAGCCCCAGCGCATGGGCCGCGGCGACCTGCTGCTGAACCTGTTGTAAACTGCCGGTTAGCGTCGGCTTGATCACCACCGCGCGCACGCCCGGCTCGGCGACGAAGCGAAAATCCGCCTCGCGCAGGCTTTCATCCCAGGCGATAGCGATCCCGGTTTCGCGGCTAAAGGCTCGTGAGTCCTCCGGCGTTTTACAGGGCTCCTCAATAAACGCAATGCGCTGGCGATACGCCGGATCGACATATTTCGCAAACTGCTGCGCTTTCAGCGGCGTCCAGGCCCGGTTGGCATCCAGACGCAGCTGCAGGTCGGGGATGGCTTCCAGCAGCAGATTAACCACCATGCCGTCGCGGACCGCCTCCCAGAGCCCCACTTTCACCTTAGCGACTTTCTCGCCGGGCATCGCCGCCAGTCTGGCGAACAGCTCATCCGGATCGCCGGAGCAGAGCGGCGCTGCGCGATAATCCGCGGCCAGCGGCAGCTCGCCGTTGAGCTCCGCCTGCGCGCAGCTGATGCCAAACGCGACAGAAGGCAGCGCAGGAAGCGCCGGCTCCGCGCCGTCGCGCCAGGCCTGCGCCCACGCCAATAGCGCCGCCTGCGCCTCCTCCAGGGTCTCTGCGCTGAATCCCGGCAGGGGAGATATTTCCCCCCAGCCCTCCCGTTCACCCTCCCGCAGGTGGATGAACAGCCCATCGCGGGTTTTTAACCGCCGTTCGCGCAGCACCACGCCCGCGTCCATCGGTATCTGCCAGCGGTAAACCTGCGATACGCGCATTAGGGATTCCGTTTAAATTTGCTGAAGTCCGGCTGACGTTTCTGGTTGAAGGCATTGCGGCCTTCCTGCCCCTCTTCCGTCATGTAGAACAGCATGGTGGCGTTGCCGGCCAGCTCCTGCAGACCGGCCTGGCCGTCGCAGTCGGCGTTCAGCGCCGCTTTCAGGCAGCGCAGCGCCATTGGACTGTTCTGCAGCATTTCCCGACACCAGCGCACCGTCTCTTTTTCCAGATCCGCCAGCGGCACCACGGTGTTCACCAGCCCCATATCCAGCGCCTGCTGGGCGTCATACTGACGGCAGAGGAACCAGATTTCCCGCGCTTTTTTCTGCCCGACGATGCGCGCCATATAGGAGGCGCCCCAGCCGCCGTCGAAGGAGCCGACCTTCGGCCCGGTCTGACCGAAGATGGCGTTTTCCGCCGCGATGGTCAGATCGCACATCATGTGCAGCACATGGCCGCCGCCGATAGAGTAGCCGGCCACCATCGCCACCACCGGTTTCGGGCAGGTGCGGATCTGGCGCTGAAAGTCGAGTACGTTGAGATGATGTACGCCGGAGTCATCCTGATAGCCGCCGTAATCGCCGCGAACTTTCTGATCGCCGCCCGCGCAAAAGGCTTTCTCACCTTCGCCGGTCAGGACAATCACCCCGATATTGTCGTCATAACGGGCATCCGCCAGTGCCTGGATCATTTCTTTGACGGTCAGCGGGCGGAAGGCGTTGCGCACCTGCGGGCGGTTGATAGTGATTTTGGCAATGCCGTCGGCCGATTTGTGGTAGCGAATATCGGTATAGCCTTCGGAACAATCGTGCCATTCAACAGGGGCATAGAGCATTGCTTCATCAAGAGAGATCATAGAATGTCCTTCAGTTAACTTGCCAAAATCTGCGCCAGACAGGCAATCACCGCCGCCGGGTTGTCCCGGTGCGCGTTGTGTCCGGCATGGTGAATAAGATGGAGATCCGCCGCGAGCGCCTGGGCGATGGCGTGAAACTTCGCGTCGTGCTCGCCGCACAGGTAATGAAAGGGGAAATCGCGCGCCTGCAGGGATGCGCGCAGATCGGCCTGCCCGGCAAGGGAGGTTGCCTGCAACATCGCCGCCAGCGTCGCGCCGTTGTTCCGGCTGCGTAAGGCGACCAGCGCCGCGCGCTGCCCGGCGTTCAGTGAAGCGAAGACCGGCTGCTGATACCAGTCGGCAAAGACCTGCGCCAACGGCTCATGGCGAAAACGGTCCGCCCAGGCGCTGTCGTTGCTGCGCCTCGCCCGCCGCGCTTCGGCATCCTGCAGGCCAGGATGGCCGCCTTCGACGATCAGGCCGCGCAGACCCGCGCGCGGCTGGCAGGCGAAGTTCATCGCCACCCGGCCCCCCAGCGAGTAGCCGATCAGCCAGTAGTTAAGTATGTTGTAACTATTAAGCGTAGCCTGCAGCAGAATATTGACCCCGGCAAAGTCCTGCACTGCGATATTCGCGGAGCCGCCGTGGCCCGGCAGATCGAGATACAGCCGCGGCCAGGCGCGAAACGCGTCGCCCACTTCCCGCCACTCGTTGCGGTCGCCGGAAAAACCGTGCAGAAAGACCAGCCAGGGATAACCCGGCTGGCCATGTTCGACAGCCGCGCTGAGAGTCACAGGCGGCTTACCTGCGCCAGCAGCTGCTGGAGGGTCTGTGTGCCGTCGGTCTCATTGACCGCCAGCTCAATCACCGTCGCCCCTGCCCTGCGCCAGGCGCCGGCCAGCGCCTCATCCAGCGCCTGCCAGTCAGCCGGGCGATGATAGGCCAGGCCGAACATCGCCGCCGCGTGGCTGAAATCAACATCCTGCGGCATTAAGTAGAACTGGCGCCGCTCATCCTGCGGCGTCGGCAGCATGGAGAAAATCTGCCCGCCGTTGTTGTTCACCACGATCAGCACCAGCGGCGCCGACGCCTGTCGCAGTAGGGCCAGCGAGTTGAGATCGTACAGCGCCGAAAGATCGCCGACGATGGCCAGGGTTGGCCGGGCGCTGGCGCGCTGCACGCCGGCGGCGGTGGCGATCAAGCCATCAATGCCGCTGGCGCCGCGGTTGCTGTAAACCGGGTAGCCGGCCGGCAGCTGCGCCAGGGCGTCGATCAGGCGCACCACCAGGCTGTTGCCGACAAACAGTTGCCCCTGTTCCGGCAGATAGCGGCGAATTCGCTGCGCCAGCTGCGCTTCGCCAAAGGGGTCGTTGCTGGCGACCGCCGCCTCCCACGCCTGACGGGCCAGTTCAGGAATGGCCGTCGCCCACGGCTGGCGTTTCTCCGCCGGGTGCAGCTCAAGCCAGCGGTCAACGCTGGCGAGCAGACGGCGGCCGCGGTGCTGTGCCGGATCGAGACGACCGGCCAGATTATCCACCAGCCAGTATTCATCAGGCTCGCAGGTGGCCTGCCACTGCAGAACCCGCTTGCCGGTCAGGCTGCTGCCGAGCTGAACCACGATCTGCGCCTGCGCCAGCTCGCTCACCGCTTTGCCATTACCCAGCCACAGGTCAGCGCACGGCAGCGGCTGCCCGGTCTGCGACAGGACATCGCCGATCAGCGGCCAGCCGAGGGTTTGGGCCCACTCGGCCACTTTTTTCCCTTCAGCAGCGCTCATTCTGCCCGCCACGACCACGCCGCGCTTTTGCCGCCAGAAGAACCAGTCGCGCTGTTTCTCACTTTCCCTCTGCAGCGCCTGACGTAACCAGGGCTTATCGCTCTGCCACCAGCTGCCGAGCTGCTGCTGCCACTCCACGCCGGTATCATCCATATCGCCATACAACGGTTCGGCGAACGGGCAGTTGATATGCACCCCGCCGGCGTGCAGCTCGCCCAGCGCCTGGTCGATGGTCGAGACCAGCCAGCGGGCGGAAATATCCTGCGAGGGACGCGGCAGAGAAATCGTCTGCGACGGATGGGAGGCGAACATCCCCGGCTGACGAATCGCCTGATTGGCGCCGCAGTCGATCAGCTCCGGCGGACGGTCGGCGGTCAGGAGAATCAGCTTTTCCCCGGTGAGACCCGCCTCAATCAGCGCCGGATAGAGATTCGCGGTGGCGGTCCCGGAGGTCACAATGACCGCCACCGGCTGACGACTGGCTTTCGCCAGACCGAGCGCCAGGTGGCCGAGGCCGCGTTCGTCAAAATGGGTATGATGGATAAAGGCGCGGTTTTCCGCCGCCGCCAGGGTTAAGGGTGTCGAGCGCGAGCCCGGCGCGATGCAGATATGCTGCACGCCGTGGCGCGTTAAAGCTTCCAGGATCACTGCCGCCCAGCGTCGGTTAAATGCGCTTACTGACATGAAATTGTCCGGTATCAAATATTGATGCTAAGTATAGATAAGGCAATGTGACGGCGTTTTGATATGCATCGTCATTCCCGCTTATGGACAGAGTAGCGAGCGCAGCCCGGCCGCTTTGTTGTCAATCTCCTGCCACTCCTGCAGCGCATCGGAGCCGCTGACGATCCCCGCCCCGGCATACAGTCGCAGGGTGTCGTTGTCCACTTTCGCCGAACGCAGCGCCACGCAAAACTCGCTTTGCGCCAGCGACAGATACCCGGCGGAACCGGCGTACCATTCACGGGAAAAAGGTTCATGGCGCTGAATGAATGCCAGCGCCGCCCGCCGCGGCAGGCCGGCCACCGCGGCGGTAGGCTGCAGCTGCAGCAGACAGCGGCTGTCGTCAGGCTCCGCCAGCTCGGTCCAGATGCAGCGTCGAAGATGCTGTACCTTGCGCAACCTCACCACCTGCGGCGGCAGAACGTCCAGCGTCGAGGCCTCACTCTGCAGGCGCTGGCAGATATCCTCCACCACCAGCATGTTTTCCCGCTGATTTTTGTCGTCTTTCATCAACCAGTCGGCCAACTGCTGCGCCTTCGCGTCATCCTGATGATTAGCGACGGTGCCCGCCAGCGCTTCGGTGCGCAGCAGCGCGCCGCGCCGGCGCCACAGCCGCTCCGGCGTGGAGCCGAAAAACGCCTGACGGGCATTGAACGCCATCAGGAAATGAAAACAGTTAAGATTGCGGCTGCGGCTGGCGGCCATGATGCTCACGGCATCCAGCGGGGCGGCAAACTGCAGGTCGGTTGCCCGCGCCAGCACCACTTTATCCATGTCGCCGGCGGCGATGGCCTGCGTCGCCAGGTCTATCATTGCCTGCCACAGGGGATAATCGGAGGAGTGGCGCTCGCTCAACAGCGGCGGTACGCCGCCAGGGGTCGCCTGGGCGGTGGTCAGGCTGGCGAGAAAATCACGCGCCGTCATGGCATCGTCGCGCAGTGAGAGGTCGCTGTGCAGCACCAGCCGCATCACGGCCCTGCCGCCGCACCGACGCCATTCCAGACGCGGCAGCACCAGCCGGCCTTGCTGCGGGGCAAACGCATTCAGGCCGCAGATGCGCAGATCCTGCCGTCCGGCCTGGTGTAAAAAGCGGTTCGCGGCGTCGAGCGAGGGAAAGCTTTTTACCGCCCCCAGCGCCGCCATCTCCTCGTCGCCATTGCGCTGTTGCCAGTAGAACTGCGGCCACTGCGGCTGCTGGCCGCACCATAGCAGCGGATCGAAGGCATCATTCAGCGGAAAGGCAATATCGATAATTCGCGTGCCGGGTGAGTCAGGAAAGGGCTCACTCAGGCCGTCACGTAAACGGGCCAGCGCAGTGGAAACAGACAGCACGCAAACCTCCACGGTAGTAAAACCCCACATTATAAGGGGTTCGACGGCGGAATAGCAGTACCCATGACGAGGGAGCGGGTTTTATCTCACCTGCTCGCCGGCCCGGAACAGGGTTGGAATATGAGTGTTGAGGGGTCAAACAGCGCGGCTTTCCCGCGCCATGCCGATGTGCGGAATGCCATCCTCATCATAGACCTCAGTCACCGGCGTAAAACCGAAGTGGGCGTAAAAAGCTTGCAGGTGCGCCTGCGCCCCAAGGTAAATCGACTTTTGCGGCCAGTGCCGCTGACAGCTGGCCAGCGCCTGCGCCATCAGCTGATGGCCAAGCTTTTCGCCGCGCGCGGCGGGGCTGACGATAACCCGGCCAATCACCACCGGATCGTACATCTCTTCGCTTTTAAGGATCCGCGCATAAGCCACCAGTTCGCCATCGCGCCAGCCGAGAAGATGGCGATTTTCCCCAACCAAATCATCGCCGTCGACATCCTGATAAGCGCACTGCTGCTCCACGACAAAGACTTCGCTGCGCAGCTTCAGCAGCGCATACAGCTGGGGAACGGTGAGTTCACTATGATGGAGATCCTGCCAGGTCATCATCTGCTGCTCCTTATTGATATACTGATGTTTTGCGACTCGCCCTGAGGACACTGGACGATGGAATTAACTTTTTTGGGGACATCCGCCGGGGTGCCGACCCGCACGCGTAATATGACGTCGATAATACTCAATTTGCAACAGCCAACCCGCGCCGAAATGTGGTTGTTTGACTGCGGCGAAGGGACCCAGCATCAGTTTCTGCATACGCCCCATCATCCTGGCAAACTGAATAAGATCTTTATTACCCATTTGCACGGCGACCATCTGTTCGGCCTGCCCGGGCTGCTGTGCAGCCGCTCGATGCAGGGGAATTCGCTGCCGCTGACGGTCTACGGACCAACAGGAATAAAAGAATTCATTGACACCGCGCTGCGCCTCAGCGGCTCGTGGACCGACTATCCTCTGACCATCATCGAAGTCGGCCCCGGTCTGGTGTTCGACGAAGAGGGCTATCGGGTCACCGCGTTCCCGCTTAGCCATCCGGTGGAGTGCTACGGGTATCGCATTGAGCAACACGACAAGCCCGGCGCCCTCGACGCCGCCCAGCTGATTGCCGACGGCGTGCCTCCCGGGCCGCTGTTTCACCGCCTTAAGCGCGGTGAACAGGTGACGCTGGCGGATGGCCGGGTGATCGACGGCAGCCGCTACCTGGGGCCCGCCACGCCGGGTAAAACGCTGGCCATCTTTGGCGATACCGCCCCCTGCCCGCAGGCGCTGGAGATGGCGCGCGGGGCGGATGTGATGGTCCACGAGACCACCCTGGAGCAGGCGATGGCGGAGAAAGCCAATAGTCGCGGCCACTCCTCCAGTCAGCAGACCGCGACGCTGGCTAAAGAGGCAGGCGTCGGCACGCTTATCGCCACCCACTTTAGCTCACGCTACGATGCCAAGGGCTGCCTGCGGATGCTGGCGGAATGCCGGGAGATTTTCCCGGACACCCTGCTGGCGGAAGACTTTATGGTTTACACGGTGGCGTAACATTCCGGGCATAAAAAAACCGCCATTCCGGCGGTTTTTTTATTGAGTCAATCCACTTACATCAGCGGCGTCGCCAGCTGCACGATGCTAATCAGCGGCTGCGGCCAGATACCGAGCACCAGCACCAGCAGGGCAGAGATCAGCACCACGATACCGCCAGCGCTGTACTGCCAGTTCGACGGCGCATCACGGTTCAGCTGCTCCGGCGCGCTCAGGTACAGGCTCACCGCCACGCGCAGGTAGTAGTAGAGACCGATCGCCGAGCCGACAACTACCGCAGCAACCAGCCACCACAGATGGGCGTGAACACCGACGGCCAGCACGTAGAACTTACCGATAAAGCCAAGAGTCATTGGGATACCGGCCAGGGAGAGCATCATCACCGTCATCACCGCCGACAGGATCGGACGGTGCCAGAACAGACCGCGGTAGGAGAACAGCGAGTCCGCGTCCGGGCCACGGTATGGGCTGGACATCAGGCTGACCACGCCGAACGCGCCGAGGCTGCTGAACAGGTAGCCGGCCAGGTAGACGCCAACGGCTTCCATCGACATTTCGCCGCTTTGCAGGGCGATCAGCGCCACCAGCAGATAGCCGAGGTGGGAGATAGAAGAGTAACCGAGCAGACGTTTGATATTGGTCTGGCTCAGCGCCATCAGGTTACCGAAGATGATAGAGGCGAAGGCGATCAGCCCCAGCACCACGCGCACCGCTTCGCTGTTGCCCACCGGCATGTACAGGAACAGACGCATCACCACGCCGAAGATGGCGATCTTGCTGGCGGTCGCCAGGAAGGTGGAGACCGGCGCAGGCGCCCCCTGGTAAACGTCCGGCGTCCACAGGTGGAACGGCACCAGCGACAGCTTAAAGCCAAGACCGACGATCATCAGGCCGAGACCCGCCAGCAGCAGCGGCTCGTGCAGCGTGTTGTCCGCCAGGCTCTTGCCCAGCGCAAGGAAGGACAGGTTGCCGGAGTTCGCATACACCAGCGCCATACCGAACAGCAGGAAAGAGGAGGCTGCCGCGGAGAGGATGGTGTATTTGATGCTCGCTTCCAGCGAACGCTTCTGGCGGAAGGCGTAGCCGACCAGGCCGAACAGCGGCAGCGAGATTAACTCAATGCCGAGGAACAGCGCCGCCAGATGATTCGCACCGGCCAGCAGAATGCCGCCCAGGGCGGCGATCAGCACCAGCAGGTAGAACTCTTCTTTGTTGTCCTTGTAACCCTCAAGCCACGGATAGGCGAAAGTACAGGTGGCGAGACTCGCCAGCAGCACCAGCCCAGTGTAGAGCATCGCGTAGCCGTCAACGCGGATCAGCGGCGTGACGTCCATTGCCCCATTCTGGCCGACGAACCAGAGCGAGACCAGCGCGGCATTAAGCCCGAGAACCGACAGCGTGGCATTGAGAAAATGATTGCGTCGCCACGCAATGGAGAGCATCACAACCACCACCGTCAAGCCGACGATCAGCAGCGGTAGCAGTGCGATCAGTTGTTGTGGAGTTATTGTCATGGCGAATTACGGCCTTGTAGTAGAAACAGAATTAACAAACCACTGCTGAATGTTGCTCATCGCAGCATGCGAGGTGTCGAGGATCGGCTGTGGGAAGAAGCCCAACAGCACCAGCAGCACCACCAGCAGCAGGATGATAGACAGTTCACGCAGGGACATCCCCGGCAGCGCTTTCGCCGCGATTTCGCTTTTCGCTTTACCGAAGTAAGCGCGATGCAGCATCGACAGCGAGTAAACGGACGCGAATACCAGACCAAAGGTCGAGATCACGGTG
Organism: Klebsiella sp. GB_Kp047; assembly: GCF_040065235.1. NCBI lineage: Bacteria > Pseudomonadati > Pseudomonadota > Gammaproteobacteria > Enterobacterales > Enterobacteriaceae > Klebsiella > Klebsiella sp. GB_Kp047. The sequence goes on along the minus strand of NZ_JBEAJG010000040.1, from coordinate 86,037 downwards.
ATCACCGGCACCACTTTATAGCTGCCGAACAGGATCATAAATTCGCCGACGAAGTTACCGGTGCCCGGCATCCCCAGGGTGGCGACGGCGAAGAACATCGACATCGCCGGCAGCCATTTGATTTTGCTCCACAGACCGCCCATCTGACGCATGTCACGGGTATGTAGACGTTCGTACAGCTGGCCGCAGAGAATAAACAGACCCGCCGCGGAGAGACCGTGAGCAATCATCTGGATCACCGCCCCCTGATACGCCAGCTGGCTGCCGGTGTAGATAGCAATCAGCACGAAGCCCATGTGGGACACGGAGGTGTAGGCGATGAGACGTTTGATATCAGTCTGGGCAAAGGCCATCCACGCGCCGTAGAAGATCCCGATCACGCCCAGCCACATGGCGATAGGCGCAAACTCGGCGGAGGCGTTCGGGAACAGCGGCAGCGCAAAGCGCAGCAGACCGTAGGCCGCAGTTTTCAGCAGGATCCCCGCAAGGTCGACGGAACCGGCGGTCGGCGCCTGGGAGTGGGCGTCCGGCAGCCAGCCGTGCAGCGGCACCACCGGCATTTTCACCGCGAAGGCGATGAAGAAGCCGAGCATCAGCAGATATTCCACGCCGTGGGACATCGGGGTTTTCAGTAGCTCTTCATAGTTGAAAGTCCACACGCCGGTGGCGTTGAAGTGGACGAATGCCAGCGCCAGAATGGCAATCAGCATCACCAGGCCGCTCGCCTGGGTATAGATGAAGAACTTGGTGGCCGCCGTGATACGCGTTTTACCATCAGAGGCTTTGTGGCCCCACAGCGCAATCAGGAAGTACATCGGCACCAACATCATTTCCCAGAAGAAGAAGAACAGGAACATGTCGATGGCGAGGAACACGCCGATGACGCCGCCCAGGATCCACATCAGGTTGAGGTGGAAGAAGCCCTGGTATTTTTCGATTTCGCGCCAGGAACAGAGCACCGCCAGCACGCCGAGCAGGCCGGTCAGCACTACCATCAGCAGCGACAGGCCGTCGATCGCCAGATGAATGCTAATGCCGAAGCGTGGGATCCACGGCAGCACGAACTCAGACTGCCACTGCGGAATACCCGCGGATTGCGTCAGAGAATAGCCGCCCTGCATCCACAGCTGCAGGCCAAGCACCAGCGTCAGTCCCATGGTAATCAGCGCGATCCAGCGCGGCACTTTCACGCCAAAGCGTTCGGTCTGCCAGCACAGGAAGCCGCCGATAAAGGGGATTAATATCAACCAAGGCAATAACATGGTGATTTTTATTCCTTATTTAAGTCCGGTTCAGGCTATCTTACTCGTCATAACGAACTCCGGCTGTGCTCACAATCCTCACGTACTTTAGTACGCTCCGATTGCTCCGCGCAGGCGGCGTCCACTTTGACTTCGCCGATAACGCCTGTCCTTTACGACCTGATTTTCAACGAATTCTCACAGAAAATTCACTTCGGTTTGAGGCTTGTTTTGTCGGGTGGAGCTAATGCTAACCCGACCTACGCTCCCGTAGGCCCGGCAAGCACCGGGCCGCCGGGCAACACAATCGTTCTCAAACTCAACGCAATACCATCAGCAGCGCCAGCACCACCACCGCGCCAATGCTCATTGACGCCACATACCAGCGCAGATAGCCGTTCTCGCTCACCAGCAGGCCTTTACCTGCGAAGCGGGAGAGGAGCGCCGGGATATTCATCAACGAGTTCAGCGGATCGCTCTTCAGCAGCCAGGCAATGCCGAGGAATGGCTTAACGAATACTTTGTCGTATAACCAGTCGAAGCCCCAGGCATGGAACCACCAGGTACCGAAGAAGCGGCCAGGCGCGCTGTTGGCGATAGAGGTCACCAGGGTGCGTTTGCCCAGCCACAGCCATGCGGCGATCAGGATGCCGGCAATAGCGATGATCCCGGAGGCAATCTCCAGCGTCATCACGCTGCCGTGCGCCAGTTCAGTGGTCTGCGGTAAGACGCCTTCCAGCGGCGGCACGATCAGCGCGCCAACGAAGGTGGACAGCACCAGCAGCACAATCAGCGGCAGATGATGGGTGATCCCCTTCCCTGCGTGCGCGTGAATTTGCTCTTTACCGTGGAACACAATGAAAATCATGCGGAAGGTGTACAGCGAGGTCATAAAGGCGCCGACCAGGCCCGCCACCATCAGGTTGATATGACCGTTGGCCATCGCCCCCGCCAGGATCTCATCCTTACTGAAGAAGCCTGCGGTAATGAGCGGCAGAGCGGACAGCGCCGCGCCCCCCACCAGGAAGCAGACGTACACCAGCGGAATAGATTTGCGCAGGCCGCCCATCTTGAAGATGTTCTGTTCGTGATGGCAGGCGAGAATCACCGAACCAGACGACAGGAACAGCAGCGCTTTAAAGAACGCGTGAGTCATTAGATGGAAAATCGCCGCGTCCCATGCCTGCACGCCCAGCGCGAGGAACATGTAGCCAATCTGGCTCATGGTGGAGTAAGCGAGAACGCGTTTAATGTCGGTCTGCACCAGCGCGGCGAAGCCCGCCAGCACCAGTGTAACCGCCCCGACGATCCCGACCAGATGCAGCACTTCCGGCGTCATCAGGAACAGACCGTGGGTACGGGCGATCAGGTAGACGCCCGCGGTGACCATGGTCGCGGCGTGGATCAGCGCGGAAACCGGCGTCGGACCCGCCATCGCATCGGCAAGCCACGTTTGCAGCGGCAGCTGGGCGGATTTACCGACCGCGCCGCCGAGCAGCATCAGCGTCGCCCACTGCAGCGTGGTGCTGCCGTTAGCAAAGTGCTGCGGCGCCAGCTCAACCATTTCGCGGAAGTTGAGGGTACCCAGTTCGTTGTAGAGGATGAACAGCGCGAAGGCGAGGAACACGTCGCCGACGCGGGTCACCACAAACGCTTTCATCGCTGCGGCGCCGTTCTTCGGATCGGTGTAGTAGAAGCCGATCAGCAGGTAAGAGCAAAGACCCACCCCTTCCCAACCCAAGTACATCAGCAGCAGGTTGTCGGCCAGTACCAGAACCACCATGCTGGCGATAAACAGGTTGGTGTAGGCGAAGAAGCGGGAGTAGCCCTCTTCACCGCGCATATACCAGGAGGCGAACATGTGGATCAGGAAGCCGACGCCGGTCACCACGGAGAGCATGGTCAGCGACAGGCCGTCCAGCACCAGGTTGAAGCCGATGTTGAAATCCCCTACCGACATCCAGGTCCACAGCGGCACGCTGACCGCCTGTTTGCCGTTAGCGAAAAAGTCGACGCCGACATAGGCGGTGACCAACGCCGCCAGGCCTACCGAGCCCATGCCAACGGTGGCGGAAAGGTTTTCCGACCAGCGCCCGCGGGAGAAGGCCAGCAGCACAAAGCCAATCAATGGCAAAAGAATGGTTAAGGCAAGCATGTTCATCCACGCAACTCACTTACTGAATCGATGTTCAGGTTCTGGCGGCGACGATGGAGCTGCAGCAGCAGCGCCAGACCGATACTCGCTTCCGCAGCCGCAAGGCTGATGGCGAGGATATACATAATCTGACCATCTGCCTGGCCCCAGTAGCTGCCCGCCACCACAAAGGCCAGCGCGGCGGCGTTAATCATGATTTCCAGGCTGATCAACATAAACAGCAGATTGCGGCGGATCACCAGCCCCGTCAGACCAAGCACAAACAGGATGGCCGCGAGGATCAGTCCATGTGTTAAGGGGATCATGCGTGTTCCTCCGTTTTTCTTTTGTCGCTGTCGTTCACGCGGTTGCTCAGCACCTCGCCGGCGCGCTCTTCGCGACCGATGTGGAAGGCGACCACCAGGCCCGCCAGCAGCAGCATGGAGGCCAGCTCCACCGCCAGGACGTACGGCCCAAACAGCGCAATACCCACTTCTTTAGCGTTGATTGCCGCGCCGTCGATACCCTGGTCGTTAATCCCCAGAATGGCGTAAACGATAACCACCAGCAGCACTGCGGAGAGGATGGCCGGGCCAATCCAGATCCCCGGCTGCAGCCATTTGCGTTCCTGTTCGATTTCGCTGCCGCCCAGGTTGAGCATCATCACCACGAAGACGAACAGCACCATAATGGCCCCAGCGTAGACGATAATCTCCAGCGCCCCGGCGAAGTACGCGCCCAGCGAGAAAAACACCCCGGCAATCGCTAACAGCGAAATGATCAGGTACAGCAGCGCATGCACCGGATTGGTGTGGGTGACGACCCGCAAGGTTGCGAGGATGGCGATCAGGCCACAGATATAAAAAGCGAATTCCATTGCCCTCTCCTTACGGTAACAGGCTCTTGACGTCGATCGGCTTAGCTTCGTTTTCCGCTTCGCCCTTATCTTTGCCGTCGATTGCCATACCCGCCATCCGGTAGAAGTTATATTCCGGGTATTTGCCCGGACCGGAAATCAGCAGATCCTCTTTTTCGTACACCAGATCCTGACGTTTGTATTCACCCAGCTCGAAGTCAGGGGTCAACTGGATCGCCGTGGTCGGGCACGCTTCTTCGCACAGACCGCAGAAGATGCAGCGTGAGAAGTTGATGCGGAAGAACTCAGGGTACCAGCGGCCGTCTACCGTCTCTGCTTTCTGCAGCGAAATACAGCCCACCGGGCAGGCTACCGCACACAGGTTACAGGCGACGCAGCGCTCTGCACCGTCCGGATCGCGCGTCAGCACGATGCGGCCGCGATAACGCGGCGGCAAATAGACCGGCTCTTCCGGGTACATCCGGGTTTCACGTTTGGCGAAGGCATGCAGGCCAATCATCCAGATACTCCGGACCTGGGTGCCGAACCCCACCAATAATTCTTTTAAGGTCATGTTCAATTCACCCCTTATTGCGCCTGCCAGAGAATGACAGCCGCCGTTACCAACAAGTTGACCAGCGTTAACGGCAGGCATACCTTCCAGCCAAAGGACATTACCTGGTCATAGCGCGGACGCGGTAATGATGCGCGGATCAAAATGAACATCATCATGAAGAACGCGGTTTTCAGCGCGAACCAGATGAAAGGAGGTAACCACGGGCCATTCCAGCCGCCGAAGAACAGCGTGACGATCAGCGCTGAAACGGTGACGATACCGATGTATTCACCCACGAAGAACAGACCGAACTTCATGCCGGAGTATTCAATGTGGTAACCATCGGCCAGCTCCTGCTCCGCTTCCGGCTGGTCGAACGGGTGACGGTGACACACCGCCACGCCGGCGATGGCGAACGTCACGAAGCCGAAGAACTGCGGGATAACGTTCCACAGATGCGCCTGGTTGTTGACGATATCGGTCATATTGAATGACCCCGCCTGCGCCACCACGCCCATCAGGGAGAGGCCGAGGAACACTTCGTAGCTTAGGGTCTGCGCGGAAGCACGCATCGCCCCCAGCAGGGAGTATTTGTTGTTGCTCGACCAACCGGCGAACAGCACCGCGTAAACCGCTAGGCCTGCCATCATCAGGAAGAACAGGATCCCGATATTCAGGTCAGCCACCACCCACGTCGGGCTGACCGGTACGATAGCGAAGGCCAGCAGCAGCGAGGTAAAGGCGATAACCGGCGCCAGAGTAAAGATCACGCGATCGGAAAAGCGCGGGATCCAGTCCTCTTTAAAGAACATCTTGATCATGTCGGCGACCAGCTGCAGCGAACCGCCCCAGCCCACCCGGTTTGGCCCGTAGCGGTTCTGGAACAGACCGAGCAGACGACGCTCGCCGAAGCTCATGAACGCGCCGCAGGTGACCACCACCAGCAGAATGACCACGGCCTTCAGGATGCTTAACAGAATGTCGATAAGATCCGGCGTTAACCAGCTCATGCTTTCGCCTCCTGCAGTGAATCAATACGCGATCCGGTCAGTACCGGCGCAATGCCCGGCATGCCCATCGGTAAGCCAACCTGTCCTGCGGTCAGACCTTCAGAGATAACCAGCGGCAGACGCAGGGTCTGGCCTTCCACGCTAAAGGAGAGCATCGCCCCGGCGTTGACGCCAAGCTTCGCGGCATCCGCCGGGTTCAGCTTGATGTACGGCTCAGGCATCCGGCTCTGGAACACCGGCGCGCGCTGTGACAGCTCATCGCTGCCAAACAGGTGATAATAAGGTGCGATACGCCATTTCCCCTCTTCCGCCTGGAAGCTGGCCGGCACCGCCGTGAAGTATTCCAGCCCGCTGGCGGAAGCTTCAAACAGGCGGACGCCCGGATCGCCATGGCGCAGTTTCCCGCCCACTTCATCCTGGAACTTGTTCCATGCCTGCGGGGAGTTCCAGCCCGGCGCCCAGGCGAACGGGATCTGCGAACGCGGGGCAGACGGCTGGTTGTTCCCTTCCATGGAGAAGGCGAACATCGTGTCTTTATCCTGCGGCTGACGCGGCTCGTGGACGCTGATGTTAGCGCGCATCGCCGTGCGGCCGCTGTAGCGGTGCGGTTCACGCGCCAGTTTCTGCCCACGAATGCGGAAGGTCGCATCCGGCGCGGCATCTTTTATGCCCGCCAGCTGCGGCAGTGCGGCAATCGCGGCATCGATAACGTGGTCCAGCTGCGTCCAGTCAACCTGACGGTTGTTAACGGTGCTGTGCAGAGAATGCAGCCAGCGCCAGCTTTCCAGCATCACGGTTTTCGCGTCGTAGTAGGCCGGGTCGTAGACCTGGAAGAAACGCTGGGCGCGGCCTTCGTTGTTCACCACGGTGCCGTCGCTTTCCGCAAAGCTTGCCGCGGAGAGCACCAGGTGCGCTTTGTCCATAATCGCCGTGCGCTGATGGTCAACCACCATCACCAGCGGCGCTTTGGAGAGCGCTGCGTCGACGCGGGCGGCGGAAGCATGACGGTGAAGGTCGTTTTCCAGCACGATAACTGCGTCTGCGGCGCCGCTTTCCAGTTCGTCGAGCGCCTCCTCGAGCGAGCCGCCGCCGATCATACCCAGACCGACGCTGTTCACCGCGCGGGCAACCATGGTCACGCCGACGTCGGCGCCACGGCCTTTCAGGGCTTTCGCCACGTTAGCAGCGGCCTGGATGATCTCCATGCTGCCGGCGTTGGTCCCGGAAATAATCAGTGGTTTTTTCGCCCCGGCCAGCGCCTGGACGATGACATCGACTTTACCCTGCAGTTCGCGGCTCAGGCCGTCAACCGCCGGCGCGCTGTCGTCCAGCGCATGGGCGATGGCGAAGCCGAGACGCGCCTGATCTTCTACCGGCGCGCGGTAGGTCCACGCGGCGATGTCATCCAGGCGGGTGTCATCGATGTTGGTGACGAATAGCGGGTGCTTGGCGCGCTGGCCGATGTTGAGGATCGCCGCAATCTGCCAGTCGGCCACTTTCTGTGCCGCCGCCATTTCGCGTGCTTTCCCTTTCACCGCCTGACGCACCGCCAGCGCGACGCGCGCGCCGGTCTGGGTAATGTCTTCGCCCAGCACCAGTACCGCGTCGTAGGATTCGATATCGCGCAGGCTCGGGGTGTGGATCCCACCTTCGCGCAGCACTTTCAGCATCATCTGCAGGCGCGCTTGTTCGCCTTTGGCGATGCCGGTATAGAAATTGTCGGCGCCCACCAGCTCGCGCAGCGCGAAGTTGCTTTCAATGCTGGCGCGCGGGGAGCCGATGCCGATCACTTTCTTCGACTGGCGCAGAATATCCGCCGCGCCCTGCATCGCCTGCTCGGCGTTGAGGGTAATCAGATCGTCGCCGCGGCGCTGAACCGGCTGACGCGGACGGTCTTTCAGGTTCACGTAGCCATAGCCGAAACGACCGCGGTCGCAGAGGAAGTAGCGGTTAACGGTCCCGTTATAGCGGTTTTCGATACGACGCAGCTCGCCATAGCGTTCGCCCGGGCTGATGTTGCAGCCAATGGAACACTGCTGGCAGATGCTCGGCGCAAACTGCATGTCCCACTTACGGTTATAACGCTCAGAGTGCGTTTTATCAGTGAAGACGCCGGTCGGGCAGACTTCCACCAGGTTGCCGGAGAATTCGCTTTCCAGGGTGCCATCTTCCGGGCGGCCGAAGTAGACGTTGTCGTGGGCGCCATAGACGCCCAGATCGGTGCCGTCGGCATAATCTTTGTAGTAGCGCACGCAGCGGTAGCAGGCGATGCAGCGGTTCATTTCGTGAGAAATAAACGGCCCCAGATCCTGGTTGCGGTGGGTACGCTTGGTAAAACGATAGCGGCGGAAGCTATGGCCGGTCATCACCGTCATATCCTGCAGGTGGCAGTTGCCGCCCTCTTCGCAGACCGGGCAGTCGTGCGGGTGGTTGGTCATCAGCCACTCCACCACGCTTTCGCGGAACTGCTTCGCTTCGCCGTCGTCGATAGAAATAAAGGTGCCGTCGGATGCCGGAGTCATACAGGACATCACCAGGCGACCACGCGTGTCTTCCGCGTTCTGATATTGCTTCACCGCACACTGGCGGCAAGCACCGACGCTCCCTAGCGCCGGATGCCAGCAAAAGTAGGGAATATCAAGCCCAAGAGAGAGACAAGCCTCCAGCAGGTTGTCCGCTCCGTTGACCTCGTATTCTTTGCCGTCTACATGAATCGTAGCCATTAGCGTGCTTCCAAAAATAAAAAAACCTTTAGATTACCAGCGCGTCTTAAGCAGGTTCGGCTGAATCCCGTTGATTGCATGGGTATTGCTGAACTGCTGCTTAATGCCAGCCTCGAATTCTTCGCGGAAATATTTAATCGCGCTCTGCAGCGGCTCAACCGCGCCCGGCGCGTGCGCGCAGAAGGTTTTCCCTGGGCCCAGGAATCGACACAGTTGCTCAAGCGTTTCGATATCGCCAGGCTGACCTTCGCCGCGCTCCAGGGCGCGCAGGATCTTCACGCTCCACGGCAGACCATCGCGGCACGGCGTACACCAGCCACAGGACTCGCGGGCAAAGAACTCTTCGAGGTTGCGCACCAGCGAGACCATGTTGATCTCGTGGTCAACGGCCATCGCCAGCGAGGTGCCCAGACGGCTGCCCGCTTTACCAATGCTTTCGAACTCCATCGGCAGATCGAGGTGCGCTTCGGTGAGGAAGTCGGTCCCTGCCCCACCCGGCTGCCAGGCTTTAAACTTCAGGCCATCGCGCATACCGCCGGCGTAATCTTCAAGGATCTCGCGGGCCGTGGTGCCGAACGGCAGCTCCCAGACGCCCGGGTTCTTCACGCGGCCGGAGAAGCCCATCAGCTTGGTGCCGGCATCTTTACTGGTGGAGATGTTCTGGTACCACTCGACGCCGTTAGCCAGAATCGCCGGCACGTTGCACAGGGTTTCCACGTTGTTGACGCAGGTCGGCTTACCCCACACGCCGGAGCTCGCCGGGAACGGCGGCTTGGAGCGCGGGTTAGCGCGGCGGCCTTCCAGGGAGTTGATCAGCGCCGTCTCTTCGCCGCAGATATAGCGTCCTGCCCCGGTGTGGACAAACAGCTCGAAGTCAAAACCAGTGCCGAGGATATTTTTCCCCAGCAGGCCCGCCTCGGTGGCTTCGGCAATCGCGCGGCGCAGATGCTGGGCCGCTTCGATATACTCTCCGCGCAGGAAGATGTAGCCGCGATAAGCCTTCAGCGCAAAGGCGGAGATCAGCATGCCTTCCACCAGCAGGTGCGGGAGCTGCTCCATCAGCAGGCGGTCTTTATAGGTGCCCGGCTCCATCTCATCGGCGTTACACAGCAGGTAACGGATGTTCATGGATTCGTCTTTCGGCATCAGGCTCCACTTCAGACCGGTGGAGAAGCCCGCGCCGCCACGCCCTTTCAGGCCAGCGTCTTTTACCGCCGTGACGATCTCGTCCGGCGCCATGCCGGTCAGCGCTTTTCGCGCCCCTTCATAGCCATTTTTGCTGCGATACTCGTCCAGCCAGACCGGCTGCTTGTCGTCGCGCAGGCGCCAGGTGAGCGGATGCGTTTCCGCAGTACGAATTACGGTTTTCATTTGTACTGCTCCAGCAGGTCAGGAATTGCCTCCGGCGTCAGATGGCTGTGAGTGTCCTCATCAATCATCATGGTCGGTCCCTTGTCGCAGTTGCCCAGGCAGCAGGTCGGCAGCAGGGTAAAGCGGCCATCAAAGGTGGTCTGCCCTGGCTTGATGTTCAGCTTCTTCTCGATGGCGGCCTGAATCCCCTGATAGCCGGTAATGTGACACACCACGCTGTCGCAGTAGCGGATCACGTGACGGCCAACCGGCTGGCGGAAAATTTGGCTATAGAACGTCGCCACGCCTTCGACGTCGCTGGCCGGGATGCCCAGCACATCGGCAATGGCGTAGATCGCGCCATCCGGCACCCAGCCGCGCTGTTTCTGAACGATTTTCAGCGCTTCGATGGACGCCGCACGCGGGTCTTCGTAGTGGTGCTTCTCGTGCTCAATAGCCTCACGCTCTGCCGCACTCAGCTCAAAAGCCTCGGTTTGTGGTTGTTGATTCTCGTGCATAATTAGCGGTCCACGTCTGACATAACAAAATCGATACTACCCAGATAGACGATCAGGTCGGATACCAGGCTGCCGCGGATCGCCGACGGGATCTGCTGCAGGTGCGCAAAGCTCGGCGTGCGGACGCGGGTACGGTAGCTCATGGTGCTGCCGTCGCTGGTCAGGTAGTAACTGTTAATCCCCTTGGTCGCCTCAATCATCTGGAAGGATTCGTTGGCCGGCATGACCGGGCCCCACGATACCTGCAGGAAGTGGGTGATCAGGGTTTCGATATGCTGCAGCGTGCGCTCTTTCGGCGGCGGCGTGGTCAGCGGGTGATCCGCTTTGAACGGCCCTTCCGGCATATTGTCGAGGCACTGCTGAAGAATGCGCAGGCTCTGGCGCAGCTCTTCGACTTTCAGCATCACGCGGGTGTAGCAGTCAGAAACGCCACCGCCGGTCGGGACTTCGAAGTCGAAATTTTCGTAGCCAGAATAAGGACGCCATTTACGCACGTCGAAGCCGATACCTGTGGCGCGCAGGCCTGCGCCGGTGGTGCCCCACTCCAGCGCCTCTTTGGCGGTATAGGCTGCCACGCCGACGGAACGGCCCTTCAGAATGGTGTTGCGCAGGGCGGCTTTTTCATAGGAGTCCAGACGCTTCGGCATCCACTCGAGGAACTCACGCAGCAGACGATCCCAGCCGCGCGGCAGATCGTGCGCGACGCCGCCGATGCGGAACCACGCCGGGTGCATACGGAAACCGGTGATCGCTTCCACCAGATCGTAGATTTTCTGCCGATCGGTAAAGGCGAAGAAGACCGGCGTCATCGCGCCGACGTCCTGAATAAAGGTTGAGATATACAGCAGGTGGCTGTTGATGCGGAACAGTTCGGAGAGCATCACGCGGATCACGTTGACGCGATCCGGCACGGTGATCCCGGCCAGTTTTTCTACGGCCAGCACGTACGGCATCTCGTTGACGCAGCCGCCAAGGTATTCGATACGGTCGGTGTACGGGATGTAGCTGTGCCAGGACTGGCGCTCGCCCATCTTCTCGGCGCCGCGGTGGTGGTAACCGATATCCGGCACGCAGTCGACGATCTCTTCGCCATCCAGCTGCAGAATAATGCGGAAGGCACCGTGCGCGGACGGGTGGTTCGGACCGAGGTTGAGGAACATGAAGTCCTCGTTGTCGGTGCCGCGTTTCATGCCCCACTCTTCCGGTTTGAAAGTCAGCGCTTCCATCTCCAGATCCTGTTTGGCTTTGGTCAGCTCAAACGGATCGAATTCGGTGGCGCGCGCCGGGTAGTCTTTACGCAGCGGGTGGCCTTCCCAGGTCGGCGGCATCATGATGCGACGCAGATTTGGGTGGCCATCGAAGGTAATACCAAACATTTCCCAGGTTTCACGTTCATACCAGTTGGCGTTGGGGAACAGTTTGGTGAAGGTTGGCAGATGCAGATCGTTTTCAGACAGCGCCACCTTGAGCATGATGTCGCGGTTGCGGTCGATGGAAATCAGGTGATAGAAAACGGAAAAATCCGCGGCGGGCAGGCCATCGCGGTGCGTGCGCAGACGTTCGTCCATACCGTGCAGGTCAAACAGCATCACGTAAGGCTTCGGCAATTTCTTCAGGAAATCACCCACCTCAAGCAGCTGCTCGCGCTTGACCCATACCACCGGTACGCCGGTGCGGGTTGGCTGAACGGTAAAGGCATCCGGCCCAAAGCGGTTGCGCAGTTCGCCGATCACCGGGTCATCAAGGTGATCGCGGGTTTGCCAGGCTGGTGCGGCGTCATGCGCGGTTAAATCGGTCATATTGTTCACCATTGCAAAAGGTCCGTGGTGACTGCCGGGCGAGACTTCGCGCTGTTGTAGATTGATTTGCGAAGTGTTTCTCCCGCCCGCAGGCGCAAATTAAATCTCGTCCGGCGTCCGCAGATTGGTCACTGCAATACGTTCGCCGCGTTTACGCTCGCGTTCCGACTGCATATTGGCGCGATAGACGCCCTGATCGCCAACCACCCATGAGAGCGGACGACGTTCTTTACCAATGGACTCCTGCAGCAGCATCAGCGCCTGCATATAGGCCTCCGGACGCGGCGGGCAGCCCGGGATGTACACATCGACCGGGATGAATTTATCCACGCCCTGGACGACGGAATAGATGTCGTACATGCCGCCGGAGTTCGCGCAGGCGCCCATGGAAATCACCCACTTCGGCTCCAGCATCTGATCATAGAGACGCTGAATCACCGGTGCCATTTTGGTGAAGCAGGTTCCGGCGACCACCATCAGGTCCGCCTGACGCGGAGAGGCGCGCAGAACTTCGGCCCCAAAGCGCGCAACGTCATGCACCGCAGTGAATGACGTCACCATTTCCACATAACAGCAAGAAAGGCCGAAGTTATACGGCCAAATTGAGTTCTTACGGCCCCAGTTCACCATGTCATGCAGCGCGTGTTCGAGTTTCCCCATATACACGCTTTTGTTGACTTCCTGCTCCAGGGGGTCGGTAACGATCTCCTGTTTCTGCAGGGGGTAACGGTCGTTCTCACCGTTAGGATCTATGCGGGTGAGCGTATAATCCATCTTATTGCCTCGCTTTTACTGCATATGACGGTTAGTGGGACTGTCTGTTTCCGGGTTAACCAGCGTGCGACGGGAACGCGCAGGCGTCCAGTCCAGTGCGCCGATGCGAACGAGATAAACCAGACCAGCCAGTAGCACTAAAATGAAAATTGCGGCTTCCACAAAGCCGACCCAACCGCTCTCGCGGATGGAGGTCGACCATGCGTAGAGATACAGGGCTTCCACGTCGAAGATAACGAAGAACATGGCAACCAGATAAAACTTCGCAGAAAGACGTAAGCGGGCCGAACCAACGGAGTCGATCCCCGATTCAAACGGCGTGTTTTTGCTACGCGCGCGCGCGCGACCGCCAAGGTACCAGCCGCCGACGAGCATCAGGCAGCACAGGCCGATAGCGATGATGAGAAATATAGCGAATGCCCAGTGATGAGCGATGACTTCAGTGGATGTTGACATACGCATTGCTTAACCAAAAAGTGTAGCGCCAAAACCCTCTGCTCTTACTGGCAGATGAACGCCACAGCGTTTCACGGGAGGAATAAAAAATAACCGTGCAAAAAAGCGTCCCTGGAAGATGTGAGAAGCCCAGATGCCGTGGCTTTTTACCCCTTTCTTTAACCTTTTGTCAACTTTAACAAAAGTTTTCATAACATTAATTTACATTGGAATCTTTTCATTAACATTAAATGCCCTTTTATGCGAAATAACCTTGCATACTGTTCGGTTTTAGTGTTGTTGAATCGTGTCCGTTTCCGTCGTAAATCAAAAATCCCTGCTATTTTGACAGGATTTAGCCTCGATTCCTCCCCCCAAAGAGGGGTATTTTCTTGATCTGCGACACGGTTTTGTTAATTACCCCAGGAAATCGGCAACAATCCATCCGGTTTTTTAACATTAGCAGGAAGTGTTGAAAGTGCTGGGAAAAGTCGGCAAGGTGAGCGCCAGGTCACGCCAATATGCTGATTTTCTTGCAAAGAAATAAAAAAAAGATTCAAAACATCAATAATAGTGCAAAAAAAAGAGCCACCAGACGGGAAACCCACCCTTGAGGCTCTTTTTGGGCACTTACATTCTGTTACCAGTTTTTGTGATCTTTGTTAGCAAAATAACCTCACAAAATGAAGGTGCTTCCTCCCTCTTCCGGAGTAAGTGCCGGCCCGGCGCGCCAGGGATCGCTCTCCTGGCTCAGAGATTGAAAAATCGCCTGCGGTAGTTCGCCCACCGTCTGCGGATTGCAGCTAACGACGTACCGGGTATCCGGCAGGACCGGCAGGCCATCGCTGATGCCGGCCACGCGCAAATCCGGGCTCATCATTTCGACCGGACGCGCGGTGACCCCAAGCCCGGCTTTCACCGCCGCTTTCACCCCGGAGAGCGACGAGGCGCCGTGAGCCAGATGCCAGGAGACGCGGGCAGCCTCCAGCGCGGCGATGATGTCCTCACGGAACGGGCCAGGCTCTTCGAGCAAGATGAGGGGGATCGATTCCCCTTTCGCCAGCACGTAGTCCGCTGCACAGTACCAGAGGGTAGGCGACGTTCTCAGCGTGAAAGCGGTAAAACCGGGAAGCTGATGGGTGGTTAATGCCAGATCGACCTCTCCCGCGCTCAGCATCGCCATGATGACGGCATGGGGATGGACTTTAATCTCCAGCGTCATTCTGGGATAGAAGCAGCCGATGCGGTTTAACAGAAACGGCAGGATAGTATCAGCGGTTTCTTCCGACGCGCCGATGGTCAGTCCCCCCTGCAGGCTGCCATACATCAGCGACATGCAGGCTTCATCGTTAAAGCGCAGGATTTTGCGGGCATAGCCCAGCAGCTGGATGCCCTGCTCGGTCAGCAGTTTATTGCGTCCGTGACGAGCGAAAAGCTCCTTGCCAACCAGTTGCTCCAGGCGTTGCATTTGCTGGCTGACCGCGGACTGGGTACGACACACTGCGGCGGCGGCGGCAGCGAAGGTGTTCAAATCAGCGACTGCTACAAAGGTGCGCAGCAGATCGAGATCGAGGTTGAGTATCGGACGTGTTGTATTAATCATCTTTCTTCACTTACAGGTGGCTAACGCTGACCTGCCTTGTTGATGCTTTACGCCAGGTTTCCGGCTATTCCCTGAGCCTCGTGCTCACCGTCTGATGGCGGATAAACAACTGGACGAACGTTATTACATGCCAAAGTACTCGTCTGAGCAAATGCGCAGAACACCGGAGTAATATATTGTTCGTATTTCTCATTATTATTTATTACCACGGCCAGCCAGGCGTCTTACGTCGCCCCGGAAAATCGCGCAGTAGTGGTGAGAAAGCCTCTCTTTCGCCGGACTTCTTTTTGGCGAACAACGAACAATAAAATCCTGTAATAACAATATATTAAATGTCAATTCAGCCATAATTCATGCCGACTACCACTGATATTAACGGCGATATTCTAACCGATTCCCATCCTTTTTATAAGCCTTAATAAGGATTAACTGAGATAATTTTAAATTTTTTTTCAGCATTTTATATAAATTAACAAACCTCAGATTATTACCTGTCAAAAATAATAATAATGCGCTTGCGCGCAGTTTTTTATTAAAATTATTTAACATCAAAATTACAAATCAACCGCTATGAGATTAAGAATAGCGTTTTCTAACGGTCACCCATTCTCCAGCTCCCCGTTTACCTAACCAACAAACCAGATAAATGATGGTAAAAAAGGCACTACATCAACATAGACGACCGAAAAAATGCCATGAAAAGGCATAAACCATAGGAAAAACCAGCAACCAACAGATAAATCAATTACGCTTAAAATCCTGCATTAGCAAAATCTTCTCCTGCAAAGCCTTCAAAACAGCGGGGAGGCGGAGTACATTGTTCCGTGCTGACTTCCACGGCAGGGAGTGGCGATAACAGCTAAAAGGTCAAGATTCATGTCCCCCATCGAAAAATCCAGCAAGTTAGAGAACGTCTGTTATGACATCCGCGGACCGGTTCTGAAAGAAGCGAAACGTCTTGAAGAAGAAGGCAATAAGGTTCTGAAACTGAACATCGGCAACCCGGCGCCCTTCGGCTTCGAGGCCCCTGACGAGATCCTCGTCGACGTCATCCGCAATCTGCCTACCGCCCAGGGATACTGCGATTCGAAAGGATTGTACTCGGCGCGTAAAGCTATCATGCAGCATTACCAGGCGCGGGGAATGCGCGATGTCACCGTGGAAGATATTTACATCGGCAACGGCGTGTCCGAGCTGATTGTGCAGGCGATGCAGGCGCTGTTAAACAGTGGCGATGAGATGCTGGTTCCCGCTCCGGACTACCCGCTGTGGACGGCGGCGGTGTCTCTTTCCAGTGGTAAAGCGGTGCACTATCTGTGTGACGAATCCTCTGACTGGTTTCCGGATCTTGACGATATCCGCGCCAAAATCACGCCTCGCACCCGCGGGATCGTGATCATCAACCCCAACAACCCCACCGGCGCGGTCTACTCCAAAGAGCTGCTGCAGGAGATCGTGGAGATCGCCCGCCAGCACAACCTGATTATTTTCGCCGATGAGATCTACGACAAGATCCTCTACGACGAAGCCCAGCATCACTCGATTGCCGCTCTGGCGCCGGATCTGCTGACGGTGACCTTCAACGGACTGTCGAAAACTTACCGCGTCGCCGGCTTCCGTCAGGGCTGGATGGTGCTGAATGGCCCGAAAAAACACGCGAAAGGCTATATCGAAGGACTGGAAATGCTGGCCTCGATGCGTCTGTGCGCCAACGTGCCGGCCCAGCATGCTATCCAGACCGCGCTGGGCGGCTACCAGAGTATCAGCGAATTCATCATTCCCGGCGGGCGTCTGTATGAACAACGCAACCGCGCCTGGGAGCTGATCAACGATATTCCGGGCGTCTCCTGCATGAAGCCAAAAGGCGCGCTGTACATGTTCCCGAAAATTGACGCCAAACGCTTCAATATTCACGACGACCAGAAAATGGTGCTCGATTTCCTGCTGCAGGAGAAAGTGCTGCTGGTGCAGGGTACTGCCTTTAACTGGCCGTGGCCGGATCACGTGCGTATTGTGACCCTGCCTCGCGAAGACGACCTGGAGATGGCGATCTCCCGCTTTGGCCGCTTTCTCTCCGGCTACCATCAGCTTTAGTCGTGCTGCCGCCGGCATTTGCATCCGGCGGCGATCCCTGCGCACAATGGAACCCGATGTTGTCACTGATTAAGGGTCCCTATGAGTCAGAGTCATTTCTTTGCCCACCTCTCCCGTCTGAAACTGATTAACCGCTGGCCGCTGATGCGCAACGTGCGCACCGAAAATGTCTCCGAGCACAGCCTGCAGGTGGCGATGGTCGCCCACGCGCTGGCGGCGATTAAAAACCGCAAATTTGGCGGCCAGGTCAACCCAGAGCGTATCGCCCTGCTGGCGATGTACCACGACGCCTCCGAGGTTTTAACCGGTGATCTCCCTACCCCGGTGAAATATTTTAATTCACAGATTGCTCAGGAATATAAGGCGATTGAGAAAATCGCCCAGCAGAAGCTGGTGGATATGGTGCCTGACGAGCTGCGCGATATTTTCGAACCGCTGATTGACGAGCATCATTACAGTGAGGAAGAGCAGTCGATCGTCAAACAGGCTGACGCCCTCTGCGCCTACCTGAAATGCCTCGAAGAGCTGTCGGCGGGCAACAACGAATTTCTGCTGGCCAAAGGCCGTCTGGAAAAAACGCTGGCGTCGCGGCGCAGCGCGGAGATGGATTATTTTATGCAGGTGTTTGTCCCGAGCTTCCAGCTGTCGCTGGATGAAATCAGCCAGGATTCGCCGCTGTAATTTTTCAGGCTGGGCAGCGGTCGCCCCCTACCCGGCCTGCATATCTTAAAACGGGAAGAGCACCGGGATCAGCAGAACGTAGACCACCATCACCAGCACGGTAAAGGGCACGCCGATTTTGACAAAATCGCTAAATGAGTACTTACCCGGGCCAAGCACCAGAGTATTAACCGGCGAAGAGACCGGGGTCATAAACGCCGCCGAAGCCGCCATCGCCACCACCATGGCAAAGGGATACGGCGACACACCCATCGACTTCGCCGCCGCCAGGGCAATAGGCGCCATCAGCACCGCGGTGGCCGTGTTAGAGATAAACAGGCCTATCGCCGCGCACATCACAAACAGGCAGCCGAGCATCAGATAAGGCCCCTCGCCTCCGGCGACGTCCATTAGTCCCTTAACCACCAGATCCACCCCACCGGTTTTCTGCAACGCCAGGGCGAACGGCATCATCCCGACAATCAGAATGATGCTCGGCCAGTGGATCGCCTTGTAGGCGCTTTCGGCGTTGATACAGCGGAATTTGCCCATCAGCAGACAGGCGATGATCGCGGCGATGGGGTTGGGGATTTCATCCGTCAGCATCAGGGCCACCATCAGCACCAGACAGAAAATCGCGTGCGGAGCCTGGCTGTGGGCCGGCGAAGCGTCATCGACCTCAACCGGCATATTGAGCACCACGAAATCCCGGCCGCGCTTCGCCAGCAGGGCAATTTGCCGCCAGTTGCCGACCACCAGCAGAATATCGCCGAGCTGCAGCGGCTCATCGACCACGGAACCATCCATCGCTTTGCCATCGCGCTTCATGCCGACGATATTGAGACCAAACCGGGTGCGGAAGGCTATCTCACGCACCGTTTTGCCTATCATCTCTGAATCCGGGATCAGCGCCACCTCCGCCATCCCCACATCCAGCGCCTGATCGGCAAAATACTCCCCGCGCAGCACCATCGGCTCGAGCATTTGCTCGCCGCAGAACTGGCGCAAGTCGACATCGGAGGCAGACATATCGATTAGCAGGACGTCGCGGGCGCGAAATTCCGAGACCCCATTGACGTTAACAATCACCCGACGGAACCGCCGCCAGCGCTCAACGCCGATGACGTTGGCACAGTAGCGCTCACGCAGCTTTAAATCATCCAGTCGCTGACCGATCATCGGCGAACCGGGTCGGATCGCCAGCCGGCGGGCGCGGCCGGTGAGGTGATATTCGCGGATCAAATCGCGAAAGGTACTTCTTTTTCGCCCATCGCGCGCGGAATCGCCATTATCCGTCTTCAGCATAAAGCGCACCGCCAGCATATAGACGATGCCCAGGATCAGCACCACCAGGCCAATCGGCGTGACGCTGAAAAAACTGAAGCCGTGCAGTCCTTCGCGCAGCAGTTCACTGTTGACCACCAGGTTGGGCGGCGTCGCCACCAGGGTCATCATCCCGCTGATAAGCCCGGCGAAGCTCAGCGGCATCATCAGCCGCGAGGGTGAGGTATTCATCCGCGCCGAGACGCTGAGGACCACCGGAATGAAAATGGCGACCACGCCGGTGGAGCTCATAAACGCGCCCAACCCGGCGACGGTGAGCATCAGGTAGATCAGCATTTTGGTTTCGCTGTTGCCTGCCACGCTCACCAGCCAGGCGCCCATCTTGGTGGCCACCCCGGTACGCACCAGGCCGTCGCCGATAATAAACAGGGCGGCAATCAGGATCACGTTAGGATCGCTGAACCCGGAAAAAGCTTCAGTCAGCGTCAGCGTGCCGCTGAGGACAAAGGCGACAATGACCATCAGGGCGATAGCATCCATGCGCACCTTACCGGTAGCAAACAGCACAACCGCGATGGCCAGGAGGGATAAAACCCAAATCAATTCACCGTTCACAACGTTTCCTTGTCACAAGTGGGAGTCGACATAGTGGCATAAAAAAGCCCCGACGACGCGGGGCGAAATCATGGGTTTACGCTTTAAGACGCACATTTATCACGCCGTCAGTCTGGCGTTCAACCACCAGATCTTCCAGGCTGCTCAGCACGAGGTCGGCTTCATCCCGACGGGGGGCATCGGCGGGCACGTTGACCGCGATAGTGCGACAGCCGGCCGCCAGTCCGGAGAGGAGCCCCGCCGGCGCATCTTCCACCACCGCGCACTCCCCGGCAGGCAGACCCAGCCGCTCGGCGCCCAGCAGATAGGCGTCCGGCGCCGGCTTGCCATGCTTCACCTGCTCAGCGGTGACAAACACCTCCGGCATCGGCAGGCCCGCCGCGCGGTGACGCGCATGGGCAACCGGAATCGAGCCGGAGGTGACAATCGCCCACGGGATCCCGGCCTCATTGAGCGTATTCAACAGGGCTAACGCCCCCGGTAGAGCGACGATGCCTTCGATATCAGTGGCTTCCATCTGCTCGAGATAACGGAATTCGGCCTGGATATCCTCCTCGCTGCGACCCGGCATAAAATGGCGAATGGAGGTAATGGCCTGCTTGCCGTGAATAAAACTGAGAATTTCATCATGGTCAATGGCGAAACGATCTCCCCACTTGCACCATGAACGCTCCACCACCGGCAAGGAATCCACCAGCGTCCCGTCTAAATCGAACAGGAAACCTTTACACTGCACGGGCACCTCCCTCAGGCATTGATGATTTGGTTAATTTCGTTACTGCTCAGATGATACTGGCGTGGGCAGGCGTGCCAGACGCTCAGCATCCGCTGATATTTCTCCCACATCGGGGTCTGCGAGTTAAAGCCATGGGTGCCGGCGTCAAAGTGGCTGTAACGGCCTTCAACGTTGACCATAAAGCGCACGTAGCCGAGAAAACGCGCTTCGGTGGCGGCATCAAATCCGAGGAAGGTGACCCGACGCTCGTCGATACCCGCCGCATCTTTCAGGTTGGTCCAGGAGACGTGTAGCGCGTGGTACATCTCCATGATGTCGATTACGGTACGGCAGGTTTCTTCCGTCAGCTGGCCGAACTCGCGGTCCAGTTCACGCATCTGCAGCCCATACCCACGCTCAATGATGGTTTGCAGACGACGGTAGCGCTCCGCATTGTCCGGGTCGAGCATCGTCATCATCTTGTACTGATTGGATAAAATCAGACGCTGCGCATTGGTCATTTCCATGTTGTGACTCCTGTAGCACGGTAGGGCGTGAAATAAAGAAGGCGCATAAATCATGCGCCTTCTTTTATATGCGTTTTCCGTAGTGAATTACAAATCATCAAGGAAAGTTTTATCGAGTTGTTTGAAGGCGCGCTTAAGCGTGTCAGCCAACGCCTGATAATCGGGCTTGCCTTCGACAGGCGCCAGCGCCTGCCCCGCCTCCTGCAGTTTGCCGCGTACTTCGTAGAACCAGTTAAGAATGGAAGGCGGCAGCGGCGTCACTGAACGTTTACCCAACCACCATAACCCCTGCATCGGCAGGCTCAGTGCAAACAGCGCGGTGGCCACGGCGGGCCCCAGCTGGCCGCCCAGCGCTATCTGCCAGCAGAGGGTGAAAATGGCGATCGGCGGCATGATGCGGATGGCGTAGCGGGTGGCACGAATGATGCGGTTTTCAATAAATACCGGCGCGAGGCGCTTGTCGAGAGGCCAGGTCTTCGCGTAGTGCTGCCCGCGGTTGAACAAGCTAAAGAAGCTAACGGGGCGTTTCTCAGGGGTCGACATGGCTTTACCTCAACTTTACATATAAAACTTAAAAAATTCGTGCAAAACACCAACTATGCATGACATCGTTCAAAAGATTTTGGCAAAGGATGCCGCAATCAGGTATCCTGTGCCCGCCTGAAAGGGCGGATAGACTCTTTTGCCAGGCTAGTCAAATTATCGCATATTCTGCCATTGGCTGAAAATTATGCAAAATGGCATAAAATCAAATGTACTTATCTCATCGTGCCTGAAAACAGAACAAGGCATGATGTTAATCATAAATGTCGAGGTCATCCTGCGCTACGCTAATGACACACTGACGTTTTTTTAGCCACGTATCATAAAAAGGTACTTCCATGTCGAGTAAGTTAGTACTGGTTCTGAACTGCGGTAGCTCCTCTCTGAAATTTGCTATCCTTGACGCCGTTAACGGCGACGAATACCTGTCCGGTTTAGCGGAATGCTTCCACCTGCCAGAAGCCCGTATCAAATGGAAAATTGACGGCGGCAAACAAGAAGCCGAATTAGGCGCGGGCGCCGCGCACAGCGAAGCACTGAACTTTATCGTTAACACTATTCTGGCACAAAAACCAGAACTGTCTGCTCAGCTGACCGCAATTGGCCACCGTATCGTCCACGGCGGTGAAAAATACACCAGCTCCGTCGTCATCGACGAGTCCGTGATTCAGGGCATTAAAGACGCGGCGTCCTTTGCACCGCTGCACAACCCGGCACATCTGATCGGCATCGCTGAAGCGCTGAAATCCTTCCCGCACCTGAAAGACAAAAACGTGGCAGTATTCGATACGGCGTTCCACCAGACCATGCCGGAAGAATCCTATCTCTACGCCCTGCCGTACAGCCTGTACAAAGAGCACGGCGTTCGTCGTTACGGCGCACACGGCACCAGCCACTTCTACGTGACTCAGGAAGCCGCTAAGATCCTGAACAAGCCGGTTGAAGAGCTGAACATCATCACCTGCCACCTTGGCAACGGTGGTTCGGTTTCCGCTATTCGTAACGGCAAATGCGTTGACACCTCCATGGGTCTGACCCCGCTGGAAGGCCTGGTGATGGGTACCCGCTCCGGCGATATCGATCCGGCAATCATCTTCCATCTGCACGACACCCTGGGCATGAGCGTTGACGCCATCAACAAAATGCTGACCAAAGAGTCCGGCCTGCTGGGCCTGACCGAAGTCACCAGCGACTGCCGCTACGTGGAAGACAACTACCAGGAAAAAGCCGACGCTAAACGCGCGATGGACGTCTACTGCCACCGCCTGGCGAAATACATCGGCTCCTACACCGCGCTGATGGACGGCCGTCTCGACGCCGTGGTCTTCACCGGTGGCATTGGTGAAAACGCCGCGATGGTGCGTGAGCTGTCGCTGGGCAAACTGGGCGTACTGGGCTTCGAAGTTGACCATGAGCGTAACCTGGCTGCCCGCTTCGGCAAGTCTGGCTTCATCAACAAAGAAGGCACCCGTCCTGCCGTGGTTATCCCGACCAACGAAGAGCTGGTCATCGCGCAAGACGCCAGCCGTCTGACCGCATAATTCCACACCGCCAGCCCTGACCCGCAATACTTCGCGCTGCAGGAAGGCGGCGACACAGCAGATCCCCGGCGCATACGCGACCGGGGTGAGCAAGTAGAGCCAACGCACGTGCAACGTGGAGTATGACGGGTCGCTGGTGGTGCTGTTTTGTATCCCGCCTGATACTGGCGGTAACGAAAGAGGATATACCGTGTCCCGTACTATCATGTTAATTCCTACCGGTACCAGCGTAGGTCTGACCAGCGTCAGCCTCGGTGTGATCCGCGCTATGGAACGCAAAGGCGTTCGTCTGAGCGTATTTAAACCTATCGCCCAGCCGCGCTCCGGCGGCGATGCCCCGGACCAGACCACCACCATCGTTCGCGCCAGCTCCTCCACCACCACCGCTGCTGAACCGCTGAAGATGAACCACGTTGAATCTCTGCTCTCCAGCAATCAGAAAGATGTGCTGATGGAAGAGATCATCGCCAACTATCACGCGAACACCCAGGACGCGGAAGTGGTGCTGGTGGAAGGCCTGGTGCCGACCCGTAAGCATCAGTTCGCTCAGGCGCTGAACTTTGAAATCGCCAAAACCCTGAACGCGGAAATCGTCTTCGTCATGTCGCAAGGTACCGATACGCCAGAACAGCTGAACGAGCGTATTGAACTGACCCGCAACAGCTTTGGCGGCGCGAAAAACACCAGCATCACCGGCGTTATCATCAACAAACTGAACGCGCCGGTCGACGAGCAGGGCCGTACCCGTCCTGATCTGTCGGAAATTTTCGACGACTCATCCAAAGCGAAAGTCGTGAAGATCGACCCGGCTCAGCTGCAAAAAGGCAGCGCGCTGCCGGTGCTGGGCGCCGTACCGTGGAGCTTCGATCTGATCGCCACCCGCGCGATCGACATGGCCCATCACCTGAATGCGACCATCATCAACGAAGGCGATATCAACACCCGCCGCGTGAAATCCGTGACCTTCTGCGCGCGCAGCATCCCGCACATGCTGGAGCACTTCCGCGCAGGTTCGCTGCTGGTTACTTCCGCAGATCGTCCTGACGTGCTGGTTGCCGCCTGCCTGGCAGCGATGAACGGCGTGGAAATCGGCGCCATCCTGCTGACCGGCGGCTATGAAATGGACGCGCGCATCAGCAAGCTGTGCGAACGCGCCTTCGCCACCGGCCTGCCGGTGTTTATGGTCAACACCAACACCTGGCAGACCTCCCTGAGCCTGCAGAGCTTCAACCTCGAAGTACCGGTTGACGATCACGAGCGCATTGAGAAAGTTCAGGAATACGTTGCCAACTACATCAACGCCGACTGGATCGAATCGCTGACCGCGACCTCCGAGCGCAGCCGTCGTCTCTCTCCGCCAGCCTTCCGCTACCAGCTGACCGAGCTGGCGCGTAAAGCCGGCAAACGCGTCGTTCTGCCGGAAGGCGACGAGCCGCGTACCGTGAAAGCCGCAGCCATCTGCGCCGAACGCGGGATCGCCACCTGTGTGCTGCTGGGCAACCCGGATGAGATTAACCGCGTTGCAGCAGCGCAGGGCGTTGAGCTGGGCGCCGGTATCGAAATCGTCGACCCGGAAGTGGTGCGCGAAAGCTACGTGGCTCGCCTGGTCGAACTGCGTAAGAACAAGGGCATGACCGAAGCCGTCGCCCGCGAGCAGCTGGAAGATAACGTGGTTCTCGGCACCCTGATGCTGGAACAGGACGAAGTCGATGGCCTGGTGTCCGGCGCGGTACACACCACCGCCAACACCATTCGTCCTCCGCTGCAGCTGATCAAAACCGCACCGGGCAGCTCGCTGGTCTCTTCCGTGTTCTTCATGCTGCTGCCGGAACAAGTTTATGTTTACGGCGACTGCGCGATCAACCCGGATCCGACCGCAGAGCAGCTGGCGGAAATCGCGATTCAGTCCGCTGACTCCGCGATTGCCTTCGGCATCGAACCGCGCGTGGCGATGCTCTCCTACTCCACCGGTACTTCCGGCGCGGGTAGCGATGTAGAAAAAGTCCGCGAAGCGACCCGTCTGGCGCAGGAAAAACGTCCTGACCTGATGATCGACGGCCCGCTGCAGTATGACGCCGCGGTGATGGCTGACGTCGCGAAATCCAAAGCGCCGAACTCGCCGGTAGCTGGCCGCGCGACCGTGTTCATCTTCCCGGATCTGAACACCGGTAACACCACTTACAAAGCGGTACAGCGCTCTGCCGACCTGATCTCCATCGGGCCGATGCTGCAGGGTATGCGCAAGCCGGTCAACGATCTGTCTCGTGGCGCGCTGGTTGACGATATCGTCTACACCATCGCACTGACCGCGATCCAGTCAGCTCAGCAGCAGAAGTAATCGCCCGCTGAGAGAAAGCAAAAGGCAGCCAGATGGCTGCCTTTTTTGTCAGGAGGCGAACAGCAGTTGCTGCCACGCGTTAGCGCGTTTATTCGCGCTCGCTCTCTTCCGCGTCATCATACTCGTTGCCGGCGTTACGGGTCATCCACAGCGCCAGCGCTTTCAGCGAGTCGGGCGTGAACTCATCGCAGCGGGCGGTGATCTCTTCCGGCGTTAACCAGCACACCTCGCTCACCTCCTCTTCCTGCAGGGCAAACGGCCCGTGGGAGACGCAGCTGAACAGGCTTCCCCAGACGCGGCAGAATTTATCTTCGTAGTAGAACTGGCCGTGATCGGCAAACGGCACCCCGGCGATGCCTAACTCCTCTTCCGCCTCGCGACGGGCCGACTCCAGCAACTGCTCATCAGCCTGCACGACGCCGCCGGCGGTGGCATCCAGCATGCCCGGATGAAAGTCTTTTGTCTCGGTGCGTCGCTGCACCAGAATTTTCCCCATTCCGTCGTGAACGACGATATAGGTCGCCCGGTGGCGCAGGCACTGCGCGCGCATCTGCTCGCGGCTGGACTGTGCTATCACCTCATTGTTTTCATTAACAATATCGACCCATTCTGTGCTTGCCAAATGATTCTGTTCCGCCATCAGGAAACCTTACTTTAAAAGCGCTCTTGCGGCGCGTCTTTATGATTGAGGGCTAAATTACGGGTAAATTGCGACCTCTGCAATAACCTGATTATCATTGAGTGCTAAAACCTGCAGACGCCCCTCATCCAGTAGCCCATAGCTGGCGGAATATCCCCCTTTTGGGATACTCACTGAGCCTGGATTAAACAGAGAGAACGCCCCGCGTTTTTCAGCAACCGGAATATGAGTATGGCCATACGCCAGGACATCGCCAGCGGCAAGTGGCGGCAAATTGTCCGGGCTATAAAGATGACCGTGGGTCAGAAACAGGCGGTAGCCTTCGCCAAGCACCTGCTGCCAGGGCGCGGTCATGGGAAAACGAAGCAGCATTTGATCCACTTCGCTGTCGCAGTTACCGCGAACCGCAATGATGCGCTCCGCCACGCTGTTCAGCCGCTCGGCCACCTCCGCCGGCGCATAGCCTTCCGGCAGCGCGTTGCGTGGCCCGTGATTAAGCACATCGCCGAGGATGATCAGCCACCTGGCGCCACTTTGCGCGAACCGCTCAAGCACGCGTTCCGTCGCAGGTAGCGAACCATGAATATCGGAGGCAAACATCAGCTTCATAGGTTCCATCTCCACTGGTTACGATGCCTCTATGATAGCGGAAGCGCGGCGGGTTATCAGCCTCCGCGTTTGGCGGAAAGCGCCGCGTAACGCTGGATTGAGGCCCGCTGCCACTGGAAAGTCGCATAATCCGCCAGCGCCTCCGGCACCTCATCGCCATTGAGAACCAGACGATTGAGCATCAGCGCCAGGTCGGCATCGGCAATAGACCATTCGCCGAATAAATTTTGCCCGCCGTGGGCCAGCAGCGTGGTAGCGGTGGCAAACAGTTTTTCCGCCGACCGCTTGCCTGCCTCGCTGAGCGCCGGCATTTTCACCCCGCCAAACACCACGGCGGTGGATCGCTCTTCACGAATGGGCACCAGATCGCTGCGTAGCCAGGCCTGGATCTGCCGGGCGCGGGCCCGCTTTTGCAGATCGTGTGGATAAAGGCGCTCCCACTCAGGCGGCGCGAAACGCTCATCCAGATATTCGGTAATCGCCGAAGACTCGCTCAGCGCGAAATTGTCAACCTCCAGCAGCGGTACGCGACGGGTGGCGGTATAGCCCGTCCAGCCGGCCTGCAGATGTTCGCCGCTGCCCAGGTCGATGGTTTTAAGGCTAAAAGGCAGGCTCTTTTCCTGCAGCGCGACATAAACAGACATCACGTACGGTGAGAAAAAATCGGCATCGGACCACAGGGTAATCACAGGCTGGCTCATAACTTCCTCAGGGTTGGTAGACAGGGCAATAAACCAACATAGCCTGTCTTACCGGCGATGTCACTGCTCGTCCGCTGCGTGGCTGGCGCCCCGCTCGCGGATTTTTTCCCGGGTCGCGCAGCTTCACCTATACTCGATCAGTTTGCGACCCACGACGGCGGGAAATATTATGATCGATCTCTACTATGCACCCACCCCAAACGGCCACAAAATCACCCTGTTTCTCGAAGAGGCGCAGCTGGCCTATCGGCTAATTCGGGTCGATATTGGCAAAGGGGAGCAGTTTCATCCGCAGTTTCTGGCGATTTCGCCGAATAACAAAATTCCAGCTATCGTCGACCACATGCCTGCCGACGGCGGCGCGCCGTTGAGCGTCTTCGAGTCCGGCGCCATCCTGCTCTATCTGGCGGAAAAAAGCGGCAAGCTGCTGAGCGGGGAGCTGCGGGCGCGCTATACCACCCTGCAGTGGTTGTTCTGGCAGGTCGGCGGCCTGGGGCCGATGCTGGGGCAAAATCAGCATTTTTCCCACTCAGCGCCGCAAACCGTGCCCTACGCGATTGAGCGTTTTCAGGTGGAAACCCAGCGACTCTATGGGGTACTGAATCACCGCCTGGGATCCAGCCCGTGGCTGGGCGGGGACCACTACAGCATCGCCGACATCGCCGCCTGGCCCTGGGTGAACTGCCATGTCCGCCAGCGGATCGATCTGGCGAACTATCCGGCGGTGCATAACTGGTATGAGCGCATTAAGCAGCGGCCGGCGACGGTGGAAGCGATGTTAAAAATTCAGCCTTATTAACCCCCTGCTCGCCCGTCGCGCTTTGTTGTATGATTGCAGGACTTAAACCACGGAGGAAGCCTGCAATGTCTCAACCAGACGCCATTATTCGTATTAAGAACCTGCGCCTGCGTACTTTTATTGGTATTAAAGAGGAAGAGATCGCCAACCGCCAGGACGTGGTAGTGAATGTGGCCATTCACTACCCTGCCGATAAAGCGCGCGACAGCGAGGACATTAATGATGCGTTGAACTACCGCACCATTACCAAACGCATCATTAGCCATCTTGAGAATGGTCGTTTCTCGCTGCTGGAAAAATTAACTCAGGATGTGCTGAATATCGCATGCGAACATCACTGGGTCACATATGCTGAAGTGGAGATCGATAAACTTCACGCGCTGCGCTATGCCGACTCGGTATCCATGACCATGAGCTGGCGGCGCTAACCATGTCAGGGAGGTGGTATGAAGATCCTGCTTACTGGTGGTACCGGCCTGATTGGCCGACATCTGATACCCAGACTGCTGGAGCTTGGGCATAGCGTCACGGTCTCCACCCGACATCCGGATACCGCCCGCGCCCGTCTCGATCCGCGCGTCACGCTGTGGCGCGATTTCGAGGGCCATCACCACCTCAATGGCATCGATGCCGTCATCAATCTGGCGGGCGAGCCCATCGCCGATAAACGCTGGACCGCCGAGCAGAAACAGCGCTTATGCCATAGTCGCTGGGATCTCACTCAGCGGCTGGTGGGCTTGATCCACGCCAGCGACACCCCTCCCTCCGTGCTGATCAGCGGGTCAGCCACCGGCTATTACGGCGACCTCGGCGAAGTGGTGGTGACTGAAGAAGAGCCGCCGCACAATGAGTTTACCCATAAGCTCTGCGCCCGCTGGGAGCAAATTGCCTGCGAAGCGCAAAGCGAGCGCACCCGCGTCTGTCTGCTGCGCACCGGCGTGGTACTGGCGCCGCGGGGCGGTATTCTTGGCAAAATGACCCCGGCCTTTAAGCTCGGCCTCGGTGGGCCTATCGGCAGCGGCAGACAGTACCTGGCCTGGATCCATATCGACGATATGGTTAACGGCATTCTGTGGCTGCTGGATAACGATCTGCGCGGCCCATTCAATATGGTTTCGCCCTATCCCGTGCATAACGAGCAGTTCGCCCACGCGCTGGGTCATGCGCTCAATCGACCGGCGATTTTCCGCGTTCCCGCCGCCGCCATCCGCCTGCTGATGGGCGAATCCGCTGTGTTGGTGCTCGGCGGCCAGCGCGCGCTGCCTAAGCGACTGGAAGCCGCCGGCTTCGCCTTCCGCTGGTACGATCTCGACGAAGCGCTAAAGGATGTGCTGAGTTAATGGCTGACACAGGGGAGCATTGGCTCCCCTGATTCCATTCTGCTGGCTCATGCTCCACGCCTGGATGGCCTCAGCCTGGCGCTGCAGCATCGCCATATCCCGGACAGCCAGCGCCCTGAAGCGCCTGAGTTCATCGCCAGCCGGCCGGTTCGCCGGTGTTACCTGGCGAAGCAAAGTGCTAAGGTAGGCCTTTCCTTCTTCGAATTGACTGCTTTATGACGACCATCACCACGCCTCGCCTTTCGCTTACCCGCTTTGTTACCGATGACTGGCCCTTTTTTCTGCGCCTGCGCCAGGATCCGCAGGTGATGCGTTTTATGGGCGAAGTGTTAAGCGAGGAGGCGTTGCGCAGCGTGTTCGCCAGTCGCTGCGCCGATCCCGGCGTGTATGTTCTGCGTAATAAGCGCGGCGATGCGCTGGGCGATATTGGGCTTCGCATCAGCCCTAAAAATCCGCACGAGGCCGACGTCGGCTATGCGCTGCTGCCCGAGGCTCAGGGAAAAGGCTATGCCAGCGAAGCGCTGCGGGCGATCTGCGATTATGGTTTCAGCACGCTGGGGGTACAGGCCATCAATGCCTGGGTGTTGGGAGAGAATCGTGGATCATCGCGCCTGCTGGAGAAGCAAGGCTTTGTGCGCACGCAGGTGCTGGAGAAAGCCTATCATCTGAACGGCGTCGATTACGATGACTGGATTTACCGGCTGGAGCGTGAATCCCACCCGGCGCCCGCAGACGCCGGGTAAGCCGTTTATTTCAGCGAACCTTTCAGAAACTGCTGCAGGCGCGGGCTTTTCGGCGCGCCGAACAGCGCGTCCGGATGCCCTTCCTCTTCGATTTTTCCCTGATGCAGGAAAATGACATGCGAAGAGACGTGGCGGGCAAAGCCCATTTCGTGGGTCACCACCACCATGGTTTTCCCCTCTTCCGCCAACTGCTGCATGATGCGTAACACTTCGCCCACCAGCTCCGGATCCAGCGCGGAGGTCGGCTCATCGAACAGCAGCACTTCCGGCTCCATCGCCAGCGCGCGGGCAATAGAGACACGCTGCTGCTGGCCGCCGGAAAGATGCACCGGGTATTTCGCCTGCTGACGTTCGTCTATCCCGACCTTGGCCAGGTATTTTACCGCCCGTTCGCGCGCTTCCTGTTTGCTTAAGCCCAGCACCTGAATCGGCGCCTCCATGACGTTCTCCAGCACCGTCATATGGCTCCACAGATTGAAATGCTGAAACACCATGGTCAACCGGGTGCGCAGCAGGCGCAGCTGGTTCTTGTCGGCCACCTTCAGCTGACCGTCTTTATCCCGTACCAGGCCAATATTCTGGCCGCTGACGACGATCGTGCCTTCGCTCGGTTTTTCAAGGAAGTTAATACAGCGTAAAAAGGTACTTTTCCCGGAACCCGATGAACCGATGATACTGATAACGTCCCCGGCTTTCGCCTGCAGCGAGACGCCCTTCAGCACCTCGTGTTCCCCATAGCGTTTATGCAGATCGATAACGTTTAATTTATTGTCGGACATGGCGTTCTCAATGCGTCGAAGAAGGTTTGATATGCTGCAACCAACGCTTTTCCGCTTTGCGGAACAAGCTAATCAGCACATACGAGATAATTAAATAGAGCACCGCGGCGATGCCAAAGGCGGTGAACGGCTGATAGGTGGCCGAGTTGATATCGCGGGCGATTTTCAGCAGATCCGGCACCGTAGCGGTAAACGCCAGCGCCGTCGAGTGCAGCATCAGGATCACTTCGTTACTGTAGGCCGGCAGCGCAATCCGCAGCGCGGAAGGCAGGATGATGCAGCGGTACAGTTTGACCGAAGAGAAGCCGTAGGCCCGCGCCGCTTCAATTTCGCCCGCCGGTACCGAGCGGATCGCGCCGGCGAAAATTTCGGTGGTATAAGCGCAGGTGTTCAGGGTCAGCGCCAGCACCGTACAGTTTAGCCCGCTGCGGAAAAAGGCGTTCAGCAGTTCAGTGCCTTTGACGATTTCCAGGGTGTACATACCGGAGTAAAAGACCAACAGCTGCACATACAGCGGCGTGCCGCGAAATATGTAAGTAAACAGCCAGATGGGAAACTGGATGAACTTATTGCTCGAAACGCGGCCGATTGCCAGAAAGACCGCCAGGATGCCCCCCATGACCACCGAAGAGATCAGCAACCATAAGGTAATCGCCACGCCGGTAAAGCGATAGCCGTCGGTCCACAGCAGGGATTTCCAGTATTCCTGAATAATTTCAATCACAGGTCAGCCCTCTTGACGCCAACGGTATAGCGGCGTTCGAGCAGCAGCAGTACGCCATTAGAAAGGGTGGTAAATACCAGATAAATCAGGCCGCAGACGATGGCGAAGTAGAACGGCTGCCAGGTGCTTTTGCCCGCCAGCTGCGTGGCTTTGACCACATCCTCCAGCCCCAGCAGCGAGACCAGCGCCGTCGCCTTGAGGATAACCTGCCAGTTGTTGCCGATCCCCGGCAGCGCGTAGCGCATCATCGCCGGGAACAGGATGCGCCGGAACGTCTGCCCGCCGCTGAAGCCAAAGGCGGTGGCCGCTTCGATATGCCCCTTCGGCACCGCCAGGTAGGCGCCGCGGAAGGTTTCCGTAAAATAGGCGCCATAGATAAAGCCAAGGGTAATAATCCCGGCGATCATCGGGTCAATATCAAACTGCGCCATGCCCAGCGCGTCGGTAACGCTGTTAAGCGCAATCTGCAGGCCGTAGAAAATCAACAGCATCAGCACCAGGTCGGGGACGCCGCGGATCAGTGTGGTATAGCCTTCAAATACCAGCGCCAGAGGACGATTGCTCGATAGCTTTGCGCCAGCGCCCGCCAGCCCAATCAGGACGGCGAGAACGACCGAGCTGAGCGCAAGCTCCAGGGTGACAAGCGCACCCTGCAAAATAACCTGTGAAAACCCATACAGCATGCTGCCTACCCTGTCTGTCATCCACCATTGCGCGTGAATCGGACGCGCAATGGTGAGGCGTGAGAATTATTCGCCGTATACGTTAAAATCGAAATATTTTTTCGCCAGCTTGTCGTAGGTGCCGTCCTTACGCATCTCTGCAAACGCTTTATTCAGCGCTTCGCGCAGTTCGTTGTCTTCCTTACGCAGCCCCATACCGGTGCCGACGCCGAACAGCTTTTCGTCCTTAATCGACGGACCGCCAAACTGATAATCTTTACCGATAGGCTGTTTCAGGAACCCTTCGCTGGCCGCGACCTCATCCTGGAAAGCGGCGTCAATACGGCCGGCGGTCAGGTCGGAATAGATATTGTCCTGCCCCTGATAGGAGACAATTTCGATACCTTTCGGCGCCCAGTGCTCATTACCGTAAGTTTCCTGCGTCGTACCCTGCAGCACGCCCACGCGCTTACCCTTCAGGGTGGCGAGATCCGGCGTCACGGGACTGCCCTTTTTCACCACCAGACGCGAATCAGCCGCATACAGTTTGTCGGTGAAAGCGATTTCCTGCTGACGCTTTTCGGTAATCGACAGCGAAGACATAATCGCGTCGATTTTCTTCGCTTTTAAAGAGGGGATCAGCGCATCCAGCGGGTTTTCCACAAAGGTACATTGGGTATTAATACGCTTACACAACTCTTTTGCCAGATCGATATCAAAACCCACCAATTCCCCCTGCGCATTCTTCGATTCGAAGGGAGCATAAGTCGGATCGGTACCGATACGAATTTTTTGCGGAATAGCGGCAAAGACCGTGGAAACGCTGGAAAGGGCCAGCGCTAAAGAGAGAGACAACGCCAGTTTTTTCATAACTATCCTCGACAGACTGTCATTCTAACGGGTTTATTAGAACTATTAACACCAGTTATCGTGCCATTATTCGCCCCTTGAGGGCAAAGATTTATGCACCAGAAAGGCCATTTTTTTGCATCACAAACGCTTAACTATGCATTTTTTAGCCACAAAAGCGCCTGCCTTTGCACTAAAATGATCCACAGCGTCTGGCGATGCACCTTTTCAGGGCTTTTACACGAGCATGGCGGCAGGCCCACCCGATAGCGCGGGCCTGCGGCAGTCTTAGTCGCCGTAGACGTTAAAATCGAAGTATTTCTTCGCCATTTTGTCGTAGGTGCCGTCTTTGCGCATCTCGCCCAGCGCTTTATCAAACGCGGCTTTCAGCTCGGCGTCGTCCTTACGCAGGCCGATACCGGTGCCGTCGCCAAAGTACTTTTTGTCTTTAACGGACGGGCCGGCAAAGGCGAAATCTTTCCCGGCAGGCTGCTTCAGGAAGCCTTCGCTGGCGGCGACTTCATCCTGCAGCGCCGCATCCAGACGACCAGCGGAGAGGTCGGAATAGATCAGGTCCTGGTTCTGATATGCCACCACGTCAACGCCCTGGCTGCGCCAGCGATCGTTAGCATAGGCTTCCTGCGTGGAGCCCTGCAGCACGCCGACGTGCTTACCTTTCAGCGCCTCCAGCGTCGGCTGGATCGGCGAGCCTTTGGCCGCGATCAGCCGGGAGTCGGCGGCATAAAGCTTGTCAGAGAAGGCGATCTCTTGCTGGCGCTTCTCGGTGATGGAGAGCGAGGAGATGATGGCGTCAATTTTCTTCGCCTTGAGGGAGGGGATCAGGGAGTCAAAATCACTGCCGACCCAGGTACATTTCACCTTAATACGGGAGCACAGTTCATTGCCTAAATCGATATCAAAGCCAACAAAGTCCCCTTTCGCGTCTTTCGACGAAAAGGGCGCATAGGTCGCGTCAGTGCCAATGCGAATGCTCTGC
Source organism: Klebsiella sp. GB_Kp047 (assembly GCF_040065235.1). Taxonomy (NCBI): domain Bacteria; kingdom Pseudomonadati; phylum Pseudomonadota; class Gammaproteobacteria; order Enterobacterales; family Enterobacteriaceae; genus Klebsiella; species Klebsiella sp. GB_Kp047. The sequence goes on along the minus strand of NZ_JBEAJG010000040.1, from coordinate 51,878 downwards.
GGCAGAGCAGCAAACACACTGGCCGTGCTGCTCATTCCCACGAGTAAAGAGAGAGCCAGAATCGTCTTCTTCATACAGTACCCTTAAGTGTCGTGATGTGGTGCGTTGCTTGTTATGGTGATTGCCGATCAATCCTGCAGTTTTTGTGCCATCTTCCCGGTGCGTGCCGGGAACAGGGTTAAATTTGTTAAAATAAAGTTGCAGGATTGTCTTAAAAGGGAAGATACCAGCATTACTGGCGAAACCGCAGCGCCTGAGCGCAAAAAGACGAAATAAATGTCGAGGATTTGATCGGGACGACAAATTTGCACCAGCGCAGCGCAAGCGTACATTTCACGCACCTATTTGGTGCAATCCTGTGACCCTTGCCAGCGCGTAAATAAGTCTTGTTCCAGGCTAATGTCGAACTGATCGAGTACCCGGTTGACGGTCTGGTTGATAACATCATCCAGGCTTTGCGGCCGATGGTAGAAGGCCGGCACCGGCGGCATAATCACCGCCCCCAGCTCCGCAGCCTGCACCAGCAGTCGCAGATGGCCAAGATGGAACGGAGTCTCCCGCACGCAGAGCACCAGCGGACGACGCTCCTTCAGCACCACATCCGCCGCCCGCGTCAGCAGACCATCCGTGTAGCTATGGACAATACCCGAGAGCGTTTTCATTGAGCAGGGTAAAATCACCATCCCGGCGGTTTTAAACGAGCCGGAGGAGATACTGGCGGCGATGTCGCGGGCATCATGCACCACATCAGCCAGCGCCTGCACTTCACGCACGGTAAAGTCGGTCTCCATCGCCAGCGTCTGGCGCGCCGCCTGACTGAGGATCAGATGGGTTTCAATATCCGGCACATCCCGCAGCACCTGCAGCATCCGCACGCCATAGATGGCGCCGCTGGCGCCGGAAATGCCAATAATCAGTCGTTTCACGTTCTGTTACCCCTTGCGCGTCGTGCCGCAGACTTTGCCGGATTATAGCCGTTGGCGCAACCATTGACGCACCGTTGCCGGGCGAAAAAAAGGCCCGCCGTCCATCAGGAACGGCGGGCCCGCGACGCGTGAACGGCTTAACCCTCGTTGTGCATCTCGAGGTTTTCGACTTCGTTCTGCAGCTGAACCGCTTTGGCATCATCGTTACGCAGGGAATCGAGGTAGTCGAGGTACTGCTGGTCGACATCCCGGGTGACGTACACGCCGTTGAACACAGAACATTCAAACTGCTGAATATCCGGATTTTCCGCGCGCACCGCCTCGATCAGATCGTTGAGATCCTGGAAAATCAGGCCATCGGCGCCGATGATCTGGCGGATCTCATCCACTTCGCGGCCATGAGCGATAAGTTCGTTGGCGGTCGGCATATCGATACCGTACACGTTCGGGAAACGAATTTCCGGCGCGGCTGAGGCCAGATACACTTTTTTCGCCCCTGCTTCGCGCGCCATCTCGATGATCTGCTCCGAGGTGGTGCCGCGAACGATGGAATCGTCCACCAGCAGCACGTTCTTATCGCGGAACTCCGCACGGTTGGCGTTGAGCTTGCGGCGCACAGACTTACGACGCAGCTGCTGGCCCGGCATGATAAATGTGCGACCGACGTAGCGGTTCTTCACGAAGCCCTGTCGATAAGGCTTGTCGAGGATGCGGGCGATCTCCAGCGCGATATCGCAGGAGGTCTCCGGGATCGGGATAACGACGTCAATATCCAGATCTTCCCACTCGCGGGCAATCTTCTCGCCCAGCTTGGTCCCCATATTAACGCGGGCGCTGTAGACGGAAATTTTGTCGATAAACGAGTCCGGACGGGCAAAATAGACGTACTCGAACAGGCACGGGTTGCTGACCGGGCTATCGGCGCACTGACGGGTAAACAGCTGGCCCTTCTCGGTAATATAAACCGCTTCGCCCGGCGCCACATCGCGCAGGAATTCAAAGCCAAGGGTGTCAAGCGCCACGCTTTCCGAGGCCACCATATACTCGGTGCGGCCATCGCCTACGTCACGTTTGCCCAGCACCAGCGGACGAATGCCGTTCGGGTCGCGGAAGGCCACCATGCCATGACCGATGATCATCGCCACGCAAGCGTACGCGCCGCGGATCAAGCGGTTGGTCGCCGCAATCGCGGCAAAGATGTTATCCGCTTCCAGTGGGTAGTGACGGAAGTTATCCAGCTCACTGGCGAAAATATTGAGGAGGATTTCGGAATCTGAGGTGGTATTGATGTGGCGGCGTTTTTCTTCAAACAGCTTTTTACGCAGCTCATGGGCGTTGGTCAGGTTGCCGTTATGCGCCAACGTGATGCCATACGGCGAGTTGACGTAAAACGGCTGCGCTTCGGAGGCGCTGGAGCTGCCCGCCGTGGGGTAACGCACGTGGCCAATCCCCATATTGCCCTGCATACGCTGCATATGGCGGGCTTCGAATACGTCGCTTACCAGCCCGTTAGCCTTACGCAACCGGAAGCAGTTGTTGGCATCAATGGTGATGATGCCAGCGGCATCCTGTCCACGGTGCTGGAGCACCGTTAGCGCATCATAAATCGACTGGTTAACCGGCATAACACCGGCGATACCGACAATACCGCACATACGTCTTTTCCTCGTTCAGCAACGACCTAAAGTCTATACTTTAGGCAAGAAACTTGACGAGCTTTGCAGGTATTCAAAAAACCATCTGATGACGGGGGTAAAATAGGGAATAAACTGCGACTGATGCCAGTCATCGCTCTTCGCCATCCCGGTAAAGGTGTCAAGGAAGAACAGAATAGCGGCGATGATCAGCACCCCACGTAGTGCGCCGAAGCAGATCCCCAATACCCTGTCGGTACCTGACAAACCGGTCTTCTCCACCAGCTGGCCTATCACATAGTTCACGATAGCGCCAACGATGAGCGTCACGATAAACAGCGCCGCAATAGCAATCCCATTTCGAACCCGTTCATCCTCAAAGCCCGTAAACCAGACAGACAGATCAGCGTAGTAGTGGCTGGCGACATAAAACGCGCAACCCCACGTGACTAACGATAAAGCTTCGCGAACGAAGCCGCGGATCAGGCTGACCAGGCAAGAAAGACCCAGCACCGCCATAATGGCGTAATCAATCCAGACCATATACGTCCCACGATTTTACGCCCTGTCGTCCAGTTCGGGGCGCATTCTAACAGAAAAAGAAAACGTTTGCGTAGGGATTTCCTTGCCCTACAGAAATAAAAATGGCGCTGAAAAAACATTCAACGCCAGACTGTCTTTCGCCTCTTCAGGGCGGCTGAGACAGGGTTTACGGGGCGTTTAGCCCCGCCGCGTTCTTTCCGCATCGTGGAAAAAACAATCAGTTCGGGGTGAAGCCCATCACTACCCCGCTGAGCCCGGAGATCTGTTGCAGATCGCCCAGCTGGCCCTTGAGCTTGTCTTTTGACGCATCCGGCCCGACGAGGATACGGGTAATTTTACCCTGTACCGGCGTCGAAGGCGACGTATAGACTTTGAAGCCCGACGCCCGCAGTTTACCAACGATCTCGTTCACCTTATCGGCGTTCTTCAACGCGCCCAGCTGAACCACATAGGCTTTGCCGGTCGGCGCCGGCAGGGCCGCCTGCTGCTGCGGTTGTTGCTGCTGTGGCTTAGCAGGCGGCGGCGTTGGCGTCGCGGCCTGCTGTTGCGGCTGCGGCTTCGGCTGAGGTTTAGGCTGGGGTTTCGCGGCCACTACCGGCTCCTGAACGTCATCGAAGCTGTTGCTGTTCACCGGGATACGCGACGGATCTAACGATGGCGCGGCGGCATCGCCCGCCCGCACCTCTTCCGCCGCCCCTTCCGGCGGCTGCGAAGGCAGCGCCTGAGTCGCCGCCGGCAGCATATCCGGTTCATCACGATCGCCCGGTTTCGGCACCAGCGGGATCGCGGCAAACTCATCCTGGTAATGCTTTTTCTGCCCGTCCAGCAGCCCTGGCAGGATAATCACCCCCAGCGCCACCAGCACGATTGTCCCGACTAAACGGTTCTGAAACTTACTCGCCACCGATTCTCCCCGCGTCTATCTCTTCCATAACCTGTGCGACCGTGTGAAACGAACCACACACCAGCACGGTATCTTCCACTTTAGCGTCAGCCATGGCCGCATGCCACGCCTGCGCCACGCTGCTATAGACTGTGCCGCCACGCAAATGTTCCACCAGCTGCTCCGCCGTCGCCCCGCGCGGCCCTTCCAGCGGCGCGCAGTACCAGGCGTCGACTTCCGGGGCCAGATTGGCCAACGTGCCGGCAATGTCCTTATCATGCAGCATACCAATAACCGCCAGCACGCGTCCCGTTTTCGCTAACGTTTTGAGACGCCCGGCGAGATAAGCCGCCGCGTGCGGGTTATGCGCCACATCGAGGATCACCCGCGGGGCGTCGCTGATTATCTGAAAGCGTCCCGGCAGCATCGCGTCGCGGATCCCCGCGCGCAGGATAGCGTCATCCACGGCAAGGCCGCGGGCGCGCAGCGCCGCCACGGCCGTGGCGGCGTTCGGCAACGGCACCTGAGGCAGAGGCAGGCGGCTTAACGCCCCGCCCGCGTCGCGGAAAGACCATGTCTCGCCTTCCACCTCATAGCGCCAGTCGACGCCGCGGCGCTGGAGCAGGGCGCCCTTCTCGCTCGCCACTTCAGCAATGGTGTGCGGCATATCCGGCTCCCCTACTACCGCCGGTTTTCCGGCACGGAAGATACCGGCTTTCTCCCGGCCGATACTTTCGCGATCCGGTCCCAGCCAGTCGGTATGATCGAGAGCGATGCTGGTAACCACGGCGACATCGGCATCCACGATATTAGTGGCGTCGAGACGGCCGCCGAGCCCCACCTCCAGGATCACCACATCCAGCTGCGCCTGCTTAAACAACCATAGCGCAGAGAGCGTGCCGTATTCAAAGTAGGTCAGCGAGATGTCGCCCCGCGCCGCTTCAATCTCCGCAAACGAGGCCGTATGCGCCGCCTCCGGCAGTTCCGCTCCCTGAATGCGCACGCGTTCGGTGTAACGCACCAGATGCGGAGAGCTGTAGACCCCCACTTTATAGCCGGCCGCCATCAGGACGGTTTCCAGCGTGCGGCAGGTGGTGCCTTTGCCATTGGTACCCGCGACCGTAAAGACGAACGGCGCCGGTTTGACGATATCCATCTGCCGCGCGACCTCGCTGACGCGCGCCAGCCCCAGGTCGATGGTTTTACTGTGCAGATGTTCCAGATAAGAAAGCCACGTAGCCAGGGGCGACGTGGCCTGAGGAATAGGATCTTTTTCCATGATGCCCGCAAGAATTGACGGTTAACGCGTATGAATAAAAAAGGGCAGCGCCGCCAGGCCCTGCCCTCTGCTTTATCAGGCCTCGGGTTCCTGATCCGGTGCCGGCGGCACCACCACGCCTTCATGAGGCGTTTCCGAAGCGGCAACCGGCGCCGGCAGGTTCATCAGCTTCGCCAGAATGCTGGCCAGCTTGAGACGCATTTCCGGACGGCGAACGATCATATCGATCGCCCCTTTTTCAATCAGGAACTCACTGCGCTGGAATCCCGGCGGCAGCTTCTCACGTACGGTCTGCTCAATGACGCGAGGACCGGCAAAGCCGATCAGCGCTTTCGGCTCGGCAATGTTCAGGTCACCCAGCATCGCAAAGCTCGCCGATACGCCGCCCATGGTCGGGTCGGTCAGCACAGAGATGTACGGTAATCCGCGCTCCTGCATTTTCGCTAGCGCCGCGGAGGTTTTCGCCATCTGCATCAGCGACATCAGCGCTTCCTGCATACGGGCGCCACCGGAGGCGGAGAAGCAGATCAGCGGGCAGTTATCTTCCAGCGCCTGCTCCACCGCGCGCACAAAGCGTGCGCCAACGACGGAACCCATCGATCCCCCCATAAAGGAGAATTCAAAGGCGGCGGCCACAACCGGCATCGCGTAGAGCGTACCTTTCATTACCACCAGCGCGTCTTTCTCGCCCGTCTCTTTTTGAGCGGACGCCAGGCGGTCTTTGTATTTTTTTGAATCGCGGAACTTCAGCACATCTTTTGGCTCAAGTTCGCTACCCAGTTCCACCAGAGAACCTTCATCCAACAGGCTATGCAGGCGATTACGCGCCGACATGCGCATATGGTGATCGCACTTAGGACAAACCTCCAGGTTGCGCTCCAGCTCGGCGCGGTAGAGTACCTGACCGCAGCTGTCGCACTTGGTCCATACACCCTCAGGAATGCTCGCCTTGCGGGTGGGAGTGATGTTGCTTTTAATTCGTTCAATCCAGCTCATTGATAACCTTTCTGCCTGAACCTGGTCGATGCCAGTTTTGTCGTAAGGGGCGCATAATGCCATTTTTGCCTCTTACAGACCATGAATGTTGCACATTAAATCATATCATCCCGGAACATGGGATAAAAAAGTGGTCAAACCGCTGCGCGTGACGCTCTGCACCGTCACGCGCAACACAGGCTAAACTACTTCGCCTGCTTCGCCGCCGCCCGCTTATGGCGAATAATCTCAATCACGCCCGGCAGGACGGAAAGCACGATGATCGCCACGATCAACAGCTTAAGGTTCTCCTGCACCACCGGCAGATCGCCAAACAGATAGCCGGCGTAGGTGAACAGCAGCACCCACAGCAGCGCCCCGACGACGTTATAGGCCGCAAAATGACGATAGGACATATGCCCCATTCCCGCCACAAACGGCGCGAAGGTTCGGACTATCGGCACAAAGCGCGCGAGGATAATGGTTTTTCCGCCGTGACGTTCGTAGAAGCTATGGGTTTTATCCAGATAGCTGCGACGGAAAATCTTCGAGTTCGGATTGCTGAACAGCTTTTCGCCGAACAGCCGGCCAATGGTGTAGTTGACCGCATCGCCGACGATAGCCGCGATAACCATCAGCAATACCATCAGATGGACATTAAGATCGTTGGTGGGCAGGGCCGAGAGCGCGCCCGCGACGAACAGCAGGGAATCTCCCGGCAGAAACGGCGTCACCACCAGCCCGGTTTCGCAGAACAGAATCAAAAACAGAATGGCATAAACCCAGACGCCGTACTGGGCGACCAGCTCGGCCAGGTGCACATCAATATGCAGGATGAAATCAATTAAAAAATGAATCAAGTCCATGTTTGTCTTTACCCTTAATGACCCTATTAGTCCGCCAGAAACAGCGGGCCCATTGGCAGCACCGGTAAATCATAATGGGCCGGGTAATCCACCGACACCAGATACAACCCTTCCGCTTTTGCCGTTGCCGCAGCGAGCGTCCTGTCTTTTGCTGCCAGCAGTTCTGCCATCCAGCTCTCCGGCTGATTTCCGGCGCCGATTTCCATCAGGCTGCCCACAATATTCCTGACCATATGATGTACAAAGGCATTCGCTTTGATATCCACCACCACATAAGCGCCGTAGCGGGTAACGTTAATGTGCATCACGTTGCGCCACGGGGTTCGCGACTGGCACTGCACTGCGCGAAACGAGGTAAAGTCATTCTCCCCCAGCAGACACTGCGCGGCGCGCTGCATGCGCGCGGCGTCGAGCGGCTGGTGAAAATGCGTGACGCCATGACTCAATACCGCCGGACGCAGGCGATGATTATAGATGACGTAACGATAGCGGCGCGCCGTGGCGCTGAACCGGGCATGAAAATCCGCCGGTACATGTTTGACCCAACGCACCGCGATGTCACCAGGTAAATTCGCATTTACCCCCAGCGTCCAGGCGGCATCTTTACGCTGCGCCCGGGTTTCGAAATGCACCACCTGGCCGGTGCCATGGACACCGGCGTCGGTGCGGCCGGCGCAAAAGACGGTAATCGGTTCGTTCGCCACCTGCGAGAGCGCCTTTTCCAGCTTCTCCTGCACGCTGCGCACTTCGTTTTGCCGCTGCCAGCCGTAATATTTGCTACCGTCGTACTCGATGCCCAGCGCGATTTTAGAGACCGGCTGTTGCTCCATCTCAGACATCAGTACAGGTACTCCTCAATCAGCTTCTCGGCGATCTTCACCGCCATCAGCGCGCCGCCGAAGCGGACGTTATCCGCCACCGACCAGAACTGGACCTGCTCCGGCATGCCGTAGTCATTATGCACGCAGCCGATGGAGAGACGGGCGTTACCGGAGGCGTCGCCAACCTGAGTGGGGAATTCGCCCTCTTCAGACAGTTCGATCTCCTCGCCGCGGGTAAAGGCGTCACGCGCCTCTTCCGCCGCCAGCGGACGCATCGCTTCAAAGTTCACCATCTGCGCATGGCCGTAGAAGACCGGCGACTGGACGACGCTGGCGGAGATCATCAGCCCGTCATCCTGCAGAATTTTGCGCGCTTCATCGACGATACGGCGCTCTTCGCGCACGCTACCTTCACGATCCGGCAGCAGCGGCAGCATGTTGAACGCCAGCTGGCGGCCAAAGAAATCGTCTTCATCGATGGGGATGCCGTTCAACAGCTTGGCGCTCTGCCCTGCCAGCGCATCCACCGCTTTTTTCCCCTGCCCTGAGGCGGAGAGCAGGTTAGTGACGCTAATGCGCGACAGTCCACCCTGATCGATAAGCGGCTTGAGCGCCGTCAGCAGCTGGCTGGTCAGACTGTTGGGCACCGCAATCAGATTGCGGTTGCGGTAATCGCCTAACACAAACGGGTTCACGTCCGGCACCACCAGCGGTACGTCCGGCTCCAGCGCAAACAGGCCGCTGAGATCGATAACCAGACACCCGGCGTTTGTCGCATCTTCGACATACGCCGCACTGGCTTCTGCGCCTGCGGCAAAGAAAGCCAGCTGGGCCTGGGTCCAGTCAAACTCGGCGGCGTCCTTGACGATCACCGACTTGCCACCAAAACGCAGATGTTCGCCCGCGCTTTCATTGCGCGCCAGAGCAAAAATCTCCCCCACCGGGAACTGGCGTTCAGCAAGAGTTTCGAGCAGGGCTTCGCCTACGGCGCCCGTTGCGCCCAGTACGGCAATATTCCAGCCTTCAGACATGGTGGTTTACTCCAGAAATAAAGCGGCCCTGCCGGAGTATCCGGCAGGGGCATTAAGAAGACATTAACGAACAGGATGATGCACGGCGTTAAAACCGAGCTGGCGCAACAGGGCCGCCGCCTGCTCATCGCTGCACTGCACGTACAGCGAAGACCATTCGCGACGTTCCTGATAATTTTTACGCAGCTTGTCGAATTCACCGGCGACGCCCGCCACCTTCCGCAGCGGCGCATCATCGCGGCGCACATCATACACCAAATGAACCAGTCTTTTCAGCGTCGGCTGATCGAGCGGGCCATGCAGGGTGATGCGGCCAAACTCCGGGGCCGGCAACAGGGTATCCAGCGCCACCTGCTGCGGATGGCCGATAAAGGCGCTATAGGCTTCGAACACCTGCGTCGTCCCGCGCGCCTTCCCTTCAAGGGTATAGCCGGCGATATGCGCCGTGCCGATATCCACTCGCTTAAGAAGCTCTACGTTGAGATCCGGCTCCGGCTCCCAAACGTCCAGCACCACGCTCAGGGACTGACCGGCTTCCAGTCGTTTCAGCAACGCAGCGTTATCCACCACCGGCCCGCGGCAGGCGTTGATCAAAATCGTTCCGGGCTTCAGGCGGCTAATCAGCGCCTCATCCGCCAGATGCAGGGTTTTATATTGCCCTTCTTTATACAGCGGGGTATGGAAGGTGATGACATCAGCTTGCTGGACCAGATCGTCGAGGGAGCGGAAGTCGCCTTCGTCGCCGCGGTCGGCACGCGGGGGATCGCAAAGCAGGGTTTTGATACCCAACGCCTCCAGGCGCTTTTGCAGCCGCCCGCCGACGTTACCGACGCCGACGATCCCGACGGTGCGATCGCGCAGCGCGAAGCCGTCACGTTCGGCCAGCATCAGCAGCGCTGAAAAGACATACTCCACCACCGCGATAGCGTTGCAGCCGGGCGCCGCGGAGAAACCAATCCCCGCCTGCTGCAGCCACGCCTGATCGACATGATCGGTGCCTGCGGTCGCGGTGCCGACGAACCTGATGGCCTTGCCGGCAAGCAATGCTTCATTGACCCGGGTGACCGAGCGCACCATTAAGGCATCCGCATCGGTCAGGGCATCGGCCGGAACCGGGCGGCCCGGGATCGCCTGCACGTCGCCTAAACGGCTAAAAAGCTCACGGGCATAGGGCATATTTTCATCAACGAGGATTTTCACAGTTCAGTACCTGTCTGAGAACGAGAGTTAACCGGGGAAGTGTGCCATAATCTGGCCGCCAGGCATACTCATCACCTGGTTCCAGTACCGCGATATCGAAAGGATGAATCATGACGCACCCCCTTGCAGATATGCCAGACCGTCCTCCTGGGCGAGGCCCATCAGGCACTGCCGCCACCGGCGAACTTTCGCTTTCCATGCAGCAACGCACCGTCCTGGAGCGATTGATCACGCGCCTGGTGGCGCTGACCTCGCAGCAGAATGCGGAAGTGTGGGCCTGCGTCAAACATGATCTCGGACTAAAAGGCGACACGCCCCTGCTGGCCCGCCATTTCAGCGCCGCAGAGGCCAGTCTCAACCAGCGCTTAGCCGCCGCGCAGGACAATCATCATCATCGCCAGACCCTGGCGCAGCTCAGCGATCTGCTCGGCCAGGGCAATAACCGCCAGGCGGTGAGCGATTATATTCGTCAGCATTATGGGCAAACGGCGCTGCATGCCCTCAGCCAGACGCAACTGGAGCACATTCTGCATCTGCTGCAGCGTGGTCAGCTGTCTATCCCGCAGCCGCAGCAGCGCCCGCCGACCCTCCGCCCGCTGTTGCCAGCCGAGCACAACACGCTCAATCAGCTGGTGACGAAGCTGGCGGCCGCCACCGGCGAACCAAGCAAGCTGATTTGGCAGTCCATGCTGGAACTTTGCGGCGTCAAGTCCGGGGAGCTGATCCCGGCGACGCACTTCACGCCGCTTTCCTACTGGCTACAGGCGCGGCAGACCCTCAGCGCGCAAACCGCGCCGACGCTGACCTCGCTGCAGGGAGCGCTCAAGCAGCCGCTGGAGGCCGCAGAGTGGCAGAAGATTGTCGATTTTGCCCGTCGCAACTGGCAGGTTACGCCGCAGACCACGCTGAGCCCGGCGCAGATCCTGGCGCTGTTGAACAAGGTGTTTGTGCTGCGGGTAGCCCGCGCCCAGGAGACGCTGGCGATCCCGCAGGAGGAGCCCGTGACCCGGCGGACATGGGCCGCTAAGCCCTGGCAGCTGGCGCTGGGCGCGGTTGTCCTGCTCCTGGTGCTGTGGCTCCTGCTGTAGCCCAGCAGGCACAGGTGGCGTTCACGGCTCCCTTTCATGCCAAACGCCACGGTGTTGACTACAGCGGTTTCAGGCCGGACAACAACCTAGCGGCGAAATGAGATGAGGGTGACGAGGATCCCCAGCGCCGCGCAGAGGGCGCCGGCAAGAAATACCGACGAGTAGCCCAGCGAAGTGGCCAGTAGACCGGTCAGCGGCCCGGTCAGGCCATAAGAGATATCCTGAAAGGCCGCATAGCCGCCGAGCGCAGTGCCGCGCACCTGCGCCGGGACGCGCTTCACCACCTCCACGCCAAGCGACGGGAAAATAAGCGAACAGCCGCATCCGGTCAGCGCCGCGCCGGCCAGCGCTACCCAGACGCCCGACGCCAGCCCCAGCAGCGTCAGACCGACCGCCTCTATCAGCAGCGAGACCATCGCCACTTTAACGCCGCCAAACCGATCCGGCATCCAGCCGAACAGCACCCGCATCAGCACAAAAGCGCCGCCAAACGCCGTCAGGGTAAAGCCGGCCATCGGCCAGTGATGGCTGGCAAAATAGAGGGAGACGAAGGTGCCGATCACCGCAAAGCCGACGCCCTGCAGGCCCAGACCAATCCCCGGCCGCCAGATCATGCCGATGACGCTCCACAGTGAAGGCCGCTCGCCTCCGTGCGCCGCCACTTTGCGCACCGTCCCGTTGATGAGCCAGGCGACGAGCGGCAGTGCCATGGTGACGCCGGCGAGGACCGCCACGCCAAAATGGCTATATATTAACAATCCCAGCGGGGCGCCCACCGCCAGCGAACCGTACATCGCCATACCGTTCCATGACATCACTTTGCCGGAGCGGGCCGGACCCACCAGTCCCATCCCCCAGCTCAGGTTGCCGGTCAGCAGCTGGCTTTCGCCAAACCCGAGGATCAGGCGGCCCAGCAGCAACAGGCCCAGCTTCGCGAACACCGGCAGCGGCAGCAGCGCAGCGGCCAGCCAGGCCGCACCGGCCAGGGCGCAGGCCAGCATCCCCTGCAGGACGGAACGTTTGGCGCCGTACTGGTCTGCCAGACGCCCGGCGTAGCCGCGGGTAAGAACGGTGGCGAGGAACTGGATCCCCACCGCCACGCCGACCACAGTGTTACCAAATCCCAGCTCCTGATGGACAAACAGCGGGATCACCGGCAGCGGCAAACCGACGGTCATATAGGTCAAAAAGACGGCGAATGTAATGCGAAAAAGCGAAAAATTCGCGGAAGAATGAGATGTTGTTTCAGTGACTGCGGACATGCATTACTCCAGATTCGCAGAGTAAGGCGAGCAAAGCGACACGCCCCCTCCACCTGACTATCAGGGTTAAGGCGCGTTGGTTGACGTTAAACGCTTACGCATTAGTGGAGAGACTAATGGATTCGCCAGCAGTGTGCCTGCGGGACCTTACCCTGTCAAGATGACAAAAAAGGGGAGCCGGTGGCTCCCCTCAGTGCATCGCGTGCTGATTAGGCGTTGTATTTACGCATCACCAGCGTGGCGTTGGTGCCGCCGAAGCCGAAGCTGTTGGACATCACGGTGGTCAGCTTAGCGTCAGTCGGTTTGGTGACGATGTTCAGGCCGGCTGCCTGCTCGTCCAGCTCTTCGACGTTGATGCTCGGCGCGATAAAGCCGTGCTCCAGCATCAGCAGGGAGTAGATAGCTTCCTGTACGCCCGCCGCGCCCAGCGAGTGGCCGGTCATCGCTTTGGTCGCCGAGATAGCCGGGCTGTTATCGCCGAACACTTCGCGGATCGCGCCCAGCTCTTTCACGTCGCCGACCGGCGTGGAGGTGCCGTGAGAGTTCAGGTAGTCGATCGGGGTATCCACGCCGTGCATCGCCATCTGCATACAGCGCACTGCGCCTTCACCCGATGGAGCTACCATGTCTGCGCCATCGGAGGTTGCGCCATAGCCGACGATTTCGGCATAGATGTGCGCGCCGCGTGCCAGAGCATGTTCCAGCTCTTCCACCACGACCATACCGCCGCCGCCGGCGATAACGAAGCCGTCACGGTTGGCGTCATAGGTGCGGGAGGCTTTTTCTGGAGTGTCGTTGTATTTGGTGGACAGCGCGCCCATGGCGTCGAACTCGCAGGCCATTTCCCAGCACAGTTCTTCGCCGCCGCCGGCAAAGACGATATCCTGTTTGCCCAGCTGAATCTGCTCTACCGCATTACCGATGCAGTGTGCGGAAGTGGCGCAGGCGGAGCTGATGGAGTAGTTAACGCCGTGGATTTTAAACGGCGTGGCGAGGCAGGCGGAAACGCCGGAAGCCATCGCTTTGGTGACCACATACGGACCCACGGCTTTCAGACCACGCGGGCTACGCATGGCATCAGCGCCGAAGACCTGGAATTTCGGGGAGCCGCCGCCGGAGCCTGCGATCAGGCCGACACGCGGGTTATTCTGGTATGCTTCCGGCGCCAGACCTGCGTCGGCAACGGCCTGTTCCATGGACAGGTAAGCATAGATGGAGGCGTCGCTCATGAAGCGCACTACTTTGCGGTCAATGAGGCCAGTGGTATCCAGTTTAACGTTGCCCCATACGTGGCTGCGCATCCCTGAATCTTTAAGCTCCTGAGAGAAAGTGATCCCTGAACGTCCTTCACGCAGAGATGCCAGGACTTCCTGCTGGTTATTACCGATGCTGGAAACGATGCCCAAGCCAGTAATCACTGCACGTTTCATTAAATACCTCTGTAAGTCGCACTATTTTAAGTTTCGTGTCGCACAATAGCGTACACTTGTACGCCGAACAAGTCCGATCAGACATTTTGTGTATAAATTTGCGCCCTCAGGCACACATCGCTAAGATCGCGCTACGCCTTGTGATTCGAGTAACTTACGTGAAACAAAACGCTATACAACCCGCCAACCTGGAATTCAATGCTGAGGGTACACCTGTTTCCCGAGATTTCGACGATGTTTACTTTTCCAATGACAACGGTCTGGAAGAGACGCGCTACGTCTTTCTCGGCGGTAATCGCCTGCCGGAGCGCTTCTCCAGCCACCCTCGCCCGCTGTTGATCGTCGCGGAGAGCGGCTTCGGCACCGGGCTCAATTTCCTCACCCTCTGGCAGGCGTTTGACGTTTTTGTTCGCGATAACCCGGACGTTACCCTGCAAAGGTTACATTTCATCAGTTTTGAGAAATATCCGCTGAAGGCGGAAGATCTCCGCCTGGCGCACCAGCGCTGGCCAGAGCTGGCCCCATGGGCAGAACAGCTGCAGGCGCAATGGCCTTCGGCCTTCGCCGGGTGCCATCGTCTGCTGCTCGACGGCGGACGGGTGACGCTCGATCTGTGGTTTGGCGATATCAACGAGCTGACCAGAGAGCTGGATGATTCGCTGAATCAGCAGGTGGACGCCTGGTTTCTCGACGGCTTTGCCCCGGCGAAAAATCCCGACATGTGGACCCAGGATCTGTTCAATGCCATGGCGCGCCTGGCGCGTCCCGGCGGAACGCTGGCCACTTTTACCTCCGCCGGTTTTGTCCGCCGCGGTCTGCAGGAAGCCGGATTTACCCTGCGTAAAACCAAGGGCTTTGGCCGCAAACGGGAGATGCTGACCGGCGAGATGGCGCAAACGCTGGCCTTTCCGGCGCGCGCGCCCTGGTTCGCCCGCCGCGGCAGCGAGGCCCGCGAAGCGGCCATCGTCGGCGGCGGTATCGCCAGCGCCCTGCTCTCCCTGGCGCTGCTGTGTCGCGGCTGGCAGGTGACCCTCTACTGCGCGGACGACGCCCCGGCGCAGGGCGCCTCCGGTAATCGCCAGGGCGCGCTCTACCCGCTGTTAAGCCAGCACGATCCGGCGCTGGCGCGCTTTTTCCCCGCCGCCTTTACCTTCGCCCGCCGCACCTACGACGCGCTGCCGGTGCTGTTCGATCATCAATGGTGCGGGGTCACCCAGCTTGGCTGGGATGAAAAAAGCGCGCACAAAATCGCCCAGATGCTGGCCCTGGAGTTGCCCCCTGATATCGCCTGCGCGGTGACGGCGGATCAGGCCGCGGAGCTGACCGGCGTCGAGACCGGCTGCGGCGGCATAACCTATCCGGCCGGCGGTTGGCTGTATCCACAGCAGCTCACCGCCGAGCTGCTGGCGCTGGCGGCAACTCGCGGTCTGCACGTGCATTATGGTTATCAGGTCGAGACGCTGAGTGTGGAAGGCGATGGCTGGCTGCTCAACCACCAGCGCTATCATCAGGCGGTCGTGCTGGCCAACGGCCACCGCATCGCGGATTTTGCGCAAACCGCGCCGTTGCCCGTCTATCCCGTGGCTGGCCAGGTCAGCCATATACCCACCACCCCGCGGCTTTCCGCCTTGCGCCAGGTGCTGTGCTACGATGGCTACCTGACGCCGCAGAATCCGCAAAACCAGCAGCATTGTATTGGCGCCAGCTACCATCGCGGCAAAACCGACACCACCTTCAGCGAAGAAGATCAGCAGCACAACCGGCAACGGCTGATTGACTGCTTCCCGGGCGCGGAGTGGCCGCAGGACGTGGATATCAGCGCCAGTGACGCCCGCTGCGGCGTGCGCTGCGCCACCCGCGATCATCTGCCGATGGTCGGCAACGTCCCGGACTATGCGGCGACATTGACGCAATACGCCAACCTCCACGAACGGCAGGATAGCGCCGGTAGCGCGCCGGTCTTTCATAACCTGTTTATGCTTGGCGCCCTCGGATCGCGAGGCATTTGCACCGCGCCGTTAAGCGCTGAGATACTGGCGGCGCAGATGAGCGCTGAACCGCTGCCGCTGGATAGCGACACCCTGGCGGCGCTGAATCCGAATCGGCTATGGGTGAGAAAACTGCTGAAGGGAAAAGCGGTGAAATAAAACCATGAGGGCAGGCAATTTCCCGGGTACGGCTGACGCCTGACCCGGGCTACAACATGGCTCAGGCCTGATTTTTCGCCTGCAGATACAAGTTTTCCCACATGCCCTGCACCAGAATTTGGTCCGGCGGCGACAGCTCGCCAGCGCCGATGGCTTTCTCCAGGCTATGGCTGACTTTGCTGTGTACCGCTTCAGCTGAATGCTCACCCTCACCTTCCAGCTCAGCCACCGCCAGCGTCAGGTGGCCGCGCAGATAACCGCCGGCAAACAGTTCATCATCACTGGCGTGGTCTACCATGTTGTCAATCAGCGCCAGAATGCGTGATTCAAACTCCGCGATCATCGTCTTACCTCTTGTCATGTAATGTGTGGCCTTAGTGCAGGTCTTCCGGCCACGGAAAGTGTTCTGCCGTCAATGGCGGCGTTTGATAATAGTGTTGTAGTGCGCGAATAAGACGCGCCGGACGTTCGGGGATCCCTTGTTCAAGCAGAGTCATCACCTGGGCATGTACCCGGCGCTGAAAGGCGATGCGATCGGGTTCGACGTCACCTTCCAGATTGTCACAGCTGACGTTAAACGGAAATCCCGCCGCCACGCAGAACAGCCACTCCAGGGCCTGCGGTTTCACCTCGACGTCCTCAAACTGGCTTTGGGTCATTGCATCGCGACCGTCCGGGCAGTACCAGTAGCCGAAATCCACCAGCTCGCGGCGGGCTTTGCCGGCGATACACCAGTGGGAGATCTCGTGCAGGGCGCTGGCAAAAAAACCGTGCGCGAACACGATACGGTGATATGGCGTGTCATCGTCTGCCGGAAGGTAGATCGGCTCATCGTCGCCTTTCACCAGGCGAGTATTAAAATCTGCGGCAAAGCAGCTATCGAAGAGATCGATCAGCTGCTGATAATGGTGTTGCTGTTGCATTAATGAATTCCCAACCACTGCAAAATCTCCGCCCCGTGGCTGTCGTAGAGAAGCTTCGCGCTCATCACCGCCGAGACGATAACGATCATCGGTCGGATCAGCGATTGCCCTTTACTCAGCACCAGCCGGGAGCCGGCGCGGGCGCCAATAAACTGTCCGGCCATCATCACAAAGCCGGTGGCCCAGATAACCTTCCCGCCGATAATAAACAGCAGCAGGCCGCCGACGTTAGAGGTGGCGTTGAGCAGTTTGGCGTGGGCCGTCG
Organism: Klebsiella sp. GB_Kp047; assembly: GCF_040065235.1. Classification (NCBI taxonomy): domain Bacteria; kingdom Pseudomonadati; phylum Pseudomonadota; class Gammaproteobacteria; order Enterobacterales; family Enterobacteriaceae; genus Klebsiella; species Klebsiella sp. GB_Kp047. Next base: position 34,605 of record NZ_JBEAJG010000040.1, on the reverse strand, counting down.
ACTTCGCCAGGTTAAACCCGGCGAGGGTGACAAACGCCAGCGCATAAAACGAACCGGCGCCGGGGCCGAAAAAACCGTCGTAAAACCCGACGCTGCCGCCGGCGACCAGCGCAAACGGCAGACCGTAGAGCCGACGCTGCCGGTCCGCTTCGCCCAGTTTCGGCATCAGCAGAAAATAGAGACCGATGCCGATCACCAGCAACGGCAGGATCTGCTTAAGAATATCGGACTGCACGTGCTGGACCAGCAGCGCGCCGGCGGTTGAACCGATAAAGGTCATCAGAATATTCAGCTTCTGATCGGCGAGATTGACCACCTTGCGCCGGACAAAGTAGAGGGTCGCCGACAGCGATCCGCCGCAGGCCTGCAGCTTATTGGTCGCCAGCGCCTGGGCCGGCGGCATGCCTGCCGCCATAAGCGCCGGCACGGTCAGTAAGCCCCCGCCCCCGGCCAGTGAATCAATAAAACCGGCCAGGATGGCGACAAAAAAAAGCACCACCAGCACCAGCGGCGATACGGAAAACAACTCGATAAAACTATCCATTACAGCACATGCTCATCCAGTAGCGCCTGGCAGGAAGGCGGCAACGGCGGCGGCGTCTTCTTCACAGGTGGGGTAGACCCGGGTTTAGGTGGCTCGAACCAGCTCTGCAGCTCCGCTCCGCAGCCATCGCCGGCCGGCGGTGGCGCCTGATCTTCGCACTCCAGGCTGCCTGCCGGGCAGCGCAGACGGACGTGCATATGGGCGCGATGCTGGAACCAGGGACGAACTTTGCGCAGCCACTGGCGGTCGCTTCCCGCGTCCAGGCACAGCTGCTGTTTAATCGCCGGGTTGACGAAGATGCGGGTCACCTCGCTATCTTCCGCCGCCAGCTTGATCAGCTGGCTGATTTGCGGACTCCACAGCGACGGTACCACGCGTTTGCCATCGCTGGCGACCAGATCCAGGGCCTGCGGCTTCAGCAGCTGGGACGATGTCCAGCGCGTCTGCGGCAGCTGGAGGAAGATATCGACATCGAGGCCCGTCTGATGGCTGGCGTGGCCGCCGTTAAAACGGCCGCCTGCCGGCATCCCCATGTCGCCAATCAGCACGGTCCCCATGCCTTTATTGTGCACCTGATTGCTCAGGCGCTGAATAAACTGAATCAGATCCGGATGACCGAAGTAGCGCCGCTGATCGGTACGCATCACCTGATAGCCGACAGCGTTCAGCGGCAGCGCCTCGGCGCCAACGATACAGCCATTGGAGAACGCGCCAATCGACTGCGCGCTGCCGCCGATTGGCTGGGATATCTTCTGCCATGGCGTGGCGGCCAGGCTGCCGGCGCTGGCCAGCAGCGCCAACAGGGCGATAACGGTGTTTTTCATGGTTACCAGCGTGGAATTGTCGTCGTCACGTCGCCATTCTGAGCGCGCTGACGCATAAAATGATCCATTAAAACGATCGCCAGCATGGCCTCAGCGATCGGTACGGCGCGAATGCCGACGCACGGATCGTGACGCCCTTTGGTGATCATCTCCACCTCTTCGCCAAAGCGGTTAATGGTATGACCGGGAACGGTAATACTGGAGGTCGGCTTCAGCGCGATGTTGGCAACGATCTGCTGACCGCTGCTGATGCCGCCAAGAATGCCGCCGGCGTGGTTGCTCTGGAATCCGGCTTTGGTGATCTCATCGCGGTTTTCGCTGCCGCGCAGCTTCACCACCTCGAAACCGTCGCCAATCTCCACGCCTTTCACGGCGTTGATGCTCATCAGCGCATGGGCGATATCGGCGTCAAGGCGGTCAAAGACCGGCTCGCCAAGGCCCGGCGGTACGCCGTCGGCGACGACGGTAACTTTGGCACCAATGGAGTCGCCCTCTTTTTTCAGACCGCGCATCAGTTCATCGAGAGCGTCGATTTTCTCCGGATCCGGGCAGAAGAAGGGATTCTGTTCAACCTGTTCCCAGTCCTTAATGGCCAGCGGAATGTCGCCCATCTGCGTCAGGCAACCGCGAATGACGATGCCGAACTTCGCGGCGAGGAATTTTTTGGCAATCGCCCCGGCCGCCACGCGCATCGCGGTTTCGCGGGCGGAGGAGCGACCGCCGCCACGATAGTCGCGTAGACCATACTTTTGTTCGTAGGTGTAATCCGCATGGCCAGGACGAAACAGATCTTTGATCGCGCCGTAATCCTGCGAACGCTGATCGGTGTTCTCAATCAGCAGCCCGATACTGGTCCCGGTGGTGACGCCTTCGAAGACGCCGGAGAGGATTTTGACCTGATCCGGCTCGCGACGCTGCGTGGTGTAACGCGAGGTGCCCGGGCGACGACGATCGAGGTCGTGCTGCAGATCGGCTTCGGTCAGAGGAATGCCCGGCGGCACACCATCAACGATGCAGCCAAGCGCCAGGCCGTGCGACTCGCCGAAGGTGGTGACGCGAAAGAGTTGTCCAATTGTATTTCCTGCCATCACGGCTCCATTATTTGTCGTTATGTTGGCGTGTTGTTTTTTTTAGTCTTTATAAATACCGAAGTGCGCGCGAGCGTCAATCAGCTGTTGTTTGGTCAGCATAAAGACGCCGTCGCCGCCGTTATCAAACTCAAGCCAGGTAAACGGCACGTCCGGATACTGCTCCATCAGATGTACCATGCTGTTACCGACTTCACAAATCAGAATGCCGTCGTCGCTGAGATAATCCGGCGCATTGCCGAGGATGCGGCGCGTCAGCTTCAGGCCATCGCTTCCGGAGGCCAGACCCAGTACCGGCTCATGCTCATACTCTTCCGGCAGGTCGGCCATGTCCTCTTCATCGACATACGGCGGATTAGTGACGATCAGATCGTACTGTAGCTTCGGCAGATCGCGAAACAGGTCGGAACGGATCGGGGTCACGTGATGGATCAGGCCATGGGATTCCACGTTGTGCTCGGCGACGGCCAGCGCGTCCGGGGAGATATCCACGGCGTCGACTTCGGCTTCCGGGAAGGCATAGGCGCAGGCGATGGCGATGCAGCCGCTGCCGGTGCACATATCAAGGATATGCTGCGGCTTATGGTTAATTAGACCGGCAAACTGGTTATTGATCAGTTCGCCGATCGGGGAGCGCGGCACCAGCACCCGCTCATCAACGTAAAACTCATGGCCGCAGAACCACGCTTTGTTGGTCAGATAGGCGACGGGAATACGCTCGTTCACGCGGCGAATCACCCGCTCTACAATGCGGTGTTTCTCGCTGGAGGTCAGGCGCGCAGTGCGCATATCTTCCGGGATATCCAGCGGCAGATACAGCGAAGGCAGCACCAGTTGTACCGCCTCGTCCCACGGGTTGTCAGTCCCGTGACCGTACCAGATATTAGCAGCGCTGAAACGGCTTACCGCCCAGCGCAGCATGTCCTGAATGGTATGCAGCTCATTGACTGCCTCATCAACAAAAATTTTATCCACGACATCCTCCAGGGCACACTCTGCTATAAATTCGGCGGCTAGTGTGCCATGAAGACGGCGATAAATCAGCATTCTTGCGTGGGGTGGCGGGGGAAAAAACAGGTTTTCCTTGCCCGAAGGGATATTGAGTCGGGTAAACTAGCGCAAAGTATTAATGAGAGCGGACAATGAAAAAGAAGACATCGCTTAGCGAGGAGGATCAGGCGCTGTTCCGTCAGCTGATGACCGGCACGCGGCAGATCAAACAGGACACCATCGTGCACCGCCCGCAGCGCAAGAAAATCACCGAGGTTGCCCCTAAGCGTCTGTTGCAGGAACAGGCCGACAACAGCCACTATTTTTCCGATGAGTTTCAGCCGCTACTGAATACCGAAGGCTCGACGAAATATGTCCGCGCCGACGTCAGCCATTTTGAGCTGAAAAAGCTGCGCCGTGGGGATTATTCGCCGGAACTGTTTCTCGATTTGCATGGGCTCACCCAGCAGCAGGCCAAACAGGAACTGGGCGCGCTGATTGCCGCCTGCCGCCGCGAGCATGTGTTTTGCGCCTGCGTGATGCACGGGCACGGCAAGCACATTCTCAAACAGCAAACCCCGCTGTGGCTGGCGCAGCATCCACACATCATGGCTTTTCATCAGGCGCCAAAAGAGTACGGCGGTGACGCCGCACTGCTGATTCTGATAGAGGTCGAGGAGTGGCAACCACCGGAACTGCCTTGACGGCGAGCTCCGGGGCCGTCAGATGGCGTTGGCCATTTTGAGGTTGCAGGGGCTTTTCTGCCAGAGGTATTCACCCTTGCCGTCGGCGTCCAGATTGACGCAGGCGATAGCCGAGGTGGTGAACATCGGGGGCGTTTCCCCCGGGCACAGCTCTGAGACGAGGTACCCCACCAGCGGCAGGTGGGAGACGACCAGCGCCGTCGCCACGCCTTCATTTGCCAGCGCCTGCAGATAGGCGCTCACCATACCTACATCGCCGCACGGCGTGAGTTCCGGCATCACGTCGACATGTTTCGGCAGGTTCATGCACTCCCCAACAATATCCAGCGTCTGTTCCGCACGCAGATAGGGACTGACAAGAACGCGCTCAATATCCACTTTTTGACCTTTCAGCCAGGTTGCCATCTGACGAGACTCATCACAACCGCATACGGTTAATGGACGAACCGAGTCGCTGGCTGCATCGAGGGCAGCGTCGCCGTGACGCATAATAAAAACTTGCATATTGCACCGCTTTTGTTAACCAGAAGCACCGAAGTTTAGCCTGCGAAGACAATACGCAGGCAACCCGGTGGCCGGGCATTGTGCCTGATCCATTCAACGAATGAAACGCTGTTTTTTACCTCAATGGCGTAAGTATAGTCAATGATTGTTTACAAAACAGCCAATCAACAGCGTCATCCGCAGCCGGATTTACCTTCTTTGACCACAACTTAGGTCAGCCGTTCATCCGCTGGCCAAAAGGTGGTCCCCTGTTCGGCCATGCGTAACAAAGTGTCACAGGGTGTAAAACGTGGGCCGTACTGGGCGGCCAGGCGCTGCAGGATCGCGGCAACTTCACCCGCGCCGATAGTATCCATATACCGGAACGGGCCGCCAAGAAATGGCGGAAACCCTATACCAAATACGGCGCCGATATCACCATCGCGCGCGCTACGGATGATCTGCTCATCAAAGCAGCGCGCCGCCTCGTTAAGCATCAGCATCACACAGCGCTCAGCCACCTGCTGCGCGGACAACCGCGACTGCGGGCGGTCGATGCCCAGCAGCGGATAGACTGCCGGGTCGGGCCGTTTTTTGCTTTTACGCCCTTTTATCTCATAAAGATAGAAACCACGATTATTTTTTCTACCTTTGCGATCGTCCTTCAAAATCGCGTCAATGATGTTTGCAGGCGGGCTAAAACGTTCTCCAAAGGCATTCTCCAGTACGGGAATAATTTTGGTGCCGGTATCGATACCCACCTCATCCAGCAGTTGAACCGGTCCCACCGGAAAACCGAATTTCACCAGGGCCTTATCAATCACCTCAACCGGTTCTCCCTCCACCAGCAGACGCATCGCTTCATTTATATACGGCGCGAGAATGCGGTTCACATAGAAGCCCGCTTTGTCCGCCACGACGATCGGCGTTTTCCCCTGACGTTTAGCCAGTTGCACCACCGTGGCAATGGTCTGCGGATCGGTTCCCTTATGCGGGATCACCTCAACCAGCGGCATTTTCTCCACCGGACTGAAAAAGTGCAGGCCGACCACCCGCTCAGGGTGGCTGGCATGGGCGGCTATATCGCCTATCGGTAACGACGACGTATTCGAGGCAAAGATAGTCTGCGGCCCGCCGTTTTGCTCCACTTCACTGACCATCCGCTGTTTCAGCGCCAGGTCTTCGAATACCGCCTCAATCACCACGTCGCGATGGGCAAAGCCCTGATAGTCGGTAGTGCCTGTGATCAGCGCCAGCTGACGATCGCGCTCGCTGGGGCGCAGTCGGCGCTGGCGAACCTGTTTGTTCAGCAGATCCCAGCTGTACTTTAAGGCGTGGTTGATCCCGCTCGGCTGAATATCTTTAATTCGCACCGGCAGTCCGCATTTACAGGCGGTCACATAGGCGATCCCCCCGCCCATCAGGCCGCCGCCCAGGACTGCAACGCTTCTCAGCGGAGCGGGTTCCGCCTCGGCGCCACGGTCTTTTTTCAGATCGGTACTGGCAAAGAAGATCGATCGCAGCGCCTGCGACTGCGGGGTCATCGCCAGTTCGCCAAACGCGCGGGCCTCTTCGGCGTAACCGCTGCTGCAGCCGTGGGCCAGACCATTCTCGACGACCTGCAAAATTCGCTTCACCGCCGGGTAGTTGCCCTGGGTCTTGCGCTGCGTTTGCTTGCCGACGTACTGAAATAACAGATGGCGACCGAGGGGGCCCGCCAGCACGCGTTCGCGAACCGGCACCTCGCGGCTGGTCGGGCGTCCCTTCAGCGCCAGCTCCACCGCCGCCTGCAGTAAAATTGTCTGCGGCACCACCTCGTCCACCAGACCGGCCTTCAGCGCCTGGCGCGGCCGTAATTGCCTGCCGGTGAGCATCATATCCAGCGCCGTGCTGACGCCGATTAGCCGCGGTAAACGCTGCGTCCCACCGGAACCCGGCAGCAGACCAAGCTGTACCTCCGGCAACCCGAGTCGGGTTTTTTCGTCATCGCTACAGATGCGGCCATGGCAGGCCAGCGCCAGCTCCAGTCCGCCGCCCAGACAGGCGCCATGGATGGCGGCAATGACCGGAATCGACAAGCCATGGATTTCGGCCATAATCTGCTGCCCCTGGCGCGCCAGCGCTTCCGCCTCCTGCGCGCTGCGGCAGCGGGCAATCATGTTGATGTCTGCGCCGGCGATAAAGTTATCGGCTTTGGCGGAGATAAATACCACGCCGCGCACCGACTTATCGTCGCGTATCTGGCGTATCAGTCCCCGCACCTGATTGCCGAACTCGGCCTTCAGGGTATTCATTTTTTCACCCGGAGCATCAATGGTGATCACCGCGATTTTGTCCTCACGGACCTCAAGCTTAAAAGCGGAAACAGTATCCATTATTCAGCCTCCACAATCATCGCCGCGCCCAGACCGCCTGCCGCGCAGGCCGTCACCAGACCAAATCCCCCTCCCCGTCGCCGCAGCTCATGCAGCGTCTGGGTGATCATCCGCGCGCCGGTGGCGGCAAAGGGGTGACCGTAGGCGATAGAGCCGCCGAGGACGTTAAATTTACTCTCATCCACCTCACCGGTGGCCTGCGCGCGGCCCAGCACCTCGCGGGAAAAGCGGTCGCTTGCCAGACACTGGAGATTGGCCAGCGTCTGCGCGGCGAAAGCTTCGTGCATATCGATAAGCGTGAGATCAGCCAGCGTCAGGCCAGCGCGCTCCAGCGCCAGCGGCGTGGACCATGCGGGCCCCAGCAGCATATCCTGCCAGACATCGATGGCGGTAAAGGCATAGCTGCGCAGATAACCCAACGGCGTCAGACCCAGCTCTTTGGCCCGCGACTCGGTCATCAGGATCACCGCCGCCGCGCCATCCGTCAGCGGCGTGCTGTTGGCGGCGGTAACGGTGCCATGTTTACGGTCGAAGGCCGGACGTAACTTTTGGTAATCCGCGAGGGTTGAATTTTTACGGATATTGTTATCCTGCTCCAGCGGTTCGCGGAAGGGAGAAGCATAGGCGGTCATCACCTCTGCGGACAGCTTGCCCTCCTCCCAGGCTTTCGCTGCCAGCTGGTGTGAACGATGTGCCAGCGCATCCTGTTGTTCCCGGGTGATCCCCCAGCTTTTCGCCATCTGCTCGGCGGTATCGCCCATCCGTAAGCCGGTTGAATATTCAGCAACCGCCGGGGGAACCGGCAGCAGGTCGCGCGGCCGCAGGCGGGAAAACAGCTTCAGTTTCTGGCTCAGCGTGCGGGCTTTGTTCGCATCTACCAGCGCGCGGGCCAGCGTTTTGCTGACGCCGATAGGCAACACAGAGGAGGAGTCGGCACCGCCGGCGATACCGGCGCGGATGGTGCCGGCCATCAGGCTTTCGGCGACATTCGCCACGGCCTGGAAGCTGGTGGCGCAGGCGCGACTGACGCTGTAAGCGTCGGTGTGCACGCTCATTCCGGTACCGAGCACAATTTCCCGGGCGATATTCGGCGCCTCCGGCATCTGCACGACCTGACCAAAGACCAGTTGCTCAATGGCTTGCGCAGGAATGTCGCTGCGCGCCAGCATTTCGCCAACCACCATTTTTCCTAAATCAACGGCGGGAATGCCATGAAATGCCGTCGCCTGACGCGCAAACGGCGTGCGTAACCCTGTGACAATGGCAATGCGATCGCCCTGCCGGGTGATAAGCGGTAATGCCTGACTCATAACTCTCCCCTGTTAACCAAGACAAACAAGTGGTCTGACCTGATAGCATTGTTAACTAATTTTTTACATTAAGCCAATCGGGGAAGCGAAAAATTGCGAGCCAAAACACATTGAACGGAAAAGATAACGCCCCTTTCACGGGGCGTTAAGCGGAGGGATTAACGCAGACCCAACTGGAAGATCAGGGATTCGGCCTCACAGCTAAACACAAAATCGATATCCAGCTGTACGCCGCCGTCAACGTCGGCGAAGACGGGATTAATCTTGCACGGTTCAGATTCCACACTGCGGGCTTTTTCGCTCAGCGCGGCGAGCATTTGCTCTGCTTCCGCACGGTTGGCGAATACGCGGCTGTATGAGGCGGTGCAGTCGGTGTTGTCGACAATGGTCCCAACATCCATACAGCAGCAAACCGGGGTTTCATCAGCGCTACATTTACTCATCGTAGATTTCCTCTGGATATGCACCTGCGGTGCCAGACAATTTATGTGCCTATTTTACGCCCGCTCCCTGGTCTGCCTCCAGCCGATAATCGCCATCGCGGCGTTAAGTGACAGAAATCACACTTAAAAATGATCTAAAACAAAAATCACCTTTTCTCTCTCTCCTTCCCCCCGACAATTTTGCCAGCTGGATCGCGTTTCTGTTATCACAATTGAAAAACTTCATAAACAAACTTGCAACAACTCATCTGGTCAGACCTATACTCAGCGCACTGGTCTGATTTCTCTGTTGTACCGCAGACCCTACACTTCCGCGCTTCTGTTACGGCATGTAACATAGTTTAAAAAAAAATAACTCAATGAGGTTATGGGCATGAGCCAGAAAACCCGCTTTACCCAATCTGCCCTTGCAGTGGCTGTCGCACTTGTTTCCACCCAGGCCTGGTCAGCAGGCTTCCAGCTCAACGAATTCTCTTCATCAGGGCTGGGTCGGGCCTATTCCGGTGAAGGGGCTATCGCAGACGATGCAGGCAATGCCAGTCGTAACCCGGCATTAATTATGATGTTTGACCGTCCGACCATGTCGGCGGGCGCCGTTTTTGTCGACCCGGGCGTCAATGTCTCCGGGACTTCACCCACCGGCAAAAGCCTGAATGCAGACAATATCGCCCCGACGGCGTGGGTACCTAACTTCCACTTTGTCGCGCCGATTAACGATCAGTTTGGTTGGGGGGCGTCCATCACCTCCAACTACGGCCTGGCAACCGAATACAACGATGACTATGCCGCCGGCAGCATGGGCGGGAAAACCGACCTGACCACCGCGAACTTTAACCTGAGCGGCGCCTACCGTCTCGACAGCAACTGGAGCTTCGGCTTAGGCTTTGACGCGGTCTACGCTAAGGCGAAGATCGAGCGCTATGCTGGCGATCTGGGGCAGATTGTCGCTGGCTCGGGCGCGCTGCCGCCGGCGCTGGCGGGCCAGGTAGCGAAGATCCCGGCCGACACGCAGATCGCCCATCTTAACGGCAACGCCTGGGGCTTTGGCTGGAACGCCGGTATCCTCTACGAGCTGGATAAAAATAACCGCTACGGTTTAACCTACCGTTCCGAGGTCAAGATCGACTTCGACGGTAACTACCGCAGCAGCCTGCCGGCAGCCTATAACCAGATCCTCGGCAACTTCGGTCTGCCAGCAGGTACTAATGGCCAAACCACCGACGGTTCACTGACCCTTAACCTGCCGGAAATGTGGGAGCTGTCGGGTTATAACCGCGTAGCGCCGCAGTGGGCGGTCCACTACAGTCTGACCTACACCAGCTGGAGTCAGTTCCAGGAGCTGAAAGCCACCGGCAGCAACGGCCAGACGCTGTTCTATAAAGAGGAAGGCTTTAAGGACGCCTACCGACTTGCGTTGGGGACCACCTATTATTATGACGATAACTGGACCTTCCGCACCGGTATCGCCTTCGATGACAGCCCGGTACCAGCCAACAATCGCTCCATTTCCATTCCGGATCAGGATCGCCTGTGGCTGAGCGCGGGTACCACCTACGCGTTCAACAAGGATGCGTCGGTTGACGTCGGGATTTCCTATATGCACGGGCAGCATGTTGAAATCAAGGAAGGCCCGTATACCTTCCGCTCCGAAGGGACCGCCTGGCTGTACGGCGCCAACTTCAACTACCGCTTCTGATAAGCGGCACACAACAAAAAAGGGTGAACATCATGTTCACCCTTTTTTTTCTTTGCCGATTACTGTGAATCGATATCTTTCAGTTCATCCTGAATGGCCTGGGCGTTCGGATTGTCCGCCGGGGTCAGCTTACCGCCGTTGGCGATAAAGTCATGACGCTGGAAGTAAGCTTCACGCACCATAATGTAAGGATCGGAAGACTGGCGCAGCAGGCCATCGGAATCCAGCAGCTGAGCGCGTGTTTCAATGCCTTCCACCGCCCATTTGCCGATCGACATCGGCCAGGTCAGCCAGGAGAGCACCGGATAGAGGCCATCGGCCATATCGCCGCCTTCGTCGCGCAGGGTAAAGCTGCCGTAGAATGGCAGTTGCACATACGGACCATAGCCGACGCCATAGTGGCCAAGCGTGCTGCCGAAACGATGCGGTTCAACGCGCTGCAGCTGCGGATTAGCCATCCCGGCGACATCGATCAGCCCCCCCATCCCGAGGATGGTGTTCAGGAAGAAGCGGGTAAAGTGGACCATCCCTTTATAGGGGTCGCCCTGCAGGAAGGAGTTCACCATCACCGCCGGCTCTTCCAGGTTGCTGGTGAAGTTACTTAAGCCATTGCGCGCCGGCTGCGGAACATAGTCACGCCATGCCACCGCGACGGGACGAAGCACGTAAGGATCAACCACGTTAAAGTTGAAATTGAACATCGTGCGGTTAAACCCTTCTAACGGGTCTGAGCGCCCCTGCGGCTGATCGCCAGAGCTGGAACTGGCACATCCCACCAGCAATGTGGCGCCAAGCGCAAGCGCCGACAGGCGATAATTCATAGATGTCTCCCTGGTTTTTATGGCTATCGCGAGTTGCCATCCATGACGGAAAGACAACGTTTCCGCCCGTAAAGATGTGAGCGATTGTAACAGCACGTTGAACGATGTCTATATCACCCAAGTTGTTGATTTGATCATAGCCTGGGAATAACGAGATCGCGGGGCTCCTATTCTAGCGGAGCGATAAAAATCTGGCGTAACCATTTTTGCGATTTAAGAGTATCCCCAGCCAGTCGCCGGGGAAAGCCGCTACGCTTTAACTAGATAAATTGTCAGCGAGGGCCGTGAAATGGATGAACCAGACGATAACAAATTAAAGCCTGCGGATGACGAACGCGAGGTCGAAAGTGAAGAAAAACAGCGCGGTGAAGAGATAGAAGTTGACGAAGATCGCCTTCCCTCTCGGGCGATGGCGATCCATGAACATATTCGCCAGGAAGGGGAAAAAGAGATGGAGCGCGATGCGCTGGCCCTGCTGTGGTCGGCGATTGCGGCCGGTCTGTCGATGGGCGCCTCCCTGCTGGCGAAAGGGATTTTTCACGTCAAGCTGGAGGGGATCCCTGGCGGATTTTTACTCGAGAACCTCGGGTATACCTTCGGCTTTATTATCGTGATTATGGCCCGCCAGCAGCTGTTCACGGAAAACACGGTCACCGCCGTACTGCCGGTGATGCACAATCCCACCCCCGGAAACGTCGGTTTGCTGATGCGGCTATGGTCGGTGGTACTGGCGGGCAATCTCATCGGCACCGCGGTGGCCGCATGGGCCTTCAATTATATGCCTGTTTTTGATGAGCCGACCCGCCAGGCCTTCGTCAGCATCGCCGAAGATGTGATGAAAAACAGCCCGACGGAGATGTTCGCCAATGCGATTATTTCCGGCTGGCTGGTCGCCACCATGGTCTGGATGTTTCCCCTCGCCGGCGCCGCCAAGATCGTGGTGATCATTCTGATGACCTGGCTTATCGCCCTGGCGGATACCACCCATATCGTGGTGGGCTCGCTAGAGATCCTCTATCTGGTATTTAACGGAAGCCTGCCCTGGAGCGACTTCATCTGGCCCTTCGCCCTGCCGACGCTGGCGGGAAATATCTGCGGCGGAACCTTCATCTTCGCGCTGTTGAGCCATGCGCAGATCCGTAACGACATGAGCAACAAGCGAAAAGCAGAAGCCCGCGCGCAGGCCGCCGGAAAAGCCAAAAACGCCGACCGGGCATAAAAAAAGCGCTCAGAATGGCGAGGGTTTAAGCAGTCAGACGGTATGGCACTTACTCAGGCGGGCGAAAAACGCTATACTCGTGCCGCCTTGTCCCCTTAGTTAAATGGATATAACGAGCCCCTCCTAAGGGCTAGTTGCAGGTTCGATTCCTGCAGGGGACACCATGCCCCTCCTGTTTTATGTCGGATCCACGGCGATTTTTGATGATTTTTCTGCAGCTCCGGTAGATAGTTCACTCAAGCTAGTACCGACCTGATCATCAATGCCCCTCCCTGTTAACGCACAAAGTGATTTATTTATAGATATAAAACCCGTTGCGCCATTCCTCTTTTTAAAAAGAGGAAAACACCAGTGATCATTTTACAAATAAAATGAAAGACTCACAGGAAAAGAAGAGTTGTAAAACGTAATGACATCTTCAGCAGCAACCGCACGAAAAGCATACTGCTCACTCCTGACCGTCATTCACAATATTGATATTCACGATCATAACAACATAGTTTTCTTACCCTGACAGGTATGACCTAATGAACAGGCCTTCAGCCTCATCAACGCTCCGGACACCGTTGTTTTTTATAGTATCTATACTGGCGCTATTTTGCTTAATTAATTTTACCACAACCTACATTAACACGATAACGACCCCAGCGCCGTTGTTGTTTTACGGCATGACCCTTATTATTCTGATATTTTACTTTTTAATATCAATAACTATCGCTTTAAAATACTTAAGTGATAAACGCTGTCTGTTTCTCATACCAGTAGCCTGTGCCTTTATTGGCTCTGCCATAATGATGATTCTTGCGTTACATAATTACAGCAAACTGTTTTATTGCAATCTCAACGACTCAATCTCATACAATGAATTTCTGCGATATTACTTTTACCGCAACGCCTTAACACTCACCCAAATCATCACCGCGGCATTAGTATACAGATTTCGTTCTCATCGCCTGCTGGCCTCCCATAATCACATTATTATTACCTTTGCCTGCATAAGCCTTACTTTAGCTATCGTCCTGATTGTTGGATTTTCCTCAATGCACTTGTATGAACCAACGATACGCTTAGCCAGTAATATAATGGTTTACATGTGGACGCTCCTCTTTTTCACGACGATTGCATTAACCCGCTTCAGAAATATATTCTGGACAGGAATCTATTTTTACTGCTTCGTTTATATCTTAACCTTCTCTTTCTTAACAACCGCAGATGTCGCTAGCGAAAACACATGGTATAAAGCGAGGCTTTTCGAAACGCTGGGCACCCTGATCTTTATTATTATTATTTTCCTTAATGCGTTTAAGCTTTATCAATTATCCAACAATAAATATGAGAATGCCTATCAGAACTCGATTCGTGATTATCTGACGCAGCTGTACAACCGTCGCTATTTTTACCTTGCGCTGACAAAAAAAATGCAACGGGTCTCTGTGCAAAAACCATTGTCTATCTTGTTATGCGACATCGATCATTTCAAACGCATAAATGACAAATATGGCCACTTTCAGGGAGATCTTGTTATTCAGTATGTAGCCTGGGTTCTTCAGGATCAGGTTCGAAGAGATGATATTGTGGCCAGAACAGGCGGCGAGGAATTTGCACTATTACTGCCTGACGTTGGCCAACAGCAGGCGCAACTCATCGCCGAGCGGATTCGCCAGGCTATTATCTCCCCAGGCGACGTCAGCAGCAGGGTTAAACTCCCCGAGAGCGTCACGATCAGTATCGGCCTTGCCACTACGGAGGATCCTAAAACGGTAGAGACTGAATTACTTAACCGCGCCGACGACGCCCTGTACCGGGCAAAAAAAGCAGGAAGGAATTGTGTGGTTGCCTGGCAGAAGTCCTCCTGTACTCGATAGCCTCGACAATTAACCGACAGCAACACACTTTCTGCGTACAATATCGCGTGGCCTGGGCGTCAACCTGCCGCCCTGCCGATTCAACACTCTCTGGACAACAAAGGAGCCAGGCGTTGGTATGAAACAGATCACCCTTAGCGATATGCAGCAGCAGAGCGAAGCGGCAGCCACTTCCCCGCGCTTACGTGCCCATCGCAATTTTCACCCTGAGCTGAGCGATCCGGTGCAGCGCCTGGCTATCGCTATGGAACCCGGCACCTATATCCGCCCGCACCGGCACCGACATACTTTTGAACTTTTGCTGTCGCTGAAAGGCCGCTTTGTGGTGCTAAATTTTGATGACCATGGCGTGATTACTAACCGGGTGGTGCTGGGTGAAACCTGCACGGCCCTGGAAATGGAGCCCGGCACCTGGCATACGGTGCTCTCACTTGACGCAGGAGGAATGGTATTTGAAGTTAAACAAGGCGATTATCAGCCGCTTGCTGAAATCGACACTATGGACTGGGCGCCAGCTGAAGGGCAGCCGGGAACCGCGGAGATGATGGCCTGGTATGCCATCGCGCAGCCGGGGGATCGCTATCCCTCTGTCAGCCGATAAGCATGGCCGCCGCAAACGGATGCCGAGAGCGTCCGTTTGCGTTATCCCTGTCGTCATGGCATTTATCTCGAGAGCCGCGTTTTCCTCATGCTGTGTTCTCCCTCGTCGGAGTCATTAATAAAAAATAACAAAAAAGTGTTGTATTCAGGCGTTAAGCAAACTATTTTTCTCGAGCGAAATAAATGATAGGATAACGCAGTCAAGTTAATATCTGACGTAACAATAAGAATAATCAACTTATCGATATAATATTCTCAACGTGAATGCATTTCATTAATCAGGTCATTAAACCCAGGCAATAAAACGTGGCTGTTAGATGATTACGCCCAATACTAACCGCTATTTTTTCAGCAACAAAAAAACCTTATGAATATAACAGAACGGAATATCTGGAAATTAAATAATTTACCGCCAATGGAGTATTGTTCTCTCCCCCGGGCGCAAAAATTACTAAACTGCGAAATTGAAGACATTCTTCACTGGCATGATATCGGCGCGATCAATCTATGCCTGAAGCTTAACCCAACGCGGGGAACATTAAAACTCGCCGTCCTTTCTCATCAGGAAAAAGAAGTAACCAGCACATTTAATCCACTCAATTCATCGGAGACGGTGGAGACCTTCTTGTCGCCACACTCTCATATCCATAGCATTCTGCGGCTTGATGGCGATATTCCCGTCATGGAAACCCTGCGCGGGAATACCGTCACGCAGTTCAACGTCAAGGTCACTGCGTCAGGACTCTGGCATCCGCACAGCCGGAATTTAATGGCGTTACTGGAGGCGCCTGACGATATTCATCATGAAAACAGGCTCAGCATGATGCTGCCTGAGAAACCGTTTGTATATTGTCACTTCATTCCGCAGGAGGCAGAAAACCCCACCCTGTCATTGAACCGGCTCTATATCACCAGTCAGGCAATTGAGAAAATATTTGCCCATAGCATTAGCGCCCGACCGATGGATGTCACAAAAAATCCGCTATGGCAACAAACCGGTTATATCCATCAGGAATTAACCTCCCTTCCGCAAAGTGAGGTACTGCTGGAATTTATCCACGATCTAATTCAGTCCCATACTTTATTTAATGTGAAATTGCAGAAGATGGCTGAGCCAGACAAGACCCAGCTCTTTCATCACGTGCTGGAAAGGCTTAAGGAGGAAGTCATGCTGAGAGAGGATGTCCTGCCCGATGAGGCCGACTTCAGCAGCGCAACCCACCGTTAGTCCAGGCTCGCCGCCGAGCGACGCAGGCCTTCAGGCAGGAGGCAGGCGGTTTTCCTGCTCAAGCGTTAGCGCAATCTCCCGCGCCAGGGTGATAAATTCGCGTGCCGCGGCGCTCTGCCATGCATCCCTGCGCTGTAGCAAACAGGCCGTGCGCTGCAGCAGTGCAGGTTCGAGCTCAATAGCCACTACATCATCAAACTGCCCGGCGATCGCCGCCGGCAGCAGTGTCGCAAGGGGCGTGCGCCGAATGACCGACAGAACGGCGCCGATAGAGTTGGCCTCCATCCGCACGTCAGGTTCGAGCCGATGACGACGGCAATAACGATCGATCTGCTCCCGGGTGGCAAACTCGCTGCTCAGTAAAATCAGCGGCTGCGCGTCGAGCGCCTGCAGCCGGAGCGCGCTCTCTCTGGCCAGAGGATGACTGCGGCTCACCACCAACGCGAGGGTTTCCGTCAGCAGCGGATGAACGACAATATCCCGGGAGCGGCTTTCGTCAAAGGCAATGCCGACATCCAGTTCATCCTGCAGCAACATCGTTTCCATGCGCTCCTGGTTCATCTCCTGAATCAGCAATTTCACTCCGGGGTAGCGTCGATAGTAGTTTTCCACCAGCGGTCCCAGCATATAGGTGGTGAAGGTCGGCGTCATGGCAATGCGGAGTTTGCCACGCTGCAGATCCTCAGCGTCATGCAGAGCGCGCCGCCCTTCCTCAAGATCGCTTAACGCCCGGCGGGCATACTCCAGCCAGATCTCTCCGGCATCGGTTAACCGGGTATAACGGCCAGAACGATCGAAAAGCTGAACCTCCAGCATGGCTTCAAGCTGGCGGATCTGCTGTGACAGCGCAGGCTGGGAGACGTGCAGCGCCGCGGCGGCGCGAGTAAAGCCACGGTGTTCTGCCACGGCGATAAAGTAGGAAAGATGGCGCAGGAGCATCCGCTTACCTATAAGTAATTCAACTAGGGTTAATCATAAATAAGTCTTTTAACTTATGAAACAAGTTACGTACCCTCTACGCACGACCCGTTGCCTTTTTTTCCCTGAACAGCATCTTATGCAGGAGTGACTATGTCCGCTCACGATCGCTATCTCCAGCGCGCCCTAACGCTGGCAAACCACAACATCAGCCACGGCGGTCGTCCCTTTGGCGCCGTGCTGGTGCGCCATGACGAGGTTGTCGCCGAAGCCGTCAATACCTTTCATCTAAGCGGCGACCCAACGGCGCATGCCGAACTGAATGCCGTCCGCGATATTGCCGCCAGGCTGGGGAGCGAGGTTCTGCGCGAATGCGTTATCTACGCCAGCGGACAACCTTGCCCGATGTGTCTTAGCGCCCTCTATTTAACCGGCGTGCGGGAAGTGTTTTTCGCCAACAGCAATCAGGACGGAGAACCTTTCCAGCTATCTACCGCCGCGATTTATCAGCAGTTGCAGCAGCCGCTGGCGCAGCAGACGTTGCCGATCCATCATCGCCCGCAGCCGGAGGGGCTGGCAGTTTATCAGCGGTGGGCGGAACAGCAGCCATGAAAGCCGTATTGCGACAGAATCTGACGCTGGGGATCCTGGTGCTGATCGGCATAAATATGCGACCGCTGCTCACCTCCATCGGCCCTTTGCTTCCGGAGATCCGCGCCGCCAGCGGGATGAGCTATACCCTGGCCGCGCTACTGACCGCCCTGCCGGTGATAGCGATGGGCGTGCTGGCGCTGGCCGCCGGTTCGGTCGATCGTTATGTCGGTCAAAACCGTAGCATTGCGCTAAGTCTGCTGATTATCGCGGCGGGCGCCCTGCTGCGGGAAATCGCTCCGAATAGCGGCCTACTGCTCACCAGCGCCCTGGCCGGAGGCGTTGGCATCGGCATAATCCAGGCTGCCATCCCGGCGGTAATTAAGCGCTTGTTCGCCCGCCGGACGCCGCTGGTGATGGGGCTATGGTCAGCGGCGCTAATGGGCGGTGGCGGGTTAGGCGCCGCGTTTACGCCATGGCTGGCGTCGCATAGCACAGCATGGCGGGATGCGCTGGCCTGGTGGGCGCTCCCCGCCCTCCTCGCCCTGTTCAGCTGGCTGGCGATTTGTCGGCACCTGCCCCGCGCCCCGCATCAGACCAGCGCCGCGCCCCGGGTGGCGATTATTGGCCAGCGCCGCGCCTGGACGCTGGGACTCTATTTCGGACTGATCAACGCCGGCTACGCCAGTCTAATCGCCTGGCTGCCGCCCTACTATATGCAGCTTGGCGACAGCGCCCAGTACAGCGGCTCGCTGCTGGCGCTGCTGACGGTTGGGCAAACCGCAGGCGCGCTGCTGCTGCCGGCGCTGGCTCGCCAGGATGACCGGCGCCAGCTTCTGCTGCTTGCTCTGGCGCTACAGCTGATTGGGTTCTGCGGCTTCATCTGGCTGCCGCAGCACTTCCCAGCGCTTTGGGCCCTCGCCTGCGGCGTGGGTCTGGGCGGCGCGTTTCCCCTGTGCCTGGTGCTGGCCCTCGATCACGCCGGGCAACCGACGGTGGCCGGCCGGCTGGTAGCCTTTATGCAAGGTATCGGATTTATCATCGCCGGCCTGTCGCCCTGGCTTTCCGGCCTGCTGCGTAGCCTGAGCGGGAACTACACCCTTGACTGGTCCTGGCATGCGCTTTGTGTCCTGTTACTCATGGCGCTCACGCTGCGCTTTATCCCAGCGCACTACCCGGCCGAGTGGCGACAGCGCGCCTCTGATCTGCATTAAACCGGCGGCGCGTGGCAACCTGAATGCCGCGCGCCAAGCCTGACTAGCCCCGCGAATATCACTAACGAGAAACCCGTTTTGGTAGCGTCGCTGGCGCTAAATTTATTACCGGGCGAAATTAATGTGTCGCCGAATCACGACACTCGTAAGTAACTAAAAATTAATAAAAAAATGCCCCTTGTTTCCCTGATTTTTTAGGCGTACATTAGCGCCATCTGGAGCACTAAACGCACAGAATTGCGAGCTGCCGCAGGGTGAGATTTCACCGGCGACAGCCCTTGAAAAACAGAACAATTAATTCATTTGAACGTCGCATAAGCGCGTGGAGTGATGAGTCGTGAAATACTTCTTTATGGGTCTCTCTTTTATGGTCATCGTTTGGGCCGGTACTTTTGCCCTGATGATCTAGACTGCAGCGGTGTCAAAAAAACGGGAGCCCACAGGCTCCCGTTTTTGTTATAGCGTATTCGCCGAAGCGCTAGCTCGCAGCGGGCAGTAAGCCATCAGCGCGGAACATCGCCTTGATGCCGCGGATCGCCTGACGCGTCCGGTCCCGGTTCTCGATCAGCGCGAAGCGGACATGGGTATCGCCATAATCGCCAAAGCCAATCCCCGGAGAGACGCAAACCTTAGCTTCGTTAAGCAGCTTTTTCGCAAACTCCAGCGAGCCCATGTCGGCATAAGGTTCCGGAATTTTCGCCCAGACGTACATGGACGCCTTCGGACACTCAACCATCCAGCCGGCCTCGTGGAGCCCTTTCACCAGCACATCGCGGCGGCGCTTATACTGTTCCGCGATATCCCGCACGCATTGCTGATCGCCCTCCAGGGCCGCTATCGCCGCCACCTGCAGCGGCGTAAACGTGCCGTAGTCATGGTAGCTTTTGATGCGGGCGAGCGCGTTCACCAGGGTCTTATTGCCGACCATAAAGCCAATTCGCCAGCCGGCCATGTTATAGCTTTTCGACAGGGTAAAGAACTCGACGGCGACATCGCGCGCGCCAGGCACCTGCATAATGGAGGGCGCTTTCCAGCCGTCATACACGATATCGGCATAGGCCAGATCGTGGACGACCAGGATGTCATACTGCTTCGCCAGGGCGACAACCTTTTCAAAGAAATCCAGCTCGACGCACTGCGCGGTCGGATTCGAGGGAAAGCCAAGGATCATCATCTTCGGCTTCGGATAGCTCTCGCGGATGGCGCGTTCCAGTTCGTTAAAGAAATCCACCCCTTCCACCAACGGCACCGAGCGCACCTGCGCCCCGGCAATTACCGCGCCGTAGATATGGATCGGATAGCTGGGGTTCGGCACCAGCACGGTGTCGCCATGATCCAGCGTCGCCAGCATCAGGTGCGCCAGCCCCTCTTTCGAACCAATGGTGACAATCGCTTCCGATTCCGGATCGATATCGACGTTATAGCGTTCTTCATACCAGCGCGAAATAGCGCGACGCAGGCGTGGGATCCCCCGCGAGGTAGAGTAACCATGGGTGTCAGGCCGCTGCGCGACGGTGCAGAGTTTTTCCACGATATGCGGCGGCGTCGCGCCATCGGGATTGCCCATACTGAAATCGATAATATCTTCGCCGCGCCGGCGCGCAGCCATTTTCAGTTCGGCAGTAATATTAAAAACGTACGGGGGGAGACGATCGATACGCGTAAAACGGCGTTCAGGACTGGATTCAGCCATAGGTTCCTCTGATTAACGTTAGCGCCCGGACCGTCCGAGCGACGCTGCCGCTGTTGCGGCTCGTTTAGAAAATAACCTGAAAAAAAACACGTTGTCGAGTGCCCTGACGAAAAATAATCACTGGCGTTAAAAACGGGTATCGTCTGCGCTAAATACGGCAGTACGCCGCGGGATGAATACCGTTTTGTATGCAAGTGGTAACATATTGATATCTTTTCTATCACGGGTATTTATCGTTTCCTCTGGCGTCTAGCGGTTTGTCGCCTTGCCATGATTCAATCCCCTTTTAAAAGTGTGCCTTTTCCTCATTATTTTTCTGCGGCTGGTCTTCTGTCGTCAGGTTTTTTATCATGTCCTTTTCTGGCCACTGACGCGGCGCACCCATGCACGAAATCTTTACTATGATGCTGGCGGTCTATGATCGTGCGGCCCTGATGCTTATTTGCCTGTTTTTCCTTATTCGCCTCCGCCTGTTCCGCGAACTGCTGCATAAATCAGCGCATACGCCGAAAGAGCTGCTGGCTGTCACCGCCATCTTCTCGCTGTTCGCGCTCTTCAGTACCTGGTCCGGTGTGCCGGTGGAAGGATCGCTGGTAAACGTGCGCATCATCGCCGTGATGTCCGGCGGGATCCTGTTTGGCCCATGGGTGGGAGCCATTGTCGGGGTGATTGCCGGTGTGCACCGCTATCTGATTGATATTGACGGCGTGACCGCCGTACCCTGCTTTATCACCAGCATCATCGCCGGTCTGCTGTCGGGGTTGATTAACCGCAAGGTGGCCCGCGATCAACGCTGGAAAATCGGCATTCTGGCCGGCATGGTCTGCGAGACCCTGACCATGATCCTGGTGATAGTCTGGGCGCCCTCTCTGAGCCTCGGCCTGGATATCGTCTCGAAAATTGGTATCCCGATGATCCTTGGCAGCGTCTGCATCGGCTTTATCGTGCTGCTGGTGCAGAGCGTGGAAGGTGAAAAGGAGGCCAGCGCCGCGCGGCAGGCGAAACTGGCGCTCGACATTGCCAACAAAACCCTGCCGCTGTTCCGTCAGGTCAACAGCGATTCTCTGCGCCAGGTTTGCGACATCATCCGCCGCGACATTACCGCCGACGCGGTGGCAATCACCAATACGGAACACGTGCTGGCCTACGTGGGCGTCGGTGAAGCCAACTATCAACACCATGACGATGTCATCAGCCCCACTACCCGACAGGCCATTCGTTATGGAAAGATCATTATAAAAAACAATGACGAAGCCCACCGCACGCCGGAGATCCACTCCTTAATGGTCATCCCGCTGTGGGAAAAGGGGGTGGTCACCGGCACGCTAAAAATCTATTACTGCCACGCCCATCGCATCACCTCGACGCTGCAGGAGATGGCGATAGGCCTGTCACAAATCATCTCCACCCAGCTGGAGGTTTCCCGCGCCGAACAGCTGCGGGAGATGGCCAACAAAGCGGAGCTGCGCGCTCTGCAAAGCAAGATTAACCCGCACTTTTTATTCAATGCCCTGAACGCGATCTCCTCCTCGATTCGCCTTAATCCGGACACCGCGCGCCAGCTCATTTTTAATCTGTCGCGCTATCTGCGCTATAACATCGAATTAAAAGACGATGAGCAGATCGATATCAAACGAGAGCTGTATCAGATCAAAGATTACATCGCCATTGAACAGGCGCGATTCGGCGACAAACTGACGGTCATCTATGATATTGACGACGACGTCAGCTGCGTGATCCCGAGCCTGCTTATCCAGCCCCTGGTGGAAAATGCCATTGTGCACGGCATTCAGCCGTGTAAAGGGAAAGGGGTGGTGACGATCGGCATCAATGAGTGCGGCAATCGGGTTCGCATCAGCGTTCGCGACACCGGCAACGGCATCGATCCCGCCGTGGTCGCCCGCGTGGAAGCCGATGAAATGCCAGGTAACAAAATCGGCCTGCTCAACGTTCATCATCGGGTGAAACTGCTCTACGGCGAGGGGCTGCATATCCGCACCCTGACGCCAGGAACGGAAATCGCCTTTTATGTCCCCAATCACTCTACGCCGCAGGCGCTGACGGAGTCTCTGTTGTCATGAGCGGAGAAAAGATGAAAGTTATCATTGTGGAGGATGAGTTTCTGGCCCAACAGGAGCTCTCCTGGCTTATCAACACCCACAGCCAGATGGAGATCGTCGGCAGCTTTGACGACGGTCTGGACGTGCTGAAATTTCTCCAGCACAACAAGGTCGACGCCATCTTTCTCGATATCAATATTCCGTCGCTGGACGGCGTTCTGCTGGCGCAAAACATCAGCCAGTTCGCCCATAAGCCTTTTATCGTTTTTATCACCGCGTGGAAAGAACACGCCGTGGAAGCCTTTGAGCTGGAGGCGTTTGACTACATCCTCAAGCCCTACCAGGAGTCGCGCATCATCAATATGCTGCAGAAGCTGACCGCCGCCTGGCAGCAGCAAAATAACGCCGCCTCCGGGCTAGCCAGCGCGGCGCCTCGGGAAAACGACACCATCAATCTGATAAAAGATGAGCGGATCATCGTCACCAGTATCCATGATATCTATTATGCAGAGGCGCACGAGAAGATGACCTTCGTCTACACTCGCCGGGAGTCTTTCGTCATGCCGATGAACATTACCGAATTCTGCAGCAAACTGCCCACCGCACATTTCTTTCGCTGTCACCGCTCGTACTGTGTGAATCTCAGCAAAATTCGTGAAATTGAGCCATGGTTTAACAATACCTACGTGCTACGTCTGCGCGACCTGGAGTTTCAGGTTCCGGTCAGTCGCAGTAAAGTGAAAGAGTTTCGCCAGCTGATGAATCTGTAGACGACGGGGAGCCCCGCCTTGCCGGGCTACGGCGGTAGCCCGGGAGGAATGCGCTTACAGCACCTGACCCAGCGTCTGACGCAGATGCGCGCCGGAGCCCAGCAGGCCTGGGTTGTCATGCACGATCAGGTAAACCGGGATATCCTGGACATAGGCTTTAAATCGGCCTTTGTCCTCAAAACCGCCGCGGAAGCCGGAGGCTTTAAAGAACTCCAGGAAGCGCGGCACGATGCCGCCGGCGATATACACGCCGCCAAACGTCCCCAGGGTCAGCGCCAGGTTTCCACCGAAGCGCCCCATAATGACGCAGAACAGCGACAGCGCCCGGCGACAGTCGGTGCAGCTATCCGCCAGCGCCCGCTCGGTGACCTCACGCGGCTGCAGGTTCTCCGGCAGTCGACCATCCGATTTGACTATCGCGCGATAGAGGTTGACCAGACCAGGCCCCGAGAGCACGCGTTCTGCGGAGACGTGCCCCAGTTCAGCGCGCAGCTCTTCCAGAATAATGCCCTCTTCTTCACTGTTCGGCGCAAAATCGACATGGCCGCCTTCGCCAGGCAGGCTGACCCAGCGCTTATCAACGTGCACCAGATGGGCTACGCCCAGCCCGGTTCCGGCGCCATAAACGGCGATCGGTTTGCCGGCTACCGGCGCGCTGCCGCCGAACTGAATCAGGTGCTCAGCTTTCAGCATCGGGATGGCCATTGAAACGGCGGTGAAATCGTTAATAATCTCCAGGTGCGCAAAGCCAAGGTTGCGCTTCATCTCGGCGATGGAGAAGGCCCAGGTATGGTTGGTCATCGCCACCCAGTCGCCGGTGATCGGGCAAGCGATGGCGATACAGCCTTCGCTGACCGTCACCTGATGCTCCTCGAGATAGACGCGCACCACCGCCTCCAGACTGGGGTAATCGAGCCCGGAATAGGTCTTTGCACGAGAGATCTCTCCGCTCGCCAGATCACACAGCGCCAGGCGGGCGTTGGTCCCCCCGACATCTCCTACTAAAGCAAATTTTGTCATTCCGTTACGGCTCCGCTAAAGTCAAAATAAATCTTTTGGCACACTGTAAATTCATGGCGGCTTAACAACAACGTCCAACTCGCGGACGCCCCTTGTTTAGCGACACAGGTCACATTTAGTTTGTAATCAATGCAAAGTAGCCTATTAACGAGGCCACGGGTATCAGACGCCGCCTTAACTTTATCGTTTCAGCACCATTTGCATCGACGGTCCCCGTCGACAAAGGCAAAGTAGTGCTCCTGAACTTTAACAAGGACATTTTCATGCTCCATCCTCGCGCCAGAACAATGCTGATCCTGTCGGTGCCAGCTATCCTGATTGGCATCGCCTCCAGTTTGATCCTGATCGGCGCGATGAAAGTTGCCGCGTTGCTGCAGCGCATCCTGTGGAGCAATCTGCCTGTGCAGTTTGGGGTGAGCGCCGACAACCCGCTGTGGATCATCGCCATTCTCACGGCGACGGGGATCGCGGTGGGCCTGGTCGTCCGTTACAGCCCGGGGCACGCCGGGCCGGACCCGGCGACCGAGTCGTTAATCGGCGCGCCTATTGCCACCGGCGCGCTGCCCGGGCTGCTGGCGGCGCTGATCCTTGGCCTCGCCGGCGGCGTCAGCCTGGGCCCGGAGCATCCAATTATGGTGGTGAATATTGCGCTGGCCGTCGCCGTCGGCTCCCGACTGTTCCCCCGGGTCAGCTCTCTGGACTGGACCATTCTCGCGGCCTCAGGCACCATCGGCGCCCTCTTCGGCACCCCGGTGGCCGCCGCGCTGATTTTTTCGCAAACCCTGAACAGCAGCAACGAGTCGCCGCTGTGGGATCGTCTGTTTGCCCCGATGCTTGCCGCCGCCGCGGGCGCGCTGACGACCGGGCTGTTTTTCCACCCCCACTTCACGCTGCCGATCGCGCACTATAGCCAGATGCACTTCGTCGATATCGTCAGCGGTATGATCGTCGCCCTGATCGCTATCGCTGTCGGTATGGTCGCCGTCTGGTGTCTGCCGCGCCTGCACACGCTGATGCATCGCCTGAAAAACCCAATCCTGACGCTGGGCCTCGGCGGCTTGCTGCTAGGGATCCTTGGAACCATTGGCGGACATTTAACGCTGTTTAAGGGGCTGGATGAGATGCAGCAGTTGGCCTTCAGCCAGACGCTGACCGCCTCGGATTATCTGCTCATTGCGCTGGTCAAACTGGCTGCGCTGGTTCTCGCCTCGGCCTGCGGCTTTCGCGGCGGGCGGATTTTCCCCGCGGTCTTCGTCGGCGTGGCGCTGGGGCTGATGCTGCATGCCCACGTGGACGCCGTGCCGGCGGCAATTACCGTCTCCTGCGCGATCCTCGGCATGGTGCTGGTCGTCACCCGCGACGGCTGGCTGAGCCTGTTTATGGCCGCTGTGGTGGTTCCGGACACCACGCTGCTGCCGCTGCTGTGCATTGTGATGCTCCCGGCCTGGCTGCTGCTGGCCGGGAGGCCCTTAATGATTGCCAGACGCCATACCGACTAAACGCGGCTGTTTCGTTCCTCCAGCGCCTGCGTCACCGCGCGCAGGAAATCGGGGATATCCATTTTCGGCAGCATCACTTCCACCAGGGTGAGAGTATCGGAGGTGATACTCTCCGCCATCGCCTCCCGTAGCTCAGCAGTGTGCGTAACCCGCCAGCAGCGCGAGGCAACGTCCGGGGCGAAGGCTTCCGGCAGGCGCCGCCAGTCCCACAGGGCAATATCATTGTAGCGCTGCTCCGGACCGTGAATCGCCCGTTCTACGGTATACCCTTCGTTATTCAGCAGCAGAATAAGCGGCTTTTGTTTATCGCGCAGCATAGAGCCCATTTCCTGAATCGTCAGCTGGGCGGCGCCATCGCCGACGATCAGCACCACCCGCCGCTCTGCCGCCGCGGTTTGCGCGCCATAGGCGGCCGGGAGGGTAAAACCAATCGATCCCCACAGCGGCTGGACGATCAGCGATGCCTCAGAGGGGAGCTTAAGCGCCGCGATGCCAAATGCCGCCGTCCCCTGATCGGCGAGGATAATATCGCCGGGGCGCAGCGCATCTTGCACTGTCGACCAGAAATTCTTCTGGGTTAACTCGCCTTCGCCCTCCTCTTCCACTTCCGGCGCCACGACCTGAGGCGCCGCCCACTCCGCCGCCAGCGGGGCGGAAAGCGTCATTAATGCAGCCAGGGCTTGATCCATTGGCACGCCGCTGAACCAGTGATCGCCCACCCTGACGGCGAAGGGCTGGATCTCAATGGTCTTCTCCCGCGCCAGATGCTGGGTGAACCCTGCGGTGATAGTGTCGGTGAAGCACGTCCCAATGCAGATGATGGTGTCGGCGTTTTCGATAGCCTCCCGGGTCTGCGGCGCGCTGGCGATGCCGCTGTAGGTGCCGACAAAACCTCTCTGCTGCTCATCGAACAGCCCCTTGCCCATGAGCATGGTGGCGTGGGCGACGGGGGTTTTCGCTACCCACTCCCGGAGCGTGTTCTGCAGGCCATAGCGTTGCGCGAGGAAGTCCGCCAGCAGGGAAATGCGTCGACTGCCCCGCAGCAGGCGGCTGGCATGTTCGCAGAATCCGGCGAGCTGGTTTTGATCCGCCGGAGCGGCCTCCGCCAGCAAGCGCTGCGCTGGGGCAATCGCTGCCGCTCTGGCGACATCGGCCGGCAACATCAGATAGCCAGGTCGATGATGCGTCAGCATATCGCGCAGAACACGGTCGATCTCATGGCAGGCGTTGCCAGCGGTCAGCAGCGCCTGGCTACAGGTGATCTGCTCGCTCATTCGCGCAAAATGGCGGAAATCGCCGTCACCCAGGGTGTGATGCAGCAGTTCGCCGCGCTGCTGAGCGCCAGTGGAGGGCGCACCGACGATATGTAATACCGGAATATGCTCCGCATAGCTTCCCGCCACGCCGTTCAGGGCGCTTAGTTCGCCGACGCCGTAGGTTGTTAGTAACGCGCCGGCCCCCTTAATGCGTGCATAACCGTCAGCAGCATAGGCCGCATTCAGCTCGTTGGCGCAGCCGACCCACCCCAAGGCGCTGTGCGCGATGACGCGATCGAGAAACTGTAAGTTGTAATCTCCTGGTACGCCGAACAAGCGGTCAATACCGCAGTCAACAAGGCGATCCAGCAGATAATCCCCAATAGTGTAGGTCGGTTGCATGTCCATTATCCTCATTTTGGTGCAGGTGTAATTTGAGTATTGAATAAGCGATCCGCCTGTCCAGAAGGGGGACGATAAAGCCGGTGTAAAGCAATAGTTACGCCTAAAAAGCGGTGTACTCCACGCAAAACATTGATTAGTGTAAACGTATACACACCTTGTTTTATCTGCGGAGGAAGAATGGTTTACCAGGCAAGCACCACGCGATATCAAACGATGGCCTATCGTCGCTGCGGGAGCAGCGGCCTTCAGCTCCCGGCTATTTCTCTCGGTCTGTGGCATAACTTTGGCGATGAAACGCGGGTGGAAACCAGCCGGCAGATGCTCCTGCACGCGTTTGACCTCGGCATTACCCATTTCGACCTGGCCAATAATTATGGGCCGCCGCCGGGCTCGGCGGAGAGCAATTTTGGCCGCATCCTTAAAGAGGCCCTCCTGCCCTATCGCGATGAGTTGATCATCTCCACCAAAGCGGGTTACACCATGTGGGACGGCCCTTACGGCGACTGGGGTTCACGCAAATACCTGGTGGCCAGTCTGAACCAGAGCCTGCGGCGCATGGGGCTGGAGTATGTCGATATTTTTTATCATCACCGCCCGGACCCGGAGACACCGCTGACGGAAACGATGCGCGCGCTCGATCATCTTGTCCGCCAGGGTAAAGCGTTGTACGTCGGCCTCTCTAACTATCCGCTCGCACAGGCGCGAGAAGCGGTGAAAATCCTTAACGACCTCGGCACCCCCTGCGTCATTCACCAGCCTCGCTACTCCATGTTTGAACGCGGTGTGGAAGAGGGATTACTGGATTTTTTGCAGACCGAAGGGGTGGGAAGTATAGCGTTTTCACCGCTGTCCGGCGGCCAGCTAACCGACCGCTATCTTAACGGCATTCCGGCAGACTCACGCGCCGCCAGCAGCAGTCGTTTTCTGCAGCCGGAGCAACTGACCCGCGCCAAATTAGAAAAAATTCGTCAGCTGAATACGCTGGCGGAAGCCCGCGGGCAGAAGCTGTCGCAGATGGCGCTGGCCTGGGTGCTGCGCGAGGAGAAAGTCACCTCCGTGCTGATCGGTGCCAGCAAAACCGCCCAGCTGGATGATGCGGTAGGGATGCTGAAAAACCGTCATTTCAGCGCCGGGGAGTGCGCGGCGATTGATGCCATCCTGGCGCTGTAAAGCAAATGTTACTTTAGCAAAAAGTGCTCTTTTCTGCGCTTTCGGAGTTCGTCCGATGCGACGGGTCTTTACCGGCCCGTAATATCAGGTTAACAGGCCGCTTACGGCCCCGATCGTGAAGGAGAAGAGTATGTTCAGGTCACTGATTCTGGCAGCAGTACTGCTGGCCGCAGCGCCATTAGTCGCTAACGCTGGTGAAATCACCCTGTTGCCATCGATAAAATTACAAATTGGCGATCGTGACAATTACGGTAACTACTGGGACGGTGGCAGCTGGCGCGACCGTGATTACTGGCGTCGTCACTATGAATGGCGTGATAACCGTTGGCATCGTCATGACAACGGCTGGCACAAAGGCTGGTACAAAGGCAGAGATAAAGCCTGGGAGCGCGGCTATCGCGCGGGCTGGAGCGACCGCGACGACCATCGCGGCGGCTGGGGACGAGGTCCCGGCGGACGCGGTCACGGTCATGGACATGGCCATCACTAACAGACGAAAAGGGGAGCCCATCGGCTCCCCTTTGCTTTATTCCGCAGCAGGAAGTCATCAATCCACCCCGAGCAGCGATCCCACAATTAACCAGCCGTTCAGGCTCACCACGATGGCGACTATCGCCCAGCCGATGCCTCTCACCCAACGGGTATTCACCAGGTCTCCCATTAGCTTTGCATTGCTGGTAAATATCAGCAGCGGCACCAGGGCAAGCGCAATACCAAAGCTGAGCAACACCTGACTCATCACCAGAATACGCGTTGGATCCAGTCCCAGCAGAATGACGACAAACGACGGCAGCATGGTCACCGCCCGGCGAAACCACAACGGAATATGAAAGCGGATGAAGCCCTGCATGACCACCTGGCCTGCGAGAGTCCCCACCACCGTCGAGGATAAACCTGCAGCGACCAGGCTGAGGCCAAAGATAGTCGCCGCCGCGTGGCTCAGCAGTGGCTCAAGCGTTCTGTAAGCCTGATCGAGATCGGCGACGCCGGTATGGCCGTTGAAGTGGAATGCCGCCGCGGCGGTCGCCATCATCGCCAGGTTAACGAACCCCGCAATGGTCATGGCGATCGCCACATCCCAGCGGGTCGCGTTATAGCGTTCTTTTCGCGTCCCGCCGTGCAGATGCTGGGTAAGCGAGGAGTGTAAGTAGATCACGTGCGGCATAATAGTGGCCCCCAGCACCCCGGCGGCTAAGAATACCGCCTCGCCGTTGGGCAGCGTAGGGATCGCCAGCCCTTTGGTCAGGGGAGCCAGCGCGGGCTGGGAAAAGATCAATTCAACGACATAGGCGACGGCAACAAACAGCAGCAAGCCGCCAATCACCTTCTCCAGCGGTTTTTGCCCGCGCCGCTGCAGCATCAGGATCAGGAAGGTCGCCACCCCGGTCAGCACCGCCCCTTGCAGAAGCGATACGCCCAGCACCAGCTTAAAGCCAATCGCAGCGCCGATAAATTCGGCCAGATCGGTGGCCATGGCGATGATTTCCGCCTGTACCCAGTAAAACCACACGACCGGGCGCGGGTAATGGTCGCGGATCTGCTCGGCCAGGTTTTTACCGGTGGCAATGCCCAGTTTGGCAGAGAGCACCTGGATCAGCATCGCCATCAGGTTGGCCCATACTACGACCCACAGCAGCTGATAGCCAAAGCTGGCGCCAGCCTGAATATTCGTGGCGAAATTACCCGGATCGATATAGCCAATGGCAGCGACGAAAGCGGGCCCCATTAAGGCGAGCTTCACCTTGCGCGCGGCGCGACTACTGCTATTCTCAACGCGACTGCTAGTCATCTTCTGCCTCTGGAAATATAGCCTTTGCTATGTTTCATGCTATCAAAATGCGAATGATTATCAAGTTCATTTAGAATGGAGATAATAATTGCTGTGATAGGAGGGAACAATTGCTGGCCGGATATGGAAAAGGGCGTCAGAAAACCCGATCGCGCCAAATATTAAGAGTAGTACAAGAATGCAACTTTTAAAACCTTTACGTAACATAACAAAAGTGGATGTTTGATCACTATTTTTGCCATTGGTCACAGTTCCTTGCAATAGTGTGCAATTGATCTCGTTTTCTTTAAAGCCGTTGCATAGAATGTGCACGGAAATTTAACCTGCCTCATATTTGGAGCAACTATGGACCGCGTCTTGCATTTTGTCCTCGCGATCGTTGTGGTGGCTATACTGGCCCTGTTGGTTAGTCATGACCGTAAAAAGATCCGTATTCGTTATGTTGTTCAACTGCTTGTCATTGAAGTCCTGCTGGCCTGGTTCTTCCTGAACTCCGATATTGGTCTGGGTTTTGTGAAAGGCTTCTCCGAGATGTTTGAAAAACTTCTCGGCTTTGCCAACGAAGGGACAAACTTCGTGTTCGGCGGTATGAACGATAAAGGTCTGGCCTTCTTCTTCCTTAAGGTTCTGTGCCCTATCGTCTTCATTTCCGCTTTGATCGGTATTTTGCAGCATATTCGCATCCTGCCGATTGTTATCCGCGCCATCGGTACCGTGCTGTCGAAAATCAACGGCATGGGCAAACTGGAGTCCTTCAACGCCGTCAGCTCGCTGATCCTCGGCCAGTCGGAAAACTTTATTGCCTATAAAGATATTCTCGGCAAAATGTCGCGCAACCGTATGTACACCATGGCGGCGACCGCGATGTCCACCGTATCGATGTCCATCGTCGGCGCGTATATGACCATGCTGCAGCCGAAGTACGTCGTCGCGGCGCTGGTGCTCAACATGTTCAGCACCTTTATCGTGCTGTCGTTGATTAACCCGTACCGCGTGGAAGAGAGTGAAGAAAATCTGCAGATGTCGAATCTGCACGAAGGTCAAAGCTTCTTCGAGATGCTGGGCGAATACATTCTGGCGGGCTTTAAAGTCGCGATTATCGTGGCGGCGATGCTGATCGGCTTCATCGCGTTGATCTCCGCGCTGAACGCCCTGTTCGCCACCGTGACCGGCTGGTTCGGCTACAGCATCTCCTTCCAGGGGATCCTTGGCTACATCTTCTACCCGGTCGCCTGGGTGATGGGTGTGCCGGCAAGCGAAGCGCTGCAGGTGGGTAGTATTATGGCCACCAAGCTGGTCTCCAATGAATTCGTCGCCATGATGGATCTGCAGAAAATCGCCTCGACGCTCTCCCCGCGTGCGGAAGGCATTATCTCTATCTTCCTGGTCTCCTTCGCCAACTTCTCGTCTATCGGCATCATCGCCGGGGCGATCAAGGGTCTGAACGAAGAACAGGGCAACGTGGTTTCACGCTTCGGTCTGAAGCTGGTTTACGGCTCCACGCTGGTCAGCGTACTGTCTGCTTCAATTGCGGCTCTGGTTCTGTAACAGGCGCCAGTCCTCTGAGCCGGGCAATGCCCGGCTTTTTTTTACCCGTCATTCGCCCAGCGGCTGGGGCTTGCCCACCAGGTAGCCCTGCAGATAATTCACCCCCAGCTCCAGCAAGCGCGCTTTTTGCGGTTCGCTTTCGACATATTCCGCCACCACGCTCATCTGTTTCGCCCGCGCCATCTCGACAATCGATTTCACCATAATGGCGTCCAGCGGGTCAGTGAGGATGTCGCGAACGAAGCAGCCGTCAATCTTGATGATATCGGCCTGCAGATGCTTCAGCCGTTCATAGTTCGCATACCCGGTGCCAAAGTCATCAATGGCGATGGCGCAGCCAAACGCGCGCAGCGCTTCAAGATTTTGCTGGCTGATGTCGGCATTGGAGAAGGCCTGCTCTTCAGTGACTTCAATAGTGATAAGGTCTGGTGAGACCGCATAGCGCTGAAACAGCGCGATAATCTGCACGGCACTGTCCTTTTGCATCAGAGTTGCAGGCAGCAGATTGACCGAGAATCGCTGGCCAGGGTGCTGATGAAGCACGCTGAACAAGGTCTCAAGCACCAGCATGTCGAAACGTTGGCTGAGGTTAAACTGCACAATCAACGGGATAAACTGATCGGGCATAATGACGCTATCGCCACAGCGCATGCGGGTGAGGATCTCATGATATCCCTCCCCTTCCCTGTTCTGAATCGGCTGCGCATAGAGCATCAGCGCCCGCTCTTTGAGCACCTGCTTGACGCGCATGAGGAGGCGCACCTGCTCGGTGGTTTGATCCACCACCAGCTCCTGCTCCTCATCCAGGGCCAGCACCCGACGTTCGCTACCCGCCTGTTCGGAAAGCCAGCTTAGCTGACCCAGCATCTGGTGAAGTCCCTCGCGCTGACCGTCGTCGCGGCCCCACGCCGCGCCAAACTCCAGATCCAGCGGCTGATTGTGCCAGCTGAATTTTTTGTGATTGAGAACCGCGACCATATGATGCAAACGGGACGAAGGCTCCGGTCCGTCAAGCACGAGGATCAGTTCGCTGCCCGGCACCTGGAAAACTTTATCCGTCGCCCCCAGCAGCGGTTGCAACGCCCGAATAATCTGCCGTTTACAGTCCACCCCCATCATCAGGCCATAATGCCTGCTGAGAAAGTCGAGATTATGAATACGCAGGCTGCAGATAACCTGCTGCGGACAGCTCTGTAAATGGCTCTCCAGCGCGCGCAGGTTAGGCAAGCCAGTCAGCGGATCTTCTTCCGCCTGACTACGCCAGCGGCGTTTATTGCGGTCGCTACGGGCATAGGTGTCTGCCATATAAAACAAACAGATAGTAAAGGAGATCAGCACTGAGAGCACAAAGGATAATGAATACTCGCTTTGGACGCCCTGGAGAAAGTTTTTGTTATACACCACCAGTAAAAAAGCCGAGACCGACCATGAAATACGCAGCAGCGCATGACCAATTCGGCTAATCCCGATAAAGTAGACGATAAAAATCACCGGAACTAAATAACCGGCAATAAATTCAGACTGATACGGCGCACACAATAGCGTTAATATCACCGCCAGCGCAATAAACCAATATAGCGTAAAGGAACGATATTTTGCTGCCAGCCACGGTAAACATTCCTGCCGCCAGAAACGTCGGGCGTAGCGTGGATTGATAATCATCCGCATTGGATAATATAAAAAAGTGGTAAAAATTAATGCCGCGCTGATTAAACTTTGAATATCTATTACGGTATAAATCAATGGCATACTGCCAAAATAGCTGGTAATAGATAAGGGAAAAGCAAAATATTGCCCGGCAAGGTACATGGTGAGTTTCAGCAGCACCGGCGCGAAGAAGCCGCCCCAGAAGATCCGCGCTCCCATATGTTTTGCCGTCGGGCCACAGCGCCAGCGCTTACCCACCATCAGTCTTAGAATAGCGCAGGAGAAGAACACCGCAAACAGCTGACAAAAGAGTAAGATAAGCGCCTGCGGTAGCGTTAATTTAATAAGAAAGCAATTGGTGATGGCAAATGCGAGGATTAATGGCGCAATCGCATAGCGGCCAAAGATAAAAATAACAGAAAACATCACGCTAATGGGCAGCCAGGCAATATAAATAAGATTGCCATCAATAACCGTTTGCGGTGAAATAAAACGAGCCAGCGGAATAGCGACTAAACAGACGATAAAGGCCAACAGAGTTTTTTTGATATTAATGTTAATTTTATCAACCATTATTGTTAATTAAAACTCCGGCAACCTCATTACGTTTAATGGGGGAAATGTTATGTTGCTTATTTAGGGCAGGCAAGGTGATTTATCAGGAAAAAGTCTGAAATTACTTTCGATTTTAATTGCTGGAGATTAACTGACTTAAGCAGAAAATGCTTTACATGAAAATAGATAAAAACAAAAACCCCCGCCGAAGCGAGGGTTCTGAATTTTGGTGGAGCTAAGCGGGATCGAACCGCTGACCTCTTGCATGCCATGCAAGCGC